>DASWZY010000068.1:0-2521 GCA_036407055.1 Binatia bacterium
TCCGGCGCGGCGCCGGTCGCGATCAGCGAAATGTCCTTCGCCGGATCGAGATTGAATTTCTTGAAGAGAATAACCGCCGCGTTGTGGGTCGCCGTGCCGAAGCCGCTGATGCCGAAGCGCTTGCCTTTGAGCTGCTCGACGGTTTTGGCGGTTCCCGGCCGGGCGAAGACGATCTGGTCGTAGGAGTTCTCGACGGAGGCGACCAGCACGTTCTCGTAGCCTTGAAGGTTCGCCAGGATCACATTGCCGACGGTGACGAGCGGCGGGTCGCCCGAGGCGAGCGCCTGCACGGCGACCTGTCCGCCGCGGAGAAAGATCAGCTCGACGTCGAGACCGTATTTGCGGAAAAATCCTTCGTCCTTCGCGACCCAGAGCTGCGCCTGGCGCGAGCTGATCGACGGATAGCCGATGCGTATTTTCGTGAGCGGCTGCGATTCAGCCGTCCGCCAGGGAAAAAAAATTGCGAGCGCGCTCGCCAGCGCGGTCCAGAATAGCTTCATCGTCAGAGTTGCTCTTATGCCATGCGTTTTTTCCCGTCAAGAAGCCTCATCCCGTCTCGGCCGCACACGAGCGGCCGATGCTTGGATTCGATGCCCGGTAAATTTATAGTGCCTGAAACGTATTTGTGGGCGATATGAAGCAGTTATCGATTTTTGCTCTTTTCGCTTCCATTCTTCTCTTGAGCGCTTGCGCGGGAGAAAAGGAAGTAAGCGCGATCGGAAATCGCGATGGATTTGTCGACGTTAAGGAATTTATTCCTTCGGTTCACCTGAATATCCGGTATTACACGACCGATAATTTTGTCGGGTCGAGAATTGACGGCTACGACGCTCCTAAATGCTTGCTAACCAGAGAGGCGGCAGCCGCGCTTAAGAGTGTGCAAGCGGAGCTTGCCCGCAATCGGCAGTCGCTGAAGATTTTCGATTGCTATCGGCCGCAGCATGCGGTCGATCATTTCATCAGATGGGCGAAAGACTTGAGCGATCAGAAAACGAAACCTAAATATTATCCGTCAATCGATAAGGAGAGCCTGTTTCGGGACGGCTACCTTGCCGCAAAATCCGGACACAGCCGGGGCAGCACGCTCGACCTGACAATTATCGATTTGGCGAGCAATCGGGAGCTGGACATGGGAACCGCCTTCGATTTTTTTGATTTGCTATCCCACACGCTCAACAGTCGCATCACGAAATCGCAACAGGATAATCGACTCGCTTTGAAATCCGCGATGGAGCGCAACGGCTTCAAGAATCTAGAGGAAGAGTGGTGGCATTTTACGCTTAAGAGCGAGCCGTATCCCGACACGTATTTCGATTTCAAAGTAAAGTAGCAGACAACCATCGCCGTCAAGAACGGCGTTTCGGCTCATTGCAGTCGCGATGTTACTGTGTTACTTGCCGCTCTTGTGAAGCAGGCCGGAGTTAAATTTCTCGCCGCCTCGGGCATCCTCGCCGTACTTCTCGCACCAGCCCCGCTTTTCGCGCAAGGAAAAAAAGTACGTTTCTCCGTGAGCGCGATCTCGATCGCCGAGGTGCCGTTCAAAATCGCCAACGTCAAAGGCTTCTACCGCGACGAGGGGCTCAACGTCGAGACGATCCTGATCCGCGGCGCGGTTGGTTTGCAGGCGCTGCTCGGCGGCTCGGTCGACTACACCTCGGCGTCGGGCGCGACGATCGCGGCCGCGGTGCGCGGCATTCCCGTCAAGCTCGTTTTCATCGGCTCCGCCAAGCCGCAGTTCGATCTCATGGCGCAGAAGGAAATCCGCTCCGTGGCGGAGCTGCGCGGCAAGCTCGTCGGCATCTCGTCGCGCGGCGGCGCCATCGATCTCTTGACCCAGGCGATCCTGCAGAAAAACGGCCTCACGCCGAACAAAGACGTCACCAGCATCGTCGTCGGCGGCCAGGAAGAAACCGCGCTCGCGCTCCGCACGGGGCGCGTCGCCGCCGCGCTGTTCACGCCGCCGCGCCCGCCGATCCTCGAGCGCGAAGGCTACAACCGCATCGCTTACTCCGGCGATTACATGGCGACGTACCCGACCGGCGGCATCGGCGTCACCGACGAGAAGATCAAGGCCGATCCCGCCGAAGTGCTCGCGTTCGTCAAAGCCAGCTTGCGCGGACTGCTCTACGCAAAGCAGAATCGCGCCGAGGCGGCGAAGATCATCGGCGAATATCTGGGCGTGAAGGACGCCTCGCTCGCCCAGCAGATTCTCGACGTTTATGTCAGCCGCATCTCCGCAGCCGGCTCCGCGGACGAGGCATGGATGAAGGGCGCGATCGAATTCACGCAAAAAAGCCTCGGCGGCGTCGACAAAGAGGTCGCGCCCGCACGCGTCTTCGACTTCAGCTTCGCCCAAAAAGCCGCGGCCGGCTTGAAATGACGACAAGCCGCAAGCGCTGTCCCGTCGTAATCGCCGGCGGCGGGCCGACCGGCCTCGCGCTCGCCGCCGAGCTCGGCTGGCGCGGCATCGAATGCCTCGTCGTCGAGCAGGGCGACGGCGCCGTCGATTTTCCGACCACCA
>DASWZY010000069.1:0-5351 GCA_036407055.1 Binatia bacterium
AAAAAGCACGGCCGCGCCTGCCATGTCGCGTTCAACGTCAGCCAGGAGGATTTCGACCGCATGCTCGTCGCGATTCCGGAGCTCGGCGGCCGCTCGCTCGGCGACCACCGCTCCGAAGACGGCCTCAGGCCGCCCGGCGAGCGCAGCATCTATTTCTTCGACACCGACAACAACTATCTCCAGATCACCGCGCACGGCACGGAGAACTGGGACCTGTTGCCGGACGAGGAGAAATGGCGGCGGATTCAGGAGAACCGCGCGAAGATCGGCAAAGGCATCTCCAGCTTCGACGCGGGGAAGCGGTCCGGCCGGTGAAAAGGGCCCATCTGCGGCATTGCGCTCCGATTCGCTTCGCTCGACGTACTGAAAATAGTACGCCTCGCTCGCGGTTCTCGCGCGCCTTGCATCTGGGACCCTTTTGACCGGCCTCGAAGAATTTCAACCGATCAACCGAACAGAGCGGACGCGATGGAAAAACCCATCATCCCGACCTTCTCACTCGCCGAGCGCGACCGGCGCTGGAGCGCCGTCCGCTCCGAGATGAAAAAAGCCAATCTCGACGCCGTGATCGGCCTGCCCAATCAGGGCCACTGGGACCAGTTCGGCGCGGATGTTCGCTATCTCACGCAGATCGGCGGCTTCCAGAACGAAGTCGCCGCGGTTTTTCCGCTCGAAGCAGAGCCGACCGTGGTGGTGCGCGGCGCGAATGAGATCGAGTGGTGGGGCCTCGCGCAGGATTGGATCAAAGACCTGCGGCCGTCGCGCCGCTCGTACGGCGAGCCGGTGATCCAGCGATTGAAAGAAATCCGCGCCGAGCGCGTCGGCGTGATCGGCCTCTCCGGCATGGTGCGCGCGCCCGAAGGCGTCGTGCCCTGGGGCACGTACGAGAAAATCCGCGCGGCGCTGCCGCAGACGCGGTTCGAGAACGCGACCGATCTCATGCAACACGCGCGCGCGGTCAAGAGCCCCGAGGAGATCGCGTTCATCGAAAAGGCGGCCGAGATCATCGGCGGCGCGATCGGCGCGATGATCGAGATCGCCCGCCCCGGCGTGCCGGAGAATCATTTAATTGCCGAGATGCTGCGCGAGATGACGCGCCGAGGCGGCGAGCCGGTCACGATGCTGCTCTTCGGCGCCGGCGGCCCCGAGGTGCCCTGGGCGCAGCGCGTCTTCACGGCGCGTCCGCTCAAACAGGGCGATCTCATCAACACCGAGGTCGAAGGCCGCTATGCTGGATACATCGCGCAGGCGCTCCAGCCGATCGCGCTCGGGCCGCGGCCGGAGGCGATTGTGAAAATGTACGACGCGACGAAAATAATTTTCGATAAAATGCTGAAGCTGTTGAAACCCGGCGTGTCGTTCGGCGAGATCGTCGCCTTCTATCAGGAGGAAGTCCGCGCGGCGGGCTACGAGCCGGGCGAGGCGCTGATGCACGGGCGCGGCCTCGGCGAGGACGCGCCGATGGTGTGGGGCGGCATGAGCGATTTTCCCGAGGCCCGGCAAAAGCTCAAGGCCGGCCACGTCTTCATCTTGAAGCCGGCGGCGCGCAAGGGCGCCATGCGCGATTCGATCCGCGCCGGCGACACCGTCGCGATCGAAGCCGGCGGCGCGCGGAGATTGGGCAGACGTCCTTTAGCGTTTTTGGCCGTATAATTTTCTGATGTCTGCTCTCCGAGCCCGCGAATCCTCGCTGCGCGCGGAACTTCAATTTCATATGTCAGATTTCAAATTATGCGATTTGAGATTTGCGATGAGATTACAGCAGGATTCGCCGCGGTCGAAGCCGCGAACGATTAATTCATCGATGAAGATGCATGTAGGGCACGGCGCGCCATGCTCCGGCCGCGAGAAAACCGCCGGATTCAATATAAATGAAATTTTTTCCCTAGCCGTGCCAGCGGCCGTTCTCTAGTGTAAAATAACCCTCATGTCGGATGTCTACATCGCCGGCGTCGGCCTGACCAAGTTCGGCAAGAGCCCGCTCTCGCTCGTGGAGCTTCTCGCCGAAGCGGCCACGGCCGCGCTCGCGGCCTCGCCGGTTCAGGAGATCGACGCGGTCTATCTCGGCGCCATGAATCCCGAGGAGTTTACGGGCGCGAGCAACATCGCCGCCCAGATAGTCGAGACGCTGGGGATCACCGGTATTCCGGCGATGCGCGTCGAGACGGCTTCCTCGGCGGGCGCCGCCGCGGTCCACGCCGCGTGCCACGCGGTCGCGGCCGGCTATCACCGGACCGTTCTCGTATTGGGCGGCGAGAAAATGACGCACCTCACGACGAGCGCCGCGACGCGCATCCTCGCTGAAGTCATCGAGGCGCAGGAGCGCGCCTGCGGCGCGACCATGCCGGCGCTCGCGGCGATGATCACCGAGCGCTACCGCCAGCGCTATCGCCTGTCGAACAGCGATCTCGAGCGCGCGCTCTGCGCCGTGGCGATGAAAAATCACGCCAACGGCGCGCGCAACGCCTTCGCGCAGTTTCAGAAGCCGATTACGAAAGAGATCTATCTCGCGAGCAAGCTTGTCTCGACGCCGCTGAGACTCTATGATTGCTCGCCCATAACGGACGGCGCGGCGGCGGTGTTGGTGACGGCGGAAAAAACCGATTTGCGAATCGCCGGGCTAGGGCAGGGAACCGGCCCAGCGGGGCTGCGCGAGCGAGACTCCTTCACTTCGTTCGAGCCGACGCGCATGGCGGCGGAGCGCGCGTATCGCATGGCCGGGATCACGCCGAAGGACATCGACTTCGCCGAGGTCCACGACGCATTCACGTCCTTCGAGATCATCAGCACGGAGGATCTGGGATTTTTCCCCGCGGGCAAGGGCTGGCAGCCGGTCGCGGAAGGCAAGACCGCCCCGGACGGGCAACTGCCGATCAATGTTTCCGGCGGCCTCAAGGCGCGCGGCCATCCGGTCGGCGCCAGCGGCGTCGCGCAGGTGGTGGAGGTCGCGCGGCTTATGCGCGGCCAGGGCGGCGTGAAACTCAAGCGCGAGCCGCGCCGCGGCCTCGCGCAAAGCACCGGCGGTCTCGGGGCGAATAATCTCGTGACGATCGTCGAGCGCGCCGACAGTGCCGCGTCTGTCCAGCGAGCGCCGTTGCCGCCGGAGGCGAAGGCGATAAAGCGCCGGAAGAACGCTCCCGCGAAGCGCAGCGAGGAGGGAACGATCGAGACGTTCACGATCCTTTACGTCACGCCCGACGGCTTTCTGCCGCCGCTGGCGCTGGCGCTGATCCGCGACAAGTCGGACGAGCTCGTCATGGCGCAGGGAGAGGATCTCGCGCATCTGAAGATCGGCCGCGACGTGTTTTTACGGCAGCTGGACGGCGGATACGTTTTCACCGTGAAAAGCCATCTCGACCAGGTGAAGCAGGCGCTCGATCGCCTCATACGCGCGCTGCCGCGCGGCGAGAAAGACAAAAAGGCGCGCGGCGGCGAGGAGCGGCGTTGATCGGCAGAGGAGAACAGCGCGCGGAGAAGCGCTTTCGTTCGCTCACCCGGCTGATCGCCGAGCAGCTAAAGCAAGCGATTTCCGGCGGCAAGCTAAAGCCCGGCGAAAAGCTCTCAGAGCAGAGCTTGACCTCCTCGATCGGCGTCAGCCGCGTGCCGCTGCGCGAGGCGCTGCGGAGCCTCGAGGCGGACGGATACGTCACGTTCCTGTCCAACGATCAGGTGATCGTCAGCAAGCCGACCGTCGCCGAGATCGAGGATTATTATTCGATCGCGAGCGTTCTCGAAGGGCTCGCGGCGCGCCTGGCCGTCGAGCGCGCCCGCCCCGAAGAAATCGAACGCTTGCGCGAGCTGCACCAACACCTTAAGAACGCGTACAAAAGTCAGGACGCCGCGGCGTACTTCGAGGCGAACAGCCGCTTCCACCGCTTCATCGCGGAGGTCGCCGGCAACGAGCGCCTCTACCGCATGATCGACCAGATGCGCCAGGAGATGCGGCGCACCCGCATCCTCGCGCTGCAGCTGCCGCGCCGGCTCGACTACTCGATGCGCGAGCACGACCAGATTATGGACGCCTTTCTTAAAACGAATCCCGAGCTCGCGGAAGCGACGGTCATCAAGCATCTCGGCAACCATATGAAAGCTTTGAAGCAGGCGCTCAATGGCTGAGCTGCTCGCGGTCCGCGGCCTTAAAACCCACATCAGGACGTCGATGGGCGTCGTGAAGGCGGTCGACGGCGTGTCGTTCGACGTGAAGCCGGGCGAGACCATCGCGCTTGTCGGCGAGAGCGGTTGCGGCAAAAGCATGACAGCGCTCTCGATCATGCGTTTGATTCCGAGACCGCAGGCGGAGATCGTCGCCGGCGAGATCCGCTTCGACGGTAAGGATCTGCTCGGGCTCGACGATGAGGCGATGCGCCGCGTCCGCGGCGCCGAGATCGCGATGATCTTTCAGGAGCCGATGACGTCGCTCAACCCGGTGCTGACGATCGAGCGGCAGCTTACCGAGACGCTGGAGGCGCACGGAGAGGCGTCGCGCCGCGAGGCGCGCGGGCGCGCGCTCGAGCTGCTCCGGCTCGTCGGGATTCCCGACCCGGCCGAGCGGCTGAAGCAGTATCCGCATCAGTTCAGCGGCGGCATGCGCCAGCGCGTGATGATCGCGATCGCGCTTTCCTGCCGCCCCAAGCTGATCCTCGCCGACGAGCCGACGACGGCGCTGGACGTCACGATCCAGGCGCAGCTGCTGGAGCTCATGCGCGGCCTCAGCCGCGATTTCGGCGTCGCCCTCGTGATTATCACGCACAACCTCGGCGTCGTCGCGCGCTACGCCGACCGCGTAAACGTCATGTACGCGGGAAAAATCGTCGAGAGCGGCGCCGCCGCGGACATCTACCGCGACCCGCGCCACCCCTACACGATCGGATTGCTCCACTCGGTGCCGCGTCTCGACCAGCCGCGTCGGACGCGCCTCGTGCCGATCGAAGGACAGCCGCCGGACCTTTGGGCACTGCCGCCGGGCTGCAGCTTCCGCCCGCGCTGCAAGTACGCGATCGAGAAGTGCGCGCGGGAAGTTCCCGCGCTGCAAAGCGCCGGCGCGGGGCACGATGCCGCGTGCTTCGTCGCGGACAGCCTGGAAAAGTTTTGAGTTTTGAATTTTCGGCGTTGAATTATGAAATCCGAATCTGAAACTAAAAACTCAAAACTCAACCCTTCGAGCGCCTCAGGGTTGACCCCAAGCGAAGTCGAACGGGTCAAAACTCAAAATTCCGCACCGGCGGACGCGCTCGTCGAAGTCCGCGGCTTGAAGAAATATTTCCCGGTGACCAGCGGCGCGATCGCGCGCCGCGTGGTCGGCTGGGTGAAAGCCGTCGACGATGTGAGTTTTTCCATCCGCTCCGGCGAGA
>DASWZY010000070.1:0-14877 GCA_036407055.1 Binatia bacterium
ATTCATTTTCGCCGGCGGCGAGAAATTCTGGGTGCGCGGCGCGACCTACGGCACGTTCCGGCCGCAGGCCGACGGCAGCGAGGCGCTCGACCGCGGGGTCGTCGAGCGCGATTTCGCGCTCATGGCCGCCAACGGCCTCAACGCCGTGCGCACGTATACGGTGCCGCCGCGCTGGCTGCTCGATACGGCGATGCGGCACGGGCTGCGCGTCATGGTCGGCATCCCGTGGGAGCAGCACATCGCCTTTCTCGACGGCGCCGCGCGCCGCCGCTCGATCGAGCAGCGCGTGCGCGCGGCGGTGCGCTCGCTGCGCGGCCATCCGGCGCTGCTCTTCTACGCGATCGGCAACGAGATCCCGGCGCCGATCGCGCGCTGGCACGGCGCGCGCAAGATCGAGCGCTTCATCCGGCGGCTCTACCGCGCCGCGAAGAGCGTGGATCGCGAGGCGCTCGTCACCTACGTCAATTATCCGACGACGGAATATCTCGACCTGTCGTTTCTCGATCTCGTCTGCTTCAACGTCTATCTCGAATCGAAGGAGCGCCTCGAAAAATATCTCGCGCGCATTCACAACCTCGCCGGCGACCGCCCGGTGATCCTCGCCGAGATCGGCCTCGACAGCCGGCGCAACGGCGAGCTCGCCCAGGCCGTGTCCGTCGAGTGGCAGATCCGGACGACCTTCGCGTCCGGCGCCGCGGGCGCGTTCGTCTTCGCCTGGACCGACGAATGGCATCGCGGCGGCTACGATATCGAGGACTGGGATTTCGGCCTCACGACGCGCGACCGGCGGCCGAAGCCGGCGCTCGCGGCGGCGCGCGCAGCGTTCGCCGAGACGCCGTTCCCGGCGCGGGCGGATTGGCCGCTCATCTCCGTCGTCGTGTGCACGTACAACGGCGCGCGCACCCTCCGCGACTGCCTCGAGGGGCTGACGCGCCTGAGCTATCCGAACTACGAAGTGATCGTGGTCAACGACGGCTCGACCGACGCGACGGAAAAAATCGCTTCCGAATACGGTTTCCGCGTCATCACCACGCAGAATCAGGGCCTCAGCCAAGCCCGTAACGTCGGCTGGCGGGCGGCGGCGGGCGAGATCGTCGCCTATCTCGACGACGACGCTTATCCCGATTCCCACTGGCTCGCCTATCTGGCAAACGCTTTCATGCATACGAGCCACGCCGGCATCGGCGGCCCCAACGTGGCGCCGACCGGCGGCGGACTGATCGCCGACTGCATCGCGCACGCGCCGGGCGGGCCGGTGCACGTGCTCGTCTCCGACGAGGAGGCGGAGCACATTCCCGGCTGCAACATGGCGTTTCGCAAAGCGGCGCTCGAAGCGATCGGCGGATTCGATCCGCAGTTCCGCGCCGCCGGCGACGACGTGGACGTCTGCTGGCGGCTGCAAAAAAACGGCTGCACGATCGGTTTCACCCCTGCGGCGCTGGTCTGGCACCACCGGCGCGGCTCGCTCGCGGCGTACTGGAAACAGCAGGCCGGCTACGGCAAGGCCGAGGCGCTGCTCGAAAGGAAGTGGCCGGAGAAGTACAACGCCGCCGGCCATCTCGCGTGGGCCGGGCGCGTCTACGGCAACGGCCATACGCACGGGCTCGGGAAAAAATGGCGCATCTACTACGGCACGTGGGGCGGCGCGCTCTTCCAGTCGCGCCACGACGCGGCGCCGGGACCGCTGCTTTCGCTGCCGCTCATGCCCGAGTGGTATCTCGTCATCGTGGCGCTGGCGTGGCTCTCCGCCGTCGGAATTTTCTGGCCGCCGCTGCTCGCGTTCGTGCCGCTCTTCATTCTCTCGCTCGCCGCTCCGCTGGCGCAGGCGCTCATCAGCGGCGCGCGCGCGCCGTTCTGCGAGGAGGGGCACGTGAAATGCCTGTGCATGCGCGCCGTGACCGCATGGCTGCATCTACAGCAGCCGCTCGCGCGGCTTTGCGGGCGCATTCGCTACGATCTGACGCCGTGGCGCAAGCGCGGCGTCGAGGGCACGGCGTTTCCGGCGCCGCGGTCGTTCCGCCTCTGGAGCGAGGCGTGGCAGGCCGCGCCGGAAAGGCTCGCGGCGGTCGCGAAGGCGCTCAGAAGCCGCGGCGCGTCGGTCGCGTGCGGCGGCGACTTCGACGAGTGGGACCTCGAAGTGCGCGACGGCGTCTTCGCCGCGGTGCGCATGCGCATGGCGATCGAAGAGCACGGCGGCGGCAAACAGCTCGTGCGCTTCCGCGCCGCCCCGGTCTTCGCGAAAGGCGTGGTGTTTCTGCTGATCGGCTTTTTGGGCATGAGCCTCGGCGCCGCGCACGACCACGCCTGGATCGCGAGCGCGGCGATTGCCGTGGTCGCCGCGATTTTTTTCGCGCGCAGCTTTCAAGACTGCGCCGCGGCGATGTCGGCCGTCGTCTCCAGCTTGAGGGGAATGGGCGCCGGCGAGGATTGATGGCGGGCCGGCGCTACAGCACGCTCGCGGTCTACCGCCGGCTGCTCCGGGAGACCGGCGGCTATCGTCTTCACCTGGCGGCGATATTTTTTTTGAGCCTGCTCGCCGCGCCGCTGACGCTGCTGATTCCGATACCGCTGAAGATCGCCGTCGACAACGTTATCGGCTCCCGGCCGCTCTCGGGACGGCTGGCGGCTTTCCTGCCGGCTTCGGCGACCTCCGGCACCCCACTGCTGGTCTTTTGCGCCGTTTTACTTGTCGTCGTTTATTGCCTGCATCATATCCAGCAGCACGGAACCGCGGTGCTGAAGATCTATACGAGCGAGAAATTGATTCTCGCCTTCCGCGCCAAGCTCCTCCGCCACGCGCAGCGCCTTTCGCTCTTCTATCACGACAAGAAGGGAACCAGCGACTCGACCTATCGCATCCAATACGACGCGCCCGCGATTCAGTGGATGCTGATCGACGGCCTTACCCCGTTCGTGACCGCCGCCTTCACGCTCTGCGGCATGATCTACGTCACGGCGGCGATCGACTGGCAGCTCGCGCTCGTGGCGCTCGCGATCTCGCCGGTCCTGGCGCTGATCACGCGCGCGTATCGCGGGCCGCTGCGGCGCAAGTGGGACCGCGCCTATCAGCTGCAGAGCTCGGCGATGTCGGTCGTGCAGGAAGTGCTCTCGGCCGTGCGGGTCGTGCGCGCCTTCGGACAGGAGGAGCGCGAGCACGAGCGGTTTCTCCGCCATTCGAGCGAAAGCGTCTGGGCGCGCATCCGCATCGCGTTCGACGAGGGCAGCTTCGGCATGCTCGTCGGCCTGACCATCGCCGTGGGCACGGCCGTGGTGTTGTTCATCGGCGTCGGTCACGTCCGCGCCGGCGCGCTCACGCTCGGCGGGCTGCTCATGATCATGACCTACCTCGCGCAGCTTTACGGGCCGCTCGAGATGCTGAGCTCGATGGCTGCGCACGTCGAGGCCTCTATCGTAAGCGCCGAGCGGGCGTTTTCGCTTCTCGACGAGCCTCCGGACGTCCTCGAAAAGCCCGGCGCCTTTCCGATCCGCCGCAGCGACGGCGCGGTCGCCTTTCGCCGGGTGGCGTTTGCTTACGAAAACGATCGGCGCGTGCTCGACGACATTTCCTTCGAGATCGACGCCGGGTCGCGCGTCGGGATCACCGGCATGACGGGCGGGGGAAAAACGACGCTGGTGAGCCTGTTGACGCGGTTTTTCGACCCGACCGCCGGGCAAATCCTGCTCGACGGCGTCGACTTGCGCGACTATAAAATCGCCGACCTCCGGAATCAGTTCGCTATCGTGCTGCAGGAGGCGGTGTTGTTTTCGGCCAGCATCGCGGAAAACATCGCTTACGCCCGCCCGGAGGCGACTCAAGCCGAGATTGTCGCCGCCGCGAAGGCGGCGCACGTCGACGATTTCGTCGCGCGTCTTCGCGGCGGCTATGACACGCAGGTCGGCGAGCGCGGCATGAGCCTTTCGGGCGGCGAGCGCCAGCGCATCGCGCTCGCGCGCGCGTTCCTGCGCGACGCGCCGATTCTCATCCTCGACGAGCCGACCAGCTCGGTCGACATGAAGACCGAAGCGCTTATTCTCGACGCTATGCAGCGGCTGATGCACGGCCGCACTTCGTTCATCATCACGCACCGGCCCGGCATGCTGAAAAATTGCCACCTCCATCTCGAGATCGAGAACGGCCGGTTGCGCGAAGTCGCGCGCATTGCCGCGGCCGGCGGCAACTGAGCCGCCGCGGCCTCCTGGGTGTAAAGTTTTATGAAGCCGCGCCGTCTCGTCGTGGTTGGAACCCTCGCCTCGAATCCCTACGCCGGGATGGCGTGGATGCATATGCAGATCGCCGCCGGCCTGCGCCGTCTCGGCCACGACGTATATTATTTCGAGACCACTTCGGCCTGGCCGTACGATCCCGAGCGCGCGGCGGCGGTCGACGACTCCACGTACGCGCTTCCTTATATACAGCGCGTCGCCGCGGCGTTCGGCCTCGCCGGCCGCTGGGCCTATCGGCGCAGTTATTCGGACAAGCAGTGGTTCGGCATCGAAGGGAGCAAGGCGGAGGATTTGCTCGCCCATGCGGACGCTGTGTTGAATATCACAGGCGCGACGCGCTTCGCCGAGGAAGGCTTGCGTGTCGGTCGGCTGGTTTACGTCGGCACCGATCCGGGCGTGCACGAGATCGGTTTCGCGGAAGGCGACCCCGATACGCGCGCGATCGTGGAAGAGCACGACGATTGTGTTACCTACGGAGAGAACATCGGAAAATCCGGCTGCGCGATTCCGCCGCTGCCGCGGCTCCGCGCCACGATGCGGCAGCCGGTGCTGCTGGATCTCTGGCGCGGCGGACCGCCGTCGAAAACCGCGTTCACGACCGTCGGCAACTGGAAGCAAGCGGGCCGCGACCTCGCCTTCAAGGGTGAGACTTACTTCTGGAGCAAGCACCACGAGTTCCTGAAATTCATCGATGTCCCCAAGCGAGCAGTGCAGCCGATCGAGCTCGCGACGGGATTGGACAATCTCGGCGCCGGCGACGCCGAGCTCCTTCAATCGAACGGCTGGCGTCTCGTCGACGCCCATCCTTTGACGCTGAGCCCGCAGCCGTACCGGGACTATATTTGCGCTTCGCGCGGCGAGCTCACGGTCGCGAAGGACCTTAACGTGCGGCTAAAAAGCGGCTGGTTCAGCGAGCGGAGCGCCTGCTATCTCGCCGCCGGGCACCCCGTCATCACGCAGGACACCGGCTTCGACGCCGTCCTGCCGACCGGACGCGGCCTGTTCACGTTCAATACCGTGGAAGAGATTCTCACGGCTTTCGACGCGATCGACTCCGATTACGAGAGAGAAAGCGGCGCGGCGCGTGCCATCGCCGAGGAATATTTCAAAGCGGAAACCGTCCTGGCACGTCTCTTGGGCGATTTGGGACTATGAGATAGCTCGGAAGATTCCTGTTTCTAAGCTATCCATGGCGGGAGATTCCCTGCTTGCAAATCCCCCGGCCCGCGGCTAAAGAGGATGCGGAGCGGCGTGGGGCGACGCGCAGCGCCGCGCGGATATGATCAAGAATATCCTGGTTCCGCTCGACGGCTCGGAGCACGCCAAGGGGGCGCTCGAATACGCCCTCTGGATGGCCGAGCGCTTCGGCGGCGCGCTGTTCGGCCAGCACGTGATCGACATGGTGTCGATCGAAGGGACTTTTTTCCACGACATCTCGGGCTCGCTCGGCTTCGAGCCCTACATCGACATCTCGACCAAGATGCGCGAGGCGCTCGAGGAGCGCGGCAAGACGATCCTCGAAGAATTCAGCCGGCGCTGCCGCGAGCGAAACATTCGCTGCGAAACGTTCCTCGACATGGGCCTCGTGCCCAACGAGATTTGCGAGCGCGCGAAGGCCGCCGACCTCGTCGTGATCGGCCACCGCGGCATCAACGAGGAATTCTCGACCGGATTTCTCGGCGGGACGGCGGAGAACGTCACGCGCAAATCTCCGCGCCCGGTGTTCGTCTCGACGAGAGCCTTTCGCGCGATCGAGCGGCCGCTGCTCGCCTACGACGCGAGCCAGCGCGCCGGCGCCGCGATGGAATCGGCCGCGGAGTTCTGCGCGCGCTTCAAGCTGCCGCTCACCGTGCTGCACATCGCGCGCGACGAGACGCTGGGCCAGAAGGCCCTGCAGACCGCGCGCTCGTATTTGGCGTCCTACGAGATCGAGGCGCGCTACGAGCTCGCGCGCGGCTATCCCGAGCAGAAGATCGTCGACTACCTCGTAAACTTCGGCTACGATCTGCTTTTTATCGGCGCGTACGGCCACCGGCGCATCATCGAGCTCGTCATCGGAAGCGCGACCGAATATGTTTTGCGCAAGAGCCCGCGGCCGGTATTCTTAAGCAGGTAGGCAGACAATGAAATTCATCGCCGCCGCGATCCAGATGCTCGCCTCGGAAGATAAGGAGGCGAATCTCAGGCACGCCGAGAGCGCCGTGCGCGAGGCGGCGGCGCGCGGCGCGCGCATGGCGGCGCTGCCGGAGGTTTTCAACTGGCGCGGCGACAAGACGGATGAGAAAAAGAACGCCGAGCCGCTCGCGGGGCCGACCGCCGAGCGCATGGCGCGGCTCGCGCGCGAGTTGAAGATCTACCTGCTCGCCGGATCGTTTCCCGAAGACATCCCCGAAGCGCGGAAATGCTACAACACAAGCCTGCTTTTCGACCCCGACGGGCGGCAGCTCGCGCGCTACCGCAAGATTCATCTCTTCGACGTCGCGATTCCGCGCGGCGTGACCGCGCTCGAGTCCGAGACGCGCGAGCACGGCGCCGACGTCGTGACCGCCGAGACCGAGTTCGGCCGCGTCGGTCTCACGGTCTGCTACGATCTGCGCTTTCCGGAGCTCTACCGAGCCCTCGTCGATCAAGGCGCGAAGATCATTTTCGTCCCCGCCGCCTTCACCGCGTTCACCGGCGAGGCGCACTGGGAGCCGCTGCTGCGGGCGCGCGCGATCGAGAACCAGGTCTACGTGATCGCGCCCGACCAGATCGGCCATAATCCGAAAAGCTTTTCGACCTACGGCAACTCGATGATCGTCGATCCGTGGGGCCGCATTCTCGCGCGCGCGCCGGACAAGCCGTCGGTCATCACCGCCGAGATCGACCTCGACTATCTCGCGGCCGTGCGCGAAGAGCTCCCCGCGCTCAAGCACCGCCGTCTCCGCTGATACACCGACATAAAAACGCCGTAAAAATTGGCATAAAGGTTGCGTCAACCGCCAACCATGCTTGCGCTATGGCTTACGCTTATTTTTCTGGTCGTCCTCATCGGCCCGTTCACCAATCGAAAGATCGAAGGAAACCTAGAGGCGTTCCTTTTTATCATGGGGCTCGCGAGCGCGACTGTCTCAGGCGCCTGGGATACTCATATAATAAAGGAAGGCTTCGTCGCGCCGATCGAGATTACGCTGGCCGTACTGATCGCCGGGGCGCTGTTCCACTACACGCGCGAGTATCTCGACCACGTTATGACACGGATCCTCGTCACCGTGCCGCTGCCCGCCGTCGTCTTCTCCGGCGTCGTTGTGCTCGGGCTGCTCTCAAGCATCATCTCGGCGATCATCGCCGCGCTGCTCCTCGTGGAATTCATCAACGTGCTGCCGCTCCACCGCCGCGCCGAAGTGCATCTCGCCATCGTCGCCTGCTTCGCGATCGGGCTCGGCGCCGCGCTGACGCCGCTCGGCGAGCCGCTCGCGACCATTGCGGTCTCGAAGCTCGCCGGCCCGCCGTACCACGCCAAGTTTTTTTATCTCTTCAATCTCCTCGGCTTGTACACCGTCGTCGCCGTGATTTTGCTCGGCCTCGCGGGAATCTTTCTCGTGCGGCGGGAACCCGACGACGTCGAGGAAACGCTTAGCGGCGAAGCCGAGCCGGGCGGCTTGCGCGACGTCTTCGTGCGCGCGTTCAAAGTCTACATCTTCGTCATGGCGCTCATATTTCTCGGCGCGGGCTTCAAGCCGCTGATCGATAGGTATCTCGCGAACGTCTCCTCGCTCGCGCTCTTCTGGATCAACATCGTGTCAGCGATCCTCGACAACGCGACGCTGACGGCGGCCGAGATCGCGCCGTCGCTCAACGAAGCACAGATCAAGGCCGCGCTGCTCGGCCTCCTTATATCCGGCGGCATGCTGATCCCCGGCAACATCCCCAACATCGTCGCGGCGCACGCGCTCCGCATCAAAAGCACCGAGTGGGCGCGGCTGGGCGTGCCGCTCGGACTCATGATGATGGCCGCGACGATGCTTCTCCTTATAATCGGCGTAGTCTGATCCGCGCGCCCGGCTGTGCCGCCATCCTTTTCCGAATGCTCTTAAAACCCGCACCGTGACGGGAAAATTCTTTCCGAAAAATCACGCCACGACCATAAACCACGCATAAAAAATCGCCGCGTTTTGTGCTCAGCTTTTAGGCAGGTTGCTTAAACTGAAAGCAATTCAGCAATCTCTCCAGGAGGCTTATAAGCCACTTTTAACGATTATTTTATTTTTCTACTTGCGGCACGCTGCTTGCGTAGCCGCTTCTACGTTCGATCCAAAACTCTCGCGAGGAGACGATATGAAGCAGATCGAAGCGGTTATCAAACCCTTCAAGCTCGACGAGGTCAAAGAGGCCCTCACCAGGGTCGGCATTCAAGGAATGACGATCACGGAGGTGAAGGGCTTCGGTCGGCAGAAAGGCCACACCGAGCTCTACCGGGGGGCGGAATACTCGGTCGATTTTTTACCCAAGGTGAAGATCCAGATTCTCGTGCCCGACGAAAAGGCGGCGCAGGTTGTCGATACCATTTTGCAGACCGCGCGCACGGGAAAAATCGGCGACGGAAAAATTTTCGTCACTCCGGCGGAGGAGGTCATCCGCATCCGCACGGGAGAAAAGGGCGCGGACGCCATCTAGAAATCATGAGAGGAGAATAAGAGATGCGTAAGCTGAAAATCATCGGGGTGTTTCTGTGCTTTTCACTGATACTGGCGTGGCTGCCGACGCGCTGGGCTGATGCGCAAGAAGCCGCCAAGGTTGAAACGCCCGCGGCTCCGGCCGCGTCCGCTCCGGCGCCGAAGCTGCCGTCCTATTTCACGGCCAGCAGCGACGATCCGAAGAAGCCGGCGTGGCCGGACCCGACGGGCGCTGCCTCCGGAGTTTGGGCGACGCCGGCCGGCGACGCCAAAGGAGATATTCCGGAGAAGCTTTCGACCCAGGACCTCTACGATCGTGTGACGCACAACCTGTTCTCGATTAATTACGTCTGGATGTTGATCTGCGGCTTCCTCGTCATGTTCATGCAGGCGGGCTTTATGCTCGTCGAGACGGCGCTCTGCCGAGCGAAAAACGCCGCGCACACCGCGGCGATGAATTTGATGATCTACCCGCTCGGCTGTCTCGCCTTCTGGGTGTACGGCTTCGCGATCGGTTGGGGCAATTGGTTCAACGGTCCGGTGGCCCCGGGTTGGTATGCTTCGCTCGGTCCCGGCCTCTCGATTCTCAACGAGGGCATCGGCATCGGGGCGGCGGTCGACGCGGCGGGAAAAGCGACCGGCGCGTTCACCTACGGTCTGCTCGGCACGAAAGGCTGGTTTCTGACCGGCGCCGTCGGCGACGTGGGCGTGATGGCGCTGTTTTTCTTCATGATGGTTTTTATGGACACGACGGCGACGATTCCGACCGGTGCGATGGCGGAGCGCTGGTCGTGGAAAAATTTCTGCCTCTTCGGACTCTGGGTCGCATTGCCGTATTGCATCTACGCGAATTGGGTCTGGGGCGGCGGTTGGCTCGCGCAGGGCGGCGTCAACTGGGGACTCGGCCACGGCGCGGTCGACTTCGCCGGCTCCGGCGTCGTTCACTCGATGGGCGGCGCGATCGCCCTCGCGGGCGCGATGATCATCGGCCCGCGCATCGGCAAGTACGACGCGCATGGCAAACCCCAGGCGATGCCGGGGCACGACGTGCCGCTTGTATGTCTCGGCACTTTCATCCTCGCCTTCGGCTGGTTCGGGTTCAACCCGGGTTCGACGCTCGCGGGCACCGACCTCCGCATCAGCTACGTGGTCGTGAACACGATGCTCGCCGGCGTGGTCGCGTCGCTTGCGTCCATGGTGACGCTCATGCTTAAAGGCCTGAAGCCCGATCCGACGATGTGCTGCAACGGCATGCTCGCGGGCCTCGTCGCGATCACGGCGCCGTGCGCGTTTGTCAATCCGATCGGCGCGTCGATCATCGGTCTGGTCGCCGGATGGCTAGTCGTCGAGGCGGTCTTTTTCTGGGAGAGGCTCGGCATTGACGATCCGGTCGGCGCGATTTCAGTCCATGGCGTCAACGGCATCTGGGGCGTGCTCTCGCTCGGCTTATTTGCAACGGGGGAATATGGTGCGGGCTGGAACGGCGTCGTCCGTGAGGAGTTCGTAAAGCTGTACGGCTCCGACGGCGTCCGTGGTCTTTTCTACGGGGACGCCTCGCAGTTTTTCATGCAGCTGATCAACGCCGGAGTCGTCGCCGTGTTCGGCTTCGTCATGGCCTATGTCTGGTTCAAGGTGAGCGACCTGATCACGCCCATCCGTGTGAGCGCCGAGACCGAGCTCGAAGGGCTCGATGGTCCCGAGATGGGCGTACTCGGGTATCCGGACTTCCAGCTCCACCCGTCGACGACGCCCGGCTACGCGTCGGCGAGCCCGGCCGCGGCGTCGGCCATGGCAATGGCGGCGGCGAAAAAGCCTGTGTTGGAATAGTTTATAAACTAAGCTAACGTTTCGGGGTGCGGCGGCCGTTCTAAACGGTTGCCGCACCCCTCTGCTTTTGGACGATGAAGAAGCCGCGCACCGGAAAGTTCGATACGCTTGGGCCGACACCGCTTCGCGAATACGCGCTTGCCGTTGTATATACCGCCGCCGCAACTGTGACGTCGTTGGCGCTGGAGCCCATCATCGGTCATCGTCCGATCGGACTTCTATATTTGTTGCTTGTCGTTGCTGTAGGAGTGAAGCTGCACCGCGGCCCTGTGCTGCTCGTCGCAGCCTGCAGCACAATCATCTGGGATTTGCTCTTCATCCCGCCGTATTTCACTTTGCACATTGCGACCGGTGAGGATCTCATGCTGTTCACGACGTTTTTCGTCGTCGCGCTCGCCATGGGCCATCTTACGACACGCCTGAGACAGGCCGAGATCGTCGAGACTTCGGCGCGGTTCCAGCGTGCGCTGCTGCAAAGCGTTTCGCACGAGTTGAAGTCGCCGCTATCCGCCGTGCAGGCGGGCGTCGATGTGCTTGCAAAAGAGATCGGCACGCACGAGAACTGCGCAAGCGTGCTGCACACGACGCAACAAGCACTCCGGCGGCTTCGGCGCGTGATCGACAATCTCCTTGACATGAGCCGCTTGGAAGCCGAGGTTATGCATCCGGCGCTCGACTGGTCCGACGTCGCAGACCTCGTCCGGGCGGCCATACGCCTTACCGACGATGCTCTAAAGGCACACGTTGTAGCGATTGAAGCCGATGAAAATCTGCCGATGGTCAAAGTCGATCAGGCGCTGCTCGAGCAATCGCTCTGCAATCTGCTACTGAACGCGGCGGCGAATAGCCCGGCGGGCAGCAAAATCGTTGTTCGCGCAGCTTGCAAAGGCGGAAATCTGACGCTATCGGTGCTCGACGAAGGCAAGGGCATTCCAGAAAACGATTTGCCGCACATTTTCCGCGGCTTTTACCGCGGTGATGGGGCGGCGCCGGGCGGAACCGGCCTCGGCCTCGCGATTGTCGAGGGCTTCACGCGCGCGCACGGCGGAAAAGTCAGCGCGTTCAACCGTCATACCGGCGGCGCGGAGATCGCGATTACCATTCCCGTCGAAACATTGAAATGGAAGCCGATGGAGGAAGTCGCATGAGCGAGAACGCGACCGCTTTGGTAATCGACGACGACCCGGAAATCCGCAAGCTGGTCTGCTTCATCTTGAAACAGGAGCGCTACCGCGCGTTCGAATCGGACAGCGGTCGGCAAGGCTTGTCGGACATAGCGACGCGCAGACCCGATGTCGTCGTCCTCGACCTCGGGCTCCCGGACCTCGACGGCATGGAGGTGCTGCGCACGCTGCGTGAATGGAGCCGCGTGCCCGTGCTGATTCTCTCGGTTCGCGACGGCGCGGAAGAAAAAGTCGGCGCGCTGGACTCCGGCGCCGACGATTACGTCACGAAGCCATTCGAGGCGACGGAGCTGCTCGCGCGGCTGCGGGCGATTCAAAGGCGCGTTCCCGACGCGGCTCAAGATTCACGTGTCGAAGCCGGTCATCTCACGATCGATTTTACCAGTCACATAGTTACCGTGCAGGGGCGCGAGGTGAAATTGACCGCGACGGAATATGCGCTCTTAAAAGTTCTCGCGCAGAACGCCGGCAAGATCGTCACGCACAAGCATCTGCTTCAAAAGGTCTGGGGGCCGAACGCAGTCGATCAGGCGCAGTACCTGCGCGTCTATATGATGCACCTGAGAAAAAAAATCGAGCTGCCCGACGAGCCCGAAAAGCTGCTCCGGACCGAAAGCGGCTTCGGTTACCGCTTTGTGGTTCCGGCGAAAAGCACCGGCAACGCGTAAGCCGCAGCGCTGTTTTACCTAAATTCTGCCTAGGAATTGTGCAGGCTGATCAATGCTTGCGCAATTTCTGTTTTCAGTAAAAATGCGAGCCCCAGATGCCAACCGCTTGATAAAAAATCAATAAAAAGATTCCGCTATTTGATAAAACCAAAATAAAAATATCTCACAATCCTTCTCTTCGACGAAATGCGGCACTGGTGTTGCTTGACCGGCCGCAGTCTATTACCAACACATTGTCCGACTATCCGGCTCATTCGTTAATCACCCCACACGGATCGATTTCAGTTAATCGAAACCGAATTCCCGTGCCTTTCTAGCATCTTTTGCAGTCCGCGATCCTGTGGCATCGCGCTTGCTCTATCGAGTGACCGCAATGCCGATCTATTTCTCGGCCTCTTCAGGGAGCTCGCGTGGAAATGGTCGAAGCGATCCTGAAGCCGTTCGGGAACGAGATGTCTAATATCAAAGGAGATATTTATGGCAGAACCAGGTAAAGGCACTTCGGGCGTAACCCCGACGCTGGGGCTGACCGGCGCCACTGTCAATGCCATGGCGCTGATCGCGCCGGGCGCGTTTCTATGGATCACGTATCAATTGCAAGCCGCCGCGACCGCGCCTTCCGGCGACTCCGTCGCGAGCGACATGTGGGCGGGAATTTTTCTCGCGCTGATAGTCGCGTTCCTGACTGCCCTGTCATATGCGCAGCTGGCCGCCCGGTATCCCGAAGCGGGCTTCGGCAGCGCCTATTACTTCGCCGAGAAGGCTTTTCTCGATAAGGAAGAGTCGACGCATCACAAGTGGGCGCGGCTCGCGAAGATCGTCACCGGCTGGGCGGCGCATTTGTTCTACTGGGTGTATCCGGGCGTCATGGTCGCTTTCATGGCGACGCTTCTTTCCTATATTTACAACGCCTTTACCGGCACCGACCTTCCCGTACCGGTCGAATGCGCCATCGCGATCGTCTTCGCCCTGTTCACCGGCTACATCGCCTTTCGCGGCGTGACCGGCTCGACGTCGGCCGCGGTTCTCGTGAATGTCGTCCAGATCGTTTCGCTCGTGGGCTTCAGCGTGCTTGCCATCGTCTACCGCATCATGAATCCCGAGCATGCGACGCAATGGGCCTTCGGCGGCGGCTCGGACATCGTGATGCCGCATTCCTTCGAGGGCGTGCTGGTTCAGTCGACGATCGCGATCTTGATCCTCGTCGGCTTCGAGAGCTGCAGCGCGCTCGCGGCGGAGACGCACAACCCGAGGAGAAACATCCCGCGCGCGATCATTCTCTCATTGGTCATTCAGGGTCTGATCTGCTACCTGTTCGAATACTTCGCCGCGAGCTTCATGGTGAGCGAGAAGCTGACGGCCACGGTCGCCGCCACCCCGCAGGCCGCTGCGAAGACGGTCATGGGCATGGAGGCCGCCGCCGCGTCGGGCGCGCCGATCGGCGACATGGCGATCCTGCTCGGAAACGCGCTGCTCGGAGGCATCGGCTTCGGCCTCATGATCACGATCGCGATCACGGTCGCGTGGGCGGTTTTCGGCACGACGCTCAGCTGTTTCAACACCGCCGTGCGCATCACCTACGCGATGTCGCAGGACGACGAGATGCCGGAAATTCTCAACGCGCTCCACGGCAGCTATGCGACGCCGCACAAGGCGCTTTGGGCGCTCGTGATCTTCTCCTGCGTCATCGCGATCATCGGTCTGAATTGGGGCGTCGTCGGTCTCACGGGCATCACGCTGGCGTCGAACTTCGGCACGTTCGTGCTCTACGGCTTGACGTGCATGTGGACGCTGATCGCATTCAAAGGCCAGTCTAACTTCAGCGTCCTCAAGCATGGAATTATTCCCGTCCTCGGCATGATCACAAACGTCGTCATGCTCGTAGGGATCATTTATCTCTATTTCACCGGTACGCCGGACTCCGTCGAAGAAGCGGATATTTGTTTCGCGATCGCCGGCGCATGGGCGCTTGTCAGCATCGTGTATGTTTTGATGACGAGCAAGCGCAAGGGAAAAGTCATCGTCGGACGCGCCGATGTAGCGCGGAAATAATTCTCAACGTCGCGAGGGAGCTTATAAAAATGGCGGTCGAGGACGCATGTAATCAACAAATCCGACATGCTGCTGCTCCCCGTCCCGAGACAGCGGCCGCATCCGTATGAGTTCGCGCCGTATTTTGATATCTAGTTGTCAACTTTAGTTATCAATCGGCTTCCCTCTCCGCCTGCCGGGGGAGGGAAGGCCGTGCGCTCTCATGCGGTTATGCCGGAAATTTTAAACGCGCTCCACGGCAACTATGCGACGCCGCACAAGGCGCTT
>DASWZY010000071.1:0-4309 GCA_036407055.1 Binatia bacterium
CGCTCCGGCTTTTTCTGCTGCTGATCCTGATCGCGCTGCTGCTTCTGCTGGTCTCGCTGCTGCTGCTTCTGCTGGTCTCGCTGCTGCTGCTCCTGCGTTTTCTGCTGCTGTTGCTGGTTCTGCCGGTCGTCGCGCTGTTGATCGCGCTCCTGGCGGCGCGTGACTTCCGTTTTGACCGGATTGTCCGGCGTCGCGAGACTCCGCCCTCTGATAGGGGCGATCGGCTGCGCCTGCACGGCTTTGGTTCCCTGACCGCCGCGCGGTTTAAAGTCCGTCTTGGTCTCCGTTACCGTGCGGATCTGCACGCGCCGGTTCGATTTGAAATCCTTCGCGCCGAGATCGACGATCTCGCGCGTCGTCAGGGGCTGTCCCTGACGCTCGCGGATGACTTTCACCTTCTCGTCGAAGCGCGGCGGCGGCGGCAAAGGCGCGGTGCGCACGACCACCGGCCGCGAGAGGATCGCCGCCGACGGACGCGCGACCTGTCTGCGCTCGGATACGACCCGGATCGAATCGCGCTGCGGCACCGGCAGGCCCCGCTCGGTGACGCGCACCGTCGTGGTCTCGCGGATAATCGTCGTATCCCGCACGATGCTTGTTGTGACCCTGCGGCTCGATACGAACGTGCGCTCATCGACCACGACAACCCTCGTGCGATTGACAAAAGTGACGTTTTCGACGACTTGCCTGCGCTGGCCCCACCACGGCACGAAGCGGTCGCGCGGATGGAGCGGGAACCATCCGATGTAGCCGCGCACAGGGACGAGCTCCACGACGGCGGGCGCGTAGCGAACGACCACGGCGCCGCGGCGAACCGGCACCCAGTACCAGCGCGAGCGATAGAACGTCCAACGGCCGTAGTGGCACGGCGCCCAGCCCCATGGCTCTTCGCTGATCCAGGTCCATCCCCACGGATCCTGCCAGTAAAAATGGCCGGCGGTGAAGGGCTGCCAGCCGGCGGCGACGACGGTCGGCGTCCACGCGCGGCCGTATTCGGGGATATCCTCCCAGCGGCCGTTGTCCGCCAGGTCTTCCATGCCGACGATATCTTCGTCGGCGTATTGGTAGGCGTCGCGGAAGCGGCCGTCGAAGCGGGCCTGGCGCTCGTCGACCCAGCGGTCGAATGTGTCGGCCGCGCGCAGCCCGACAATCCCGAACTCCGCGGCGTCAAGGCCGTAGATGTGCATCTCGGCTTGCTGGACGGTAACCTGGCGGCCGTTGGCGGCGACGTACGCCACACCGCTGCGCACGATGACGCGCGTGTCGCCGTTGTCGTCGACCTCGACGCGGTATCGGCCCGGCTGATCGACGGTGACCGCCACGCTCGGCGTGTTGATCTCGAAAATATCGTCGCGATCGAGGCGGCGGATGTTGAATGTGGCGGCGCCGTTGCCGACGTAAAACTGTTTCGTATCGTAAGTGAGTGTTAGCGCGGTGATGTAGCTCCCTCTGCCGATGCGGACGAAGTTGCCGCCGGGAAGCGAGAGCTCGGCGCGGCCGTCGCCGGAAGAATAGAGCTTATCGCCGAGCCCGAACGGAACATTGACCACGGCGGGGTCCCAGTTGTCGGGATCGTCGCCGCGCGCGAAGGAGACGGGCCCCTGCAAAAACGACACGCGCGCGACGATCTGATCGACGCCATCGTCGTAATTGTCATCCTGGTAGCCTTGGCTGCGCGCCGCCTGCGGCGTCATCGAGAAAAAGAAGACTGTTGCCAGGATACCTGCTGAAATCCGCCGCCCCGCCTCAAAAAACCGCAATCTCATGGACCCTCCCCTTCGTTAGTCCTACGCCGCCGGACGATTTTAACATTGTCGCTCCCCGGCCCCTATCGGGTGTTTTCCAGGGACGTCGGCGTCTCTGGATTAGACGCCGCGGCCGCCGAAACCGTTGACGAAATTATCCGTTCTGTTTACGCAACCTGGGGTTTTCCCGCGATTGACTGCCAAACGGGCGAGTTCACAATTAAAAATGGGGACGCCGGATAGAACGTGAGTTTAGGCAAGGAGGGAATTATGAGGAATTCAAGGTATGGTTTTGGCGCGCTATGTTATGCGGTTGTTGCTTTCGGCCTGCTGGCGCTCGCCGCGTGCAGCGCGCAGGTCGCAGCGCGCCGGCCGTCACTCGCCGATGCGCGCGCCGGACAGACTCCGCAGATCGACGACACGGCTTTGGCCGCGGGCGAGATGCGCGCGGAGGTGACTGAAGTCGATCCGGTTCATCGCGAGCTTCGCGTGATCTGGTTCGACAACGGCGGGCGGGACATCATTCCCTACGACCTGAACTATACGCGCGTCATATACCACGGGTCGAATTACCCGGTGGACGCGCTACAGCCCGGAGACCTCGTCGCCTTGCCGACACCGCGCACCGCGCCCTACGTCGATACGATCCGGATCCAGGTACCGGTTCAAGCGCGCGTTCCCGGCTCGCCGTACGCGCGTGCGACCGTCCCCGGACCCGTTGCGGGGACGGTGGCGCGGGCACGAGTGGTGGAAGGCACGGTCGACCGCATCGACTATAATCGGGGCGTCTTCGACTTGCGGCCGCGGGACGGCAGCCGCATCGTCACCATCGCGCTGCCCTACAATGCGCGCGGAACCGATGTCGATAACTTCCGCCGGCTGCGCAACGGCGACTACGTCCGCGTCGAAGGAGAATTCGTCAACGGCGACAACGTCCAGCTGATGGCGTTTCTCCGGTGACCAAATCGCGTTTTTCTGCGTAGCGGCGATTCGCGAAGCCGCTACGGATGCAACAGCCCGCCGGGAGCTCTCCCGCGCGGGCTGTTTTCTTATAGCGCTTCGATGAACCGCGCCATGCGCTCGCGCGCCGCCTCATCCGGAAGCGGACCGTAGCCTGCGGCCATGTTGTCGCGCAGATGATCGGCGCGGCTTGTGGCGGGAATCACGCAAGTGACGGCCGGATGTCCGAGAGTGAATTTGAGAAAGAACCGGGCCCAGCTCTCGATGCCTATTTCCGACGTCCATGCCGGCAGCGGCTTGCCCCGAACTTTCGCGAACAGCGCGCCCTGCGCGAGCGGCCGATTGGCGAGCACGGCGATGCGGCGATCCACGGCGAGCGGCAGGAGGCGGCGCTCGGCCGCGCGCTCGCCGATCGAATAATTAAGCTGGACGAAATCGAGCTCCTCGCTTTTCAATACGCGCTCGAGATCGCCGTAGGCGCTCTCAGTATAGTGCGTGACGCCGATGTAGCGGATCCGGCCTTGCGCCTTCCATGCGCGCAGCGTGCGCAGGTGCGTCCGCCAGTCGACGAGATTGTGGACCTGCATGAGATCGATGCGCGCGACGCGCAGGCGCCGGAACGATTCCTCCATCTGCTGGATGCCGGCCCCGGCGCCGGCCGTCCAGACCTTCGTCGCGATGAAGAGCTGCTTCTGCAGGCCGAGCTCGGCTGCGAGTTCGCCGACCACACTCTCGGATCGGCCGTACATGGGCGAGGAGTCGACAACAGTGCCGCCGAGACGCGCGAATTCTCGCAAGACATCGCGCAGAGGCGCGCGGGCGGCGGCGTCCGCGACATCGAACGTCTGCCAGGTTCCGAGTCCCACAACCGGCAAAGATTCGCCGGTGCGTGGTATCAGCCGGTGGGTCATGCGTTCGGCCGCCATCGCAAATGCTCCGGATCCGAGCGCCACGGCTCCCAGCGCAAGCTTCAGCATCTCGCGGCGGGTAAACGCCGCATGACTCAGACGCTTCGCTCCTTCATTTTACGGATCAACTCCTCGAAAGAGGAGTTCGTCATGACGCGGTTGAACTGGGAGCGGTAGTTGTTGACGAGGCTGATGCCCTCGGCGACGACGTCGTAGACGCGCCACTTGCCGTTGACCAGGTGAAGCTTGTAAGCGACCGAGTAGTTCTCGCCCTTCTTCCCCACGAGCTTCGTCTGGACATCGGCGAAATCCTGGTCGATGGTTTCGCCCGTGTATAGGACGCGCTGGCCGTCGTAGAGGTCGATGTTTTTCGCGTACGTCTTTTCCAAAAGCTCGGTAAAAACGGCGACGAACTCCTTCTGCTGTGAGGAATCGAGGCGTCGCCAATGGGCGCCGAGCGAGCGTCGCGCCATCTCGTCGAAGTCGAACAGCGGGTAAACGATTTTCTTTAGCCGCGCGATCGTCTCGGCTTTGCCGGCGGCACTGTCGAGCCTAGCTTTGTTAAGAATTTCGACGCCTTGATTGACGGCCGCGCGGATTTGCTCGGTCGGCTCGCCGGCGGCCGCGCTGCGCGGCTGGAACAGCAAAATCATCCCGGCGATAAGGATTACCGAAAAAACTGTTTTCATTCGCATC
>DASWZY010000072.1:0-15708 GCA_036407055.1 Binatia bacterium
CTGAAATAATTTTCAAGCAAGTCTTATCATCCCCCATCCATTTATAGGCAATTGCACGGTTGATAATAATAATGCGTCTGGACTGATCATCAGACCATTTTTTTAACGTCTTGCGCGCGAAATCACCAAATATTGTCACCAACTGATACTTCTCAGCGACGAGAAGATCGAATGTAATCTCAATTAAACTATTATCTGCTTCAACAATGTCATCCGCACGTAGCTTTCGCCATAGAACTTGACCAAGTTTAACTCCGATTTCGAACATACAGCGGTGTGCTTGGGAAAAATACTCTGGCGGTGCTGACAAGACATCGCCTGCTTTAATACCGCTCAGATTAACATTGTGTGCGCGGCATACAGTTAAATATTGAGTAGTCACCACTCCGTTCGTGTGTACGAAAAGGTTTCGTCGTTCTGTTAATTCAACAAACGTCGGCCAAATCGTGAGATCCTTGCGAAGCGGTACTTTAAATTTATTTTCAAGCCATACGAATTGGTCCACATGGCTTAATCTAAGTACGCTTTCAATTTCTTTTTCTAGGATGTATTCCTTTGCTGCATCCATTGAACCGAATTGTAGCAGCTGGCCAAACGTAAGCTGCTTCTCTGAGGCATTCAGTAATTCCGGATGCCAATAAAATAGACAACGAAGCAAACGACCTAAAAAGAAATCAAATTGGCTGACGAGAGATACGATAAATGTAAGCGGCAGAATCGTGCACGCATCTCCCGCATTGTCGAACCTTCTCTTCGCGCGGTGTACTTCATGTCGAATTGATGGATCAACTTTATAAATTTTCTTTGACTCTGTTTCTTCAGTTAGAGTTGCATGTTTTTCTAGGATTTCATCGTACCGCTTTTCGGCTGTCTGGTGCGCAACGTGGGTCATAATAAGAGCGAGCGGCGTCGAACTTGCCAACGCTTCCATATGCCTTACGAAGGTATTCAGCTCATTCCCCAGCAAAGGTGCTGCTGGACTAGGTTCGTTGGCTTCTTGTCCTTGGCAGTCTGGCGCAACCTTGCTTAGGTCGGCGGCTTTGTCATCCATGAAAATAGCCCTAACCTTTCTAATAAATTAAGGCCTATTTTCCTTCGACGAATGGTCCTTTGTCAACCTAACGCTTCGAGACGAACTCGCTGCCGCGGATCAAAAACCGCCACGGCTTGTCTTTCCATTTGCCCGCGTAGTCGACGCCGATCCTCGGCGTCGCGATGATTTTAGGCGGCGGCTCGCCGCGATCTTCCACGTAGAGAACATTCCCGCGCGCCATATCGACGGCGTTCAGTTTCTTGTCGATCGCCATCGCGAGGCACAGCTTTCCCGGTCCGCTGGCGAGGCTGAGGAGCTTGTCCGTGCCGCGCCTTTTCTCCATCAGCTCGACGCCCTCGACGGGCTCCAGCGCGCGGATCAGCACCGCGGACGCGTGGCCGACTTCCTCGGTCACGATGTTGAGACAATAGTAAACGCCGTAGATGAAGTAAACGTAGGCGTGTCCCGGCGGACCGAACATGACCTCCGTCCGCGCCGTGCGCCCTCTCGACGCGTGGCAGGCGAGATCGTGCTCGCCGACGTAGGCCTCCGTCTCGACGATTTTGCCGACGGTCCTGCCGTCGGGATGCCTGCGCACGAGATATTTTCCGAGGAGCCGCCGCGCGACCTGGAGCGTCGGCTGGGCGTAGACGGATCGTGGGATTTTCAAGGATGGATTTTCTTCAGTAATCGATCAACCGATTGCTCGATCGGATCATTGATTGCTAGCTTCGAGATTCTCACGCCCCCGGTGACGTGATACTAATCTCGGTTGGTCTCTTATTTTAAAATTGGCCAGGGAACCTTTTGCGGGTCTGCCCCTTCATACAATTCACGTATTGTCATATTCGGAGCGTACGATCGCAAAATATCTTGAATGCCTTGGCGATGTTTGGATTCGGGAATTTTCGTTGGACCAGAAGTTGGGAAAAAAGCTCCTGCTAATCCAGATTCTAAGGAACTTAGAACCGCATCCAAGTTATAAAGATTCGCGTAACCCTGGTTAGAGATATTTCGTTGCTGATACATTCTCAGCTTGGCCTTTAAAGTCCAATAGGCAACAAAGAGCCGGTAATAACCGCCTGAAGAAATACCTAACCGCTCCTCTGGGGTTTGTCCAAACTGTCGCTTAATCTCGTCTACGGGACAATATTTTCCGCCCGCACGAACAGTGCTAAAGAATTGCCGCGTTAAAGCATCACTGACGTCATCTAAAATTTGCTCTTCCGCTTTAGTTGTCGCCTTCGGTTGCTGCGATATTTGACCAACTCGTTCCAATTCGTTTGTCGGCTTTAACAACTTACGAAATAACAATGCTTCAATTCTCGTATTGTAAGTTAATTTTGAATTTTTATATGCTTCTTGGAGTTCTCCAAAGAATGGGTGATCTCTTTCTTCTGCCGCCGCGTAACCCCACAGCATGAGCAAAACAACCAGCGAAATTATACGTCTCATCATCTTATAAGTGATTAGCTTTCAAACAGTCATTAACGGCCGGCTTTGATTTCCTTCAGCAGACTCCAGTCGACGACCTGCGAGAGCGGGATGTCCTTGGTGATCTTCAGGCGCTCTTTGGTGAGCTGCATGTCGAGCAGCACGCCCTTGTCGGCGATGTAGCCGTCGTCGGTAAACGAGGCGATCGCCGCGTCGTACGCCTTGCCGGCCTGGGAAGGCGTAATGCGGAGATAATCGATCATCATCGCGATCGTCTCGCCGCGATTCTCCTTCATGAAGCGCGTGCCGCGGAGCGTCGCGCGCACGACCCTTTTCACCTGCTCGCGGTCGGTCTGGAGCTTTTTGTCGGTGAGGCCGATGCCGGAAAGCGGCAGATCGGTGATCTCGGAGAGATTCAGCAGCCGACGCATGCCTTCCTCTTCCGCTTTGACGGCGAAGGCGACGTCGATCGCCGTCGCGTCGATCGAGCCGGCGCGCACGGCCGCGAGGCGCAGCGGGCTCTCGCCGCTCACGATGATTTTCACGTCCTTGTCCGGGTCCAGACCGAAGTGGCGCACGGTCGACCGCGCGAGATAATCCACCGTGCCGGCGAAAGAGTCCACGCCGATGGTTTTCCCTTTGAGCTCTTTGCCGCTCTTGATGTCGCCGCGCACGATGAAGACGTGCAGCGGCCGCGCCGCCATGCCCGCGACCACCTTGAGCGGCACACCGGTGACCGCCGCGCGCAGCGTCGAGCCCCACGCGAGCAGATAATCGATGTCGCCCGAGACCAGCGCTTTGACGCCGATCGCGGGCTGCATCTGGACCTTGTCCGCGTTCAACCCCTCGTCGCGGAAAAATCCCTTTTTCAACGCGACCACAACAGGAAACTCGAAAAGCCCGTGGCTCGGCGTGCCGATCATCGTCCGCTCGGCCGAGAAAACCTCCGACGGAAAAAACGTGACCGCCGCGACGAAAACGATGCAGCCGAAAGCCGCGCGAAAGAAATCTTTCATAGCAGCTCCATGAGTCTGCCGTAGCCCGGCCGCGCGTCTTTGATCTTGATCGCTTTGAGACACCACCAGGCCGACGACTGCGTCGTCGTCACGACGGGAATCCTGAATTCTTTCTCCAGCGGCTCGATGATGTCGAGCGTCTGCCACTTGGGATTCGCAATATAGAAGCCTTCAGCCCGGGGCGCTTCGCGATGAGCCGCGCGCGCGAGGCCGAGCGGCACTTCGGGAGCGAGCCGCGCCATCTCGTCCGGTCCCGGGCACAGCGCCGTTTTCAAAGCCAGGACTTCGAAGCCGCGGGACGCGAGGCGGCGCTGCATGCCTTCGTTCAAACTGTCTTTATACGGAGTCACGAGCAGGAGCTTTTTGATCCCGAGCGCGTCCAGCGCCATTTCCGCGGCGTCCTGTCCCGTCGTCGTCGGCACGCCGGTTTGTTTTTGCAGCTCGGGCGCGAGCTCGCCGGCGCCTTTTTCGCCTTGCAAGGTGACCAGCGGCGAGCCGCCGAGGAGCACCGCGCCGACGCCCATCTTGATCAGGCCGCGCGCTGCGCGCTCGACCGCCGCGCGCGCTTTGTCGAACTCATTCGGCGTATGCTCCTCGACTCCGAGCGTCGCGAAGACGACGTTGACGCCGTCGGGGACGATCTGAAACCAGTCCTCGGCGCTGTCGAGATAAGTCGGCGTCACGACGCCGATTCGGCCTCTCGGTCCGCGCATAAGTTAAATATCTGATTCCCAAGCCGCGTAATCACGAAAGCCCGATCCTGCTCTCCGAGCCTGCGCAATATTTGGGAGCTTATTCCAAAGGCCGGTAATCGGATGCGCAGGCTCTCCGAACAGGAACGGGCTTTCAGCCGTGCGAAGGCGGGCCGGCTCTATGAGTTCGCGCATCCGATTACAAAAAGAATGGACAGCCGCAAACCCATTGCGCGAACTCGGAGAGTGGGTCGGCTTTCACGATCGACTTATTCCATCCGAACGTTCTTCTTGAAATCGTAATTGCGGGAAGAATCGTTCTCGAACGTCCAGGTGATTCTGTCGTTCGGTTTGCCGTTCATGGTCTTCTTGAGAAACGCGATCAGCAGGTTCCACGCGTCGACCGCCGCCGCTTTGCGGTAGCGGCCGGGCATCGTGTCGTTGAGCCAGCCGTGCGGCGCGTCGGGATAGATGCGGATGTGGTAGCTTTTTTTGTTGCGCTCGAGCGCGGCGCGGAAGCGCAGCACGTCGTCGACGGAGATGATGTGGTCAGCTTCGCCGAACACGCCGAGCAGCGGGCAGGAAAGCTTTTCGAGCAGCGTCTCGATCAGCACCGGCCGGAACTCGTCGGTCGTCCACTCCTTGCCGCCGGCGGCGCCGTAAAATACGACGCACGCGGCGACGTCATGGCCGTTCGTCGCCGGCAGCACCGCCTGGCGGCCGGTCTGGCAGACGCCCATCACGGCGATGCGGCCGGGATCGACGGCGCCGAGCCTTTTCAAGTACCGGATCGTCTCGCCGATATCGTCCAATGCCTCGCTGTCGCGGATATCCGCGCGCGCTTCGCCGCGCTCCAGCGCCTTGCGGTCGCCGGCGAAGCGCCAGAAGAGATCGGGCGCGATGGCGACGTAGCCCGCCTTGGCGAATTTGACGATCAGGTCTTTCGTGTGCTGCACGACGCCGTAGCGCTCGTGCAGCAGGATCATCGCCGGACGCTTTCCTTTCGCTTTCGGCAGCGCGCGGAAAGCCGACATGCCGCTCGGCAGCCGGACGGTCGACGAAGTGACGCTCGACTTCGGCGCTTTTGGTTTCCTGACGGACCGTTGCTTCATTTCTTTTTCTCCTCCGCCATTCCGTGCTCGTAAATTCCCCGGTGCATGACGCCGTAAAGATCGACGGACGTGAGCGCGCAATACTCGAGCGTATAGCCTTCGCGCACGTCGGCGTAGCCGTCTTCGAGAATGCGCTGCATCACGGCGCGATTGAAGCTGCCGTGGCCCATGACGCCGTCGGCGTGTTCTTTCAAATCCGCCTCTTCGTGCGTCGAAAAATAAACCGCCTGCTCGCGGCCGAAGCCGTACTGCGTCGTGAGCGCCCGGTGCCAAGCGGCCGCCCAGTGGCCGATCGGCTCTTCCGTCAGCATCGAGAACCACCATTCGGCGACGGTGCCTTCCCACAGGAGCGCGCGCTTGAAGTCGAGAACCGTCCGCGCCTCCGGCAGCATCGGCCGGCGCAGGACGTCGTCTTCCGAAAGCCCCAGCGCTTTGGCGGTTTGCAGCATTACCAGCACGTGGCCCGGCGGCTTCGGGTGCATGAATTCGTCGGCGATCTTGGCGCCGAACGGCCCGAGCAGATCGGTGTGCCGCTTAAAAAAGCCGAGGTGCTTGTGATACGAGGCGGCGATCAGCGTATTGATCTCGATCGTGAAGGCGCCCCAATTCTGGAAGAAAAGCCGGATGACGGAGACCGGCAGCTTGCCCGCCGTCAAATCCTTCATGAAGGCGCCCTGCGTCACCTTCTCGTTCCAGCGCCGAATGACCCGCGCGTTCACTTCGTCGAGATATTCCTTGGCCTCCGACGAGGTCATCTTCATCGCCAGCTTGGGCTGCATCGTTCCGCCTCTCGAATGCGCTCAGAATTATCTTGCGAACCGGGGAGAGTCAAGCACGCCGCGCTTGCGATACGGGCGGCCGCTTTTTATATTGCCACTATGGCAATCGCAGACGCGCGCATGTTCACCGGCGAGCTGACGACCGTGGGCCGGCGCACGGGATCGCCGCGCACAGTCGAGCTGCGGATGGTTCGGCTGGAGGGAAGATTTTACGTCTCTTCGAGTGCGGTCGCGGGCAAGCACTGGTGCCGCAACATGCTCAAGAATCCGCAAGTGCAGGTGCGCGCGGCCGGCGAGCTATTCGCCTGCCGCGCGCGGCTTCTCGATGAGGAAGGGCTGCGCCGCCGCGTGCTGTCGCTCCGCGACTCGCCGCCGCTTTTGGATCGCGTCGTATTCGAGCTCACGCCGGAAAAAAGGTAATTACTCGGGGCAGGTCATTTAATCAGCAGGATCTTCACGTCGCCCGATTTTCGCAGGATATTGATGCCGACGTCGCCTTCGCGGCGTTGAAAGACGAGGTCGACCGAGCTGTCTCCGACTCTCAGGTTTTTGACCTCGACCGTGCGCAGAAAGTCCGGCAGCACCGGATGCGAGACGTGCACCTGTTTGACGGGCGCCTTGATCGAGAGACCGAGACACGCCTGCAGCAGCAGAAATACCGAGGCCGCCGCCCAGGATTGCGGCGCGCAGGCGACCGGATAGAGCGTCGGTCCTTCGCCGGGCCGGCGCGCGAAGCCGCAGAAAAGCTCCGGCATGCGCCGGAGATCGAGAAACGCGCTCGCGTTGAAAAGACTGGACAAGATTTTCATCGCGGCGTCTTTATAGCCGTACTGCGCGAGACCATAGGCGATGATCGCGTTGTCGTGGGGCCACACGGAGCCGTTGTGGTAGGACATCGGATTATAGCGCGCCTCCAGGGCCGAAAGCGTCCGCACTCCCCATCCGGTAAACGAGTCTTCGGCGAGCAGCGTCCGCGCGGCGAGCTGCGCGTGGCTGGGCGTCGCGATGCCGGTGAAAAGGCAATGGCCGGCGTTCGAGGAGCGCACGCGGCAAGGCTGTTTGGCGCCGTCGAGCGCGAGCACGTACGTCGAGAGTATCGGCGACCAAAACGCTTCTTCGAAGCGCTCCTGAAGCGTGTCCGCTTCGCGCCACAGGTCGGCGGCGAGCTTGGTCTTCTCGAGAAGATCGGCCAGGTGAGCGGCGCATAGCTTTGCCGCGTAGACATAACCCTGGACCTCGCAGAGCGCGAGCGGGCCTTCGACCAGCGTGCCGTCCTCGTGGAAGATCGAATCCTTCGAGTCCTTCCAGCCCTGATGGATGAGGCCGTTGCTCGAATGCATGAGGTATTCGACGAAACCGTCGTGGTCCAGATCGCCGTATTCGTCGATCCATTGCAGCGCGCGCTCGATGTTGGGCCAGATCGACTCGATGAAGGCCCGGTCGCCGGTGCGCTCGTAATAAGCGCCGGCGAGCATGATAAAAAGCGGCGTCGCATCGACGCTGCCGTAATAGAGCCCAAACGGAACTTCGTTAAGGGCCGCCATCTCGCCGCGGCGCATCTCGTGTAATATTTTTCCCGGTTCGGCGTCGCGCTCCGGAATGAGCTCGGTCGCCTGCCACGCGGCAAGAAAGGCGAGGACGCCTTTTGCAATATTCGGGTCGACCCAGAGAAACTCCATCGCCGTTATGATGCCGTCGCGGCCGAAAACCGTGCTGAACCAGGGGACCCCGGCGTAGGGATAAGGTCCTTGCGGCGTTTCGGTCACCATCATGCGCAGGTCCGCGACCGATCGGTTGATCCAGTCGTTAAACTGATCGTTGGAAGTGGATATCGTCGCGTCGACATTGGCGCGCAGATGAAACGATGCCTCGGCCTGCCGGAGGGCGGAATCGTAATCTTGGACGTTCGGCCGCTCGTTCCCCGACTGACACGATACCGCAAAGTAGAGCCGGGTCTCTTGTTTAGGATCGATCGAAAGATCGTAGCTGATGTAGGAGCGCGAGATCTCGCGCGGCGCCGGCGTGCATTCCAGCGTCGTCCGTCGGATCACGCCATCGAGCCCTTCGTAGGCCAGCATGACGCTGTCTTTGCGCACATGATCCGGGAGGTACCGCCCCTTTTTCGCGCGCTTGACACCGCGGACCTCGAAAATATCGTCGAAATCCGCGGCAAAGCTGAGCGACAGCGTCACATGGACCGGCGTGAGCCCATGGTTCATGATAATCAGACGCTCGTAACACACCGCCTGCCAGAGGAACTTCGAGCGAAAAAAGTGGAGCGTGCCGCGCGGCACCGTCACCTGATCACCCGCCCTGATGTCCGGATTCGTGAGATCGACCGCGAGGAGCGTGTTGTCGTCCCGCACTGTGGAGCTCAGGAGCAACGGCCGCGTGTTGCCGAGGCGCAACTCGAGCCGGGAAAGAAACCTCGTGCCCTCGTGGTAAATGCCTTCTTCCCCGAGCCCGACGGGGCGGCTGTCACCGTATCGGTCAAAGACCGCGTAAGTATCGCCGTGCTTGATGACGCGCACGCGGTCCTCGGCGGCCGCGGTGGTCGCGAGGATATAGTACTGGTCTTCGACCTTGATGATGTCGTCGAGGCCTCTAGGCCGCGACGGACGGGCTTTCTGACTGGATCCGGCCATAAATTTTCACATAGTCTTTGAGCATCCGCTCAGCGCTGAAGCGCTTCTGGAAGGTGCGCCGGCAGTTTTCCCGATCGAGCGCGGCGACGCGCTTGAGACTTTCCACGGCCTCCTCGACGCTGTCGACGATAAACCCGGTCACCCCGTCGTCGATGATCTCCGGCACGGACCCGCAGCGGAACGCGATCGTCGGCGTGCCGCAGGCCATCGCTTCGATCATCACCAGACCGAACGGCTCGGGCCAGTCGATCGGAAAGACCTGCGCGTAAGCGTTGCAAAAGAAGTCCTGTTTTTGCTCTTCATCGATCTCGCCGATATATTCGATCAGCGGATCGTCCAGCAACGGCTCGACCTCGCTTTTGTAGTAGTCCAATTCCGTGTTCTCGATCTTCGCGGCGATCTTCAGCGGTATCCCGCTGCGTTTGGCGATCTCGATCGCCCGGTCGACGCGCTTCTCGGGAGAGAATCTGCCGATGAACGCGAGATATTTGCCGCGGTCCGTGCGGCATTGGAAGAGGTCTTCCGGCAGCCCGTGATACACGGTGCCCTGCCAGTTCAGCTGCGGCAGCGGCTCGCGCTGGCTGTCGGAAATCGACACGACAGGAGCATCCGGAAATTCGCGATAGAGCGGCACATATTCGGGCAGATCCAAACGGCCGTGAAGCGTCGTCACGTGCGGCGTGGGAAGTCGCCGCGCAATGGGGAAATGCAGGTAGTTTAGATGGAAATGTATGAAGTCGAACTCGGCCGCGCGCCGCGCGACCTCTTCGATCAAAATGATATGGTAGAGGATATCGTCTTTGATTTCTTGGTTCAGACGCAGCGCCTCGTCGCAAACGGGGGCGAGGCGGGCGGACGTCAGGGAGTCGCCGCTCGCAAACAGCGTCACGTCATGGCCTTCGCGTACGAGCTCTTCGGTTAGACAGGAAACGATCCGTTCGGTTCCTCCATAAAATTTCGGTGGCACACGTTCGTATAGCGGAGCGACCTGCGCGATTTTCACGTACGACCTCGATTGCGAAATGCTTGAGCATGTTAATGAATTGCAGAGCGAAGGAGTTTCGAACCCGCTAGGCCCGAAAAATCCAAGCTCTAATAAATTTTGACACGCTCAGCGATTTTCGCAAGGAGGAGAAAACCGGAAGGAAATTAATTCGCAGGCCAAACGCAGCCGGCTACTTTTTTGCATCCTGCACTTTTTTCTCGATATTCTCGACGCCCTTCTGCACCCCTTCGTACATTTTCTTTTCCATGTCGGCGCCTTGCTGGAGCACTTTTTTCACCTCGGCGTCGCGCTCGGCCGAGCTTTTGTCGTCTTTCCCGCAGCCGGCCGCCGCAATAACCGTGAGCATTGCCAAGCCGATCATCGAATATTTCATCGTCGCCCCCTTTAGCATTGTTGTGGATAACGCGTACACGAGAGCCGGCCGCTTTGCAACGGCGCCGCGCGCGGTTTTTTTCGTGCAAGCGATTTGTTATCATCGAAAATCGACGTCCACGGCGTCGCACCATGGCACAACGACGAGTCGTCCCGCTGGCTGTGCTTTTGCTGTTCGCGCTCGCCTGCCGCGTATGGCCGCAGGCGGCCCAGCGGCCGCCCAGGCTGAAGGCGAGCCCCGGACTCACCGTCACGGACGCGGGCGCCTGGAAGCCGGTTTTTCAAGGCGCCGAATACCGGCGGATGAGCCTCGAGCGCACGGATCCTTATCAGTCGATCCAGCTGAAGGTCCTCCGCTTCGACAGCCGCTGGATCGAGCCGCGCGTGGTGCACAGCGCCGAATACCGCTTGAAGAGCGCCACGGTCAAGACCCTCGCCGAAAAGAGCGGCGCGCTCGCGATTATCAATGCCAACTACTTCGACGAGCGCCACATGGCTCTCGGATTCTTAAAAACGGCCGCCGAAAAAAACCCGGCAATATCGAAAAGCCCGCTCTTCACGGGTATCTTCGCAATCAAAGATCGCGTCGCGTTGATCATGCACCGCGACCAATTCGATCCCGAGCAGGCCGACGAGGGACTCCAGGCGGGGCCGCTGCTCCTGGCCAAGGGCTCGCCCCTCACGGTGACGCGCGGCGCCGATAAGCAGTTCCGACGCTCGGTCATAGGCATCGACCAGGCGCGCCGGCTCGTCATCGCCGTCACGGACAATCTTTTCGGGGGTCTGACTTGGACGGAGCTGCAAGAGCTTTTCGGCGCGCCCGAATGGCGCATCGAGACATCGGACCTGATGAACCTCGACGGCGGCGGCTCGACCCAGCTTTCCATCAGAACGGCGGGTTTCGAGGAGCACATTCCCGGGACCGCCGAGGTTCCGGTCGCTATCGGCTTCTTCCCCAAAAGCCGCTAACCTGGGGATTTGCCGCCGGCTTGCCGGCCGGAATTGCCCTCTATCGCAGCTTGAAGTCTTGAAACGCCGGAGCTATAAGAGGTCGGTTCTGAAACGGCTTATCCTTTCTCTATGACACTTCATCAGCTGCGGGTTCTGGTAAAAGTCGCGGAGGTGCAAAGCTTTACCGAAGCGGCCAAGGCGCTCGGCCTCACACAGCCGTCGGTCTCCTCGCTGATACAAGGCCTCGTCGACGAGCTCAAATACGAGCTGTTCGAGCGGCACGGCATCAAAATCTCGCTCACGCACGAGGGCGCGGTGTTCGTCCGCCGCGCGCGCGACGCGCTCGCAATCATCGACGGGGCCGGCGACGAGATCGACGAGATCCACGGGCTCAGAAAGGGCCGGCTCTCGGTCGGCGGCTCGCCGATTCCGGCGGCCTCCTTTCTGCCTCAGGCGGTGCAGGAATTCAAAAAGAGCCATCCCGGGGTGCAGGTCGTGCTCAAGATTCAGAGCAACAGCAGCCTGGAACGGGAGCTGCTCGACCGGGATCTCGACCTCGCGCTGGTAAGCCTGCCGCCGCACTCGCCGCTGCTGCGCTCGGAGCTCTACATCGAGGAGCAGATCGTGGCGATCGCGCCGCCCTTCCACCCGCTCGCTAAAAAACGCGCCGTCAATCTGCGCATGCTCGCGAAAGAGCCGCTGATCGCATCGGATTCGGGAATTCAGACACGCGACATGGTCGAGCAGCGATTCGCGCAGAAGGGCGTGCCGTTCGTGCCCGCGATCCAGGTCAGTGCCGCGATCGGCGCGCGCGACGCGATCCGCAACGCCGTCGCGAGCGGTCTGGGAATCGGCTTCATCGCGCACTGCCACGTCGCCTCAGACCTCGAGGCCGGGCGCGTCAAGATCCTCAACGTCCCCGAGCTCAATTTAAAGCGCATCATCTATATCGTCACACACAAGACCCGCCAGGCCTCGCCGCTTGTGAAAGCCTTCAAAGATTTTTTGCAAACTAACAAGGAACCCGACTGAAACGGATCTCCGCCGGACGTTCAGCAAAACACGGCGAGATTAGCGCAGGGACGCGACCGCGCCGAGGCTCGCGTCGAGCGCGCGCGTCGGCAGAACGCCAAAGTAGACCGTGGCGACGGCGGCGAAGCCGACGGCGGCATAGAGGTAAGGCGCCGCGCGGAAGCTCTTGGCATCGACGCCGCCCTCTTGCATGTACATCATCAGGATGACGCGGAGATAGTAAAAGACCGAGACGAGGCTGTTGAGCACGCCGATGATCGCAAGGTCCGTGTGCCCGGCGACGATCGCGGCGCGGAAGACATAGAATTTACCCGTGAAGCCCGCGAGCGGTGGAAAACCGGCAAGCGAGAGCATGAAGAGCGACATCGTCATCGCTAAAAACGGCTTCCGGTAGCCGAGACCGGCGAAATCCGCGTAAGCGTCGCCCTCGCGGTCGTCGGCTTTGAGGGCGGCGAGCACGCCGAATGCGCCGAGCGTCATCGCGGCATAGCTCACAATGTAGAATAACAGCGCCTGCGCACCCACTTCGCCGCCGGCGACGAGCGCGATCATGAGATAACCGGCGTGCGCGATGCTGGAATATGCGAGCATCCGCTTGACGCTCGCTTGCGTCACCGCGAGCACGTTGCCAACCGTCATCGTAAGAATCGCGAGCGCTTTCACCGCCGGCGCCCAGTCGCCCCGCAGCGGCTGATATTCGTAAAGAAAAATACGCGCCCAGCCGGCGAACGCGGCGGCTTTGACGGCGACGGCCATGAACGCCGTCACCGGCGTAGGCGCGCCGTCATAGACGTCCGGCACCCAGAAATGGAACGGCACCGCGGCGACCTTGAACGCGAGCCCCACGAGGAGAAGAAAAACGCCGGCGGCGAGCAGCAGCGGGACTTGCGACGCCGAGAGCGCTTCGGCGATGCGCGCGAGCTGCGTCGAGCCGGTCGCACCGTATAAGAGCGCGATGCCGTAAAGAAAAAATCCCGTGGCGAATGCGCCGATGAGAAAATACTTCATCGCCGCCTCGGCCGACTCGGCGCGCGAGCGCCAGATGCCGGCGAGCACGTAGACGGCGATCGACATCGTTTCCAGGCCGAGGAAGAAAAGGATGAGATCGTTCGCGGACGCCATGATGATCATACCGACGGCGCTCAGGAGAATCAGCACGTAAAACTCGCCCTCGCGGATTTCGGACTCGCGCACGTACTGGACCGACGTCAGGATCGTGAGCGCCGCGACGGCGACGAAGACCAGGATAAAGAACACCGCGAAACCGTCGAGCAGAAGAGTGTTCCCGAACGCGCCTTCCGCTCCGCGGAAATAAAGCGCGAGCCAGCCGGCGAGCGCGAGGCCCGCGAGGCTCGTCCAGACGAGCACGCCCTTATCGTCCGCCGGCGTGAAGAGGTCGAGCAGCAGCACGACGAGCGCGGCCACCAGCACCTCGGCGGCCGGAAGGAGCGCAATATAGTCAGCGGCCATGTTCGGTCCTTTCGCCGGTGCTCTCGACGCGGACCACCGGCGTCGCCATACTCTGCGCCTCGACGCGCTCGAGCGCGACACGCGCCGAGCCTTTGATGCGCGAGAGAAACGGCTGCGGATAGACGCCCATGAAAATGATCAGCGCCACCAGCGGCGCGAGCATTGCGATCTCGCGCGCGCTCAGGTCGGCCATCAGCCGGTTCTCCGGACGCGCGAGTGGTCCATAGACGACGCGGCGGAACATCCACAGCATGTAGATCGCGCCGAGCACCACGCCGCTCGTGGCGAGAACCGTCCAGCCGGGATGCGCCTGAAACGCGCCGAGGAGAATCAGGAACTCGCCGACGAACCCGTTGAGGCCGGGCAGACCGATCGAGGAAAAGGTCACGACGAGAAACACCGCCGACAAGAGCGGCACCTGCTTCCACAGGCCGCCGAAATCGGCGATCATGCGCGTATGGCGCCGGTCGTAGATCATCCCGACGATGAGGAAGAGCGCGCCGGTCGAGAGGCCGTGGTTCAGCATCTGGTAGACCGCGCCCTGCGTGCCTTGGAGGTTGAAGGCGAAAAGTCCCAGCATCACGAAGCCGAGATGGCTTACCGACGAATAGGCGACGAGCTTCTTGATGTCGTCTTGCATCATCGCGACCATTGCGCCGTAGACGATGCCGACGACCGCGAGCGCGGTGATATACGGCGCCGCCGTGAGCGCGGCCTCGGGAAACAGCGGAATCGCGAAGCGGATGAAGCCGTAGGTGCCCATCTTGAGGAGAATCGCCGCGAGGATGACCGAGCCGGCGGTCGGCGCCTCGACGTGCGCGTCCGGCAGCCAGGTATGCAGCGGGAACAGCGGAACCTTGATGGCGAAGGAAAGCGCGAAGGCGAGAAACAGCCACATCTGCTCGTGAAACGGCAGCCGCAGGTTCGCGAGTTGCTCGAAGCCGAACGTCAGGGTCTGCGTCACCTGATAATTGCGCGTCGCGAGAAAAATAATCGCGACGAGCATGAGCAGGCTGCCCGTCATCGTGTAGATGACGAATTTGACCGCGGCGTAGAGCCGCCGCTGGCCGCCCCAGACGCCGATGAGAAAATACATCGGCACGAGCATTACTTCCCAAAAGACGTAAAACAAAAACAGATCCAGCGCGACGAGCGTCCCGAGCATGCCGGTCTCGAGGACGAGCATGAAGAAAAGATATTCCTTCACCTTGTCGTGAATCGTCCAGGAGGCGAGGATCGCGATCGGCACGATCAGCGCCGTGAGCATGATGAGAAAAAGACTCAGGCCGTCCACGCCGACGATGTATTCGATGCCGTAGGCGGGAATCCAGGCGGCGCGCTCGACCGCCTGCATGCCGACGGCATTAAGATCAAAGCGTGCGAATATCCACAATGATACCAGAAAGGCGGCGAGGCTCACGCCGAACGCGAGCGAGAATAATCCGCGTGTCGCGCCGCGCGGAATCAACAATAGCGTTGCAGCTCCGACGGCGGGCAAAAATACCAGCAGGCTCAAACCCGTCACGACCTCACCGCCTCAGCCAGTAGATGAAGATCAAAATCGTGCCGATCAAAAACGCGAAGAGATAATGCTGCACGTTGCCGCTCTGGAGCCGCCGGCCCGAGGCGCTGATGCCGCGGACGAGTCCGGCGACGCCGTTGACGGCGCCGTCGATAAGACCGGGATCGAACGCACGGGCGAGCCAGCTCGAGACCGCCGTGAACGGCCGCACGAAAACGGCATCGTACAGCTCGTCGATGTAATATTTTTGCGCGAGCGTCCGCCAGAGCGGCCCTTCTTCGGCGACGCGCCGGTCACGGCCGTAAATAAAATAGGCGGAGGCGATCGCGATAACGGCGAGCCCGACGGTGAGCGCGACGAGCAGCATCTCATTGACCGCCTCGCCGTGCTCGGCCGGATTGCTCCGTCCTAAAACGACTTGCAGCCAGGGGTCCCAGACATCGCGCGACGGCAGCGCCAGCCATCCGGCCGCGATCGAGCCGAGCGCGAGGACGATCAGCGGCACCGTCATCGATGCCGGCGACTCGTGGACGTGCGCCTGCACCGACTCCGGCGCGCGGCTCGTGCCGTGAAAGACCAGGAAGAACTGGCGAAACATGTAAAACGCGGTAAGCCCCGCCGTAATCCAGCCGACGAGCCAGAGC
>DASWZY010000073.1:0-10731 GCA_036407055.1 Binatia bacterium
GGCTTGAAGCAGCTAGAGGCTCAATATCCATACCTCAAGAAGCGCGGCGAGGACGACAATCTCGAAGGATCGATGATCGTCATCAAGCCGCAGACCGGCGAGATCAAAGCGATGGTCGGCGGCCGCGAATACCAGAAATCCCAATTCAACAGAATCTTCCAATCGCGGCGCCAGCCCGGTTCGGTCTTCAAGCCGTTCGTTTATCTCGCCGCGCTGATGTACGGCGGCGAAGGCGGCAAGCGCTTCACTCCCGTGACGATGGTCGACGACTCGCAGTTCACCTGGAGCTACGAGGGTCAGGAGTGGCAGCCGGCGAATTACCGCGGCGAATATTTTGGCACGGTCACGCTCCAGACGGCGCTCGAGCGCTCGCTCAATTCGGCGACCGCGCGCGTCGCGCGCGACGTGGGGATCCGCCACGTGCGCGATATCGCCTATCGCCTCGGCATTCAGAGCCCGCTGCCGGTCTTTCCGTCGCTCGCGCTCGGTTCGGCCGAAGTGACGCCGCTGGAGGTCGCGGTCGCGTACGCGGCGCTGGCGAACGGCGGCGTGCGCACGCAGCCGCTCGCCGTCAAGCAGGTGATCGACCAGGAAGCGCGCGTGCTGGAGAAGCGGGACATTCAGGTCGAGAAGGTGATCACGCCGCAGCTCGCCTTCATGATGAATTATATGATGAAGGGCGTCCTCGATCGCGGCACCGCGCGCATAGCGCGGCAGCTGGGGTTTACCCGTCCGGCCGCGGGCAAAACGGGGACCACCAATGACACGAAGGACGCGTGGTTCGCAGGCTACACGCCCGATCTGCTCGCTGTCGTCTGGGTGGGATTCGACAACGGCACGAAATTGGGTCTTTCCGGCGCGCAGGCGGCGGTGCCGATCTGGGCCGACTTCATGAAGAAGGCGACCGCGGGCACGCCGGTGACCGACTTCGCTGCGCCGCCGGGCGTCAAGCTGATCGACATCGATCCGCTGAGCGGCGGACGCGCGACGCCCAACTGCCCGACGGTGATCCAAGAAGTTTTTCTCGAGGGCGAGGAGCCGACAGGATATTGCCCGCTCCATCCGTACGGATTTCTATCCGCGCCGGCCGACTTCATCAACCGGCTGGTCGCGCCGCTGTTTGGAAGATAACGTGAAGTTTTTCGAACGGCGTCACGCCATCATGGCTATTGCTGTACTGTCGGCAGCCCTCGCAGCCGCGTCGTGCGAGACCGGCAGCATCTACCGCGGTATTCCGCCGCGCACCGCGCCCGAGCGCCGGCCGCCCCCGCCGCCGGATTATTATCCGCCGCCGCGCGAATCGCTTCCGCCTCAGCCGCCGCCGCAGTCGCGCGCGCCGCTCGACCGGCCGCTTCGCGAAGAGGATTTGAGCGAGACTCCGCGCCAAGCGCCGCGCACTCCGGCGCCGCCCGCGCAGGAAGAGTATTCGCGCACGCCGCCGCCCGCGCCGCCGCTGCCGTCACCGGCGCCGTCGACGCCATTGCCCACGCCTGCGCCTCCGCCGCCGCTGCCGGACGATAGTTCTTTGCTCGCCAAAATCACGCCGTCGACGCCGCCGCAGCGCGCCGCCTCGCTCCGCCTGACGGAGGAGGGGAGGAAGCTGCTCGAGGCGGGCGATCCGCCGCGCGCGCTCTCGCGCCTGGAAAAGACGATCGCGATCGATTCGACGAACCCGTACGGGTACTATTATCTCGCGAAGGCGCAGCACGCGCTCGGCCGCAATCAAGAGTCGCTGCGGTTTCTCGACGTCGCCGAGCCGCTGTTCGGGAACAATCCCTATTGGCTCGCGGAGCTCTTCGCGCTGCGCGGCGAAAATTACCGGGCGCTCGGCTCGTACGAGCGCGCGGAAACGAATTACACACAGGCGCTCCGCTACAATTCAGGCAACAAGATCGCCGCCGACGGTCTGGCCCGGGTGCAGACCGAAAACGGGCCGGCGCAGCGCTAAGGAACTCCATGCTCGTGCTCGGCGTAGAAACCTCGTGCGACGACACCGCGGCGGCTGTCCTCGCGGACGGCCGCAAGATCCTCGCCAACATCGTCTCGTCGCAGGACGCGGTCCATAGTCCCTACGGCGGTGTCGTGCCCGAGCTCGCTTCGCGCCAGCACGTGCGCAACATTCTGCCGATCATCGACGCCGCGTTGAAGCAAGCCGGCATTTCCATCGGTGATCTCGGCGGCATCGCGGTGACGCGCGGTCCGGGACTCGTCGGCTCGCTGCTCGTCGGGCTCTCGGCCGTCAAGGCGATCGCATACCGCTGGAGCATTCCCTACGTCGGCGTCAATCACCTCGAAGCGCACCTGCTGGCGATTTTTCTCGACCGCGAGATCTCCTTTCCTTATTTAGCGCTGCTCGCCTCCGGCGGCCACACGCTGCTCTATATCGTGCGTGGTTTCGGCGACTATCAGTATCTCGGCGGAACCCGCGACGACGCGGCGGGCGAGGCTTACGACAAGGTCGCCAAGATGATGGGCCTCGGCTATCCCGGCGGCCGCGTGATCGATCAGCTGTCCAAAAGCGGCAACGCCAAGGCGATCGCGTTTCCGCGCGCGCGTATGAAAAAGGGCGCGCACGAGTTCAGCTTCAGCGGGCTCAAAACCGCCGTGTGGCATTATCTCAAAGAAAGCGGCGGCGAAGTGCCGCCGGCGGAAGTCGCCGCCAGTTTTCAGGAAGCCGTCGTCGACATGCTGATTGCGCCGACGCTTCGCGCCGCGATCGATCTCGACGTCAGACACATCGTGCTTGCCGGCGGCGTCGCGGCCAACAGTCGATTGAGAGCCAAGATGACCGAAGCGGCGGCAGGCGAGGGCATCGAGCTTCATGCGCCGCCGCCGGCGCTCTGCACCGACAACGGCGCGATGATCGCGCTCGCCGGTTACCACATGCTCCGGCGCGGCTTGCGCGACGATCTCCATCTCAACGCCGACGCGGACTTAACTTTATAAAAAGAATCCAGCATACAGGAGCCAGAAGTCAGAAGGGTCGGAGTGAATTCTGGATTCTGGCTCCTGGCTCCTGAATTCTCAAACGCGAACAATCTATATGCCCTCGCTTTATCAGGAAGCACGCGCGGCTCTCAGGGAATCGGACCTCAAACCCAAAAAGCGGCTCGGGCAGAATTTTCTCGTGCACGAGGCGGTGCTCGACGCGATTATGCGGCTGGTCGAGCCGACGCCCGACGACGAGATTCTGGAGATCGGTCCCGGGCTGGGCTCCTTAACGCGCCGGCTGGTCGAAAGCGGCGCGCGCCGCATCTTCGCGGTTGAAGTCGACCCGAAGCTCGTCGCGAAGCTTCGCGAAAGCGATCTGACAACCCACCCGTCGCTGGAGCTGATCCACGGAGACATTCTGGAGCTGCCGCTCGAATCGATCCTGCCGGAGCGGAAAATCAAGCTCGTGGCCAATCTGCCTTATAGCATCTCGACGCCCGTGCTCTTCCGCTTGTTCGAGCTACGCGCGCGGTTTGCCTTCTTCGTTCTTATGGTACAGCGCGAGGTCGCCGAGCGCATGGCGAGCGCGCCGGGAACCAAGGCCTACGGCGCGCTGTCGGTCTGGTGCCAGATATATGGCCGCATCGTCGCGAAAGTTCCGGTCGCGCCCGAGGCATTTTACCCTCGTCCTAAAGTACGGTCGATGGTGCTGAAGATCGAGCTCCGGCCCGAACCGCTCATCGCCGCCGATGAGATTCCTGTGATGAAAGCGTTGGTCCGCGCGGCATTCGGGCAAAGGAGAAAAACTCTGCTCAACAATATCACAGGCTGGCTTAGACGCCCGCGCGAGGAAATCGACCGGCTACTGCGCGGACAAAGCATCGATCCGATGCGGCGCGGCGAAACGCTCGCCGTCGAGGAGTTCATTCGGCTCGCGCGCACGATTCGAGCCCTGCGCTTGCCTGCCTTCGACGAAAGCAACTGAAACTTATGCCCGAGCTTCCCGAAGTCGAGACGATCTGCCGCGGTCTGCGCTCGCGCATCGTCGGGCGCCGCATCGTCGCTGTCGAGGTGCTCGAGCCGCGTCTCCGTACGCATGTCGGCGGGGATTTCGCATCGGCGCTCACCGGCAAAACCATTACGGCGGTCAGGCGCCGCGCGAAATATATTCTGATCGACTTGGACGACGGCTCGGTCTGGATGACGCATCTCGGCATGTCGGGGAAGCTCATCTGGGTCGATGCCGGTAGACGGCGCGAAAAGCACGATCACATTATCGTTAAACTCGATAGCCGTAACGAGCTTCGCTACCACGACCCGCGCCGCTTCGGGCTGTCGCTCGTTACGCCCCGCGCCGAGTTAGATTCGCTGCCGCAGATAAAGACGCTCGGCCCCGAGCCGCTCGACGGCGAATTTAACGCGGATTATCTATACGGCGCCACGCGGGGCTCGCGGCGGAAAATTCGCGATCTGCTGATCGACCAGACGACCGTCGCCGGCCTCGGCAACATCTACGCGAACGAGATTCTGTTTCATGCGGGCGTGCGGCCGACGGCGCGGGCATGGAAGCTCCGCCGCGCCGAGGTCGAGCTCGTCGCGAAATTCACGCCGAAGATTCTGCGCGAGGCGATCCGCTGGTGCGGCACCTCGTTTTCCGACTATCGCGATGCCGATGACCGCTACGGTAATTTTCAAAAGCACCTCAGGGTCTACGATCGCGAGCGGGAGAAGTGCCGCGCGTGCGGCGCTCCGATAAAACGCGTGGCGCTCGGAAATCGCAGCGCCTTTTACTGCCCGCACTGCCAGAAATAAAGCGATTCAGCGCGACGCGAGCCCGCGCCGCGTCTTTTCGAATCCGAACAGTTTGAGGAAGCCGCCGAAGGTGCGGTCGCTTAAAGTTTTCAGACGCTGGATGTATGCCGGCGTCTCGCGCCGGATTGTCGCCGCGTCGATTTTGCCCCCGAGCTCCGCGATCTCGTCGCTGTTCGACGGAACGTTGAGCCAGCGCTCGATCATCGGCTGATCGACTTCGAGATGAAACTGCAGCGCGTAGACCTTCTCGCCGTAGCGAAACGCCTGCTGCTCGCACAGCGGCGACGACGCGAGGTGGAGCGCGCCGCGCGGCAGCTCGAACGTGTCGCCGTGCCACTGGAAGATTTTTTCGCTGCTTTCGAAATGTGTAAGAAGGGGATCGCTCGATCCCTTCGGCGTCGTGGCGACGTCGTACCAGCCGATTTCCTTTTCACGGTTTTTATAGACCGGTGCGCCCAGCGTTCTCGCGATCAGCTGCGCTCCAAGGCAAATTCCCAGGACGGGCATGTCGCGATTGAGCGCGTCTTCGATGAGCCGCATCTCGGTGGCGAGGTGCGGATACTCCGTCGTATCGTTGACGCTCATCGGCCCGCCGAGGACGACCAGGCCGTGATAGCCGTCGAGGGCCGGCTCGGCGTCTGGATAACGGCCGAAATTCACGTAGCGGATGCGAAAACCGGCGTGCTTGAGGAGCGGGTTGAGCGTGCCGAGAATTTCGTGCGGGACGTGCTGGAAGACGAGCAGTCGCGGCATCGCAGTCGTTAGTCGGCTTTCGCCGGCGCGCCGATGATACGGATCTGAGTCGAGAGCTGGTAGGCCATTCCCTGATCGTCGTAATCGAGCTCGCCGAAAAATGCAACATAGCCTTTTTCGGGAGCGCTCACCTCGCCGACAATTTTTCCGCCGGAAATCTCCGCCGGCCGCTCCCTCCATGTGGCGGTGCGGAAATCCCGATCGGGCGCCTCTGCCAGCCAAATCCGCGCGGCCTCCGGCGCGGCGGAGGCGTCAACGGTGAGACGCAGCGTGCGGCCGTTTTGATTGTAGTTCCATTTCAGCGCCGGCATCGGCTTGCCGCTCATCTGGTGGCGCGTAAACGCGGCGACGCCGTTCAAGAGACGGTTCATGCTCGCGGGATTGCGTTGGAGCAGATCGTGGCCCGTGTTCGGGACGTACAGCACCCATTTATCGCCGGGAAGGTCTTTCCAGTAGAGATTCAGCGCGTCGGTCACCCAGTAAAAATCGTTGCTCCCGTTGACGATGAACTTGGGCATCGAAAAGCGCTCGCGATAGCTCCACGGATCGACCATGCTCAAGAGGTGCCGGCCCTCCGGCGTTTGCGGGATCGGCAGGAGGCCACGCTTGACGTACGGCTGGAGCCGCTCGCTGAACGCGCCGAATGCTTCGATCTGCTTCGGCATCTGCGCACCCATGTTGAGCGTGTCGATGACCATCGGCGCGATCGCGCCGACGCGCTTATCCGCCGCCGCGGTGAGCCACGTCGTCCAGCCGCGCTTCGACAAGCCCGACACGATAAAGCGCTCGACCGGCTCTTTCCAATTTGAGTCGCCGCCGGCGAACGCTTGTAAGACGTCCATTGCTTTGACGACGCTTTTCACCATTGGGAACAGCAGCGGCCAGTTCTCGTCCTTCGTCTTCAGGTAACGAACGAATGTCTCGGCAATGAGGTTGTCTTCGTAAAGATTATCTTCGAGCAGCGGCTGGTTCGGAATATTGTAGAGGAACGCGACCGGCGCGCCGATCTTGCGCGCGAGCTCCATGCCGATGAGCGCGTGCGCCGAGCGCGGGGAGCCGCCGTTGATCCAGAGAAACATCGTCCGGTTCGGCGTCGCGCCTTTCGGCCGATACACCTGCAACTCGTGGCGCCACGTGATGCCTTGCCAATTCTGCGAGACGAATTGAAGATTGTAGGTGCGATCCCCGGCCTGATCGTTCGTATCTTTCAGGCTCCAGGCGAACTCGGGCTCGGGCTTGCGGAGGTACTCTTCGAGATCGGCGAAAGCGAGCGAAGGAAATAAGAAAAAGGCGAATGCGGCTAAAAAAATGCGCGCGCGCGAACGCATGAAGTCATTTTGAACGAGCGGAGGCGATTGTGCAATGACGGAAACGCGGAGAACATCTTAACCGACGACTTTGTAATCTCCTCCGAGGTAGCTCCGGCACAGCGCCTGATAGGTCGACGAGCCCATCTTGATCCAGTTGAGCGCTTCGCCGCCGATCTCCTTTTTCACCTTGGCGGGCGTGCCGGCGGCGAGCACGTGCGGCGGGATTTTCGTGTGTGGGACGACGACGCTGCCCGCGGCGATCAGCGACTCCTCGCCGATCTCGGTGTTCTCCAGGATCGTCGCGTTCATGCCGATGATTGCGCCGCGGCGGATGACACAGCCTTCCATGATCGCGCCGTGGCCGACCGTGACGTCGTCTTCGATGATCGTCGGCGCCTCGCCCTGGTGAATGACGCAGTTGTCCTGCACGCTCGTGCGCGCGCCGATGACGATCGGATAGGCGTTCTGATCGGAGCGCAGCACTGCGCCGAACCAGATGCTGGAATCCTCGCCGACTGTGACGTCGCCGATCAAAACCGCGGTCGGCGCTACGAACGCTGTCGGCGAGATTTTCGGCCTGCGGCCTTTATATTCGATGATCATCGAAGCCACCTCCGCTGAAGTCGTTTCAAGCTATTGGACGGCAGACGCTAAATCAATCCCGCAACCGAAAGGCCGAGACGGCCGTCGCGACGATGCTGTCGCCGATCGCGAGCGAAGCCGTCGCGCCCGGCGAAGGAGCGTTCAGGACGTGGATCGCATTGCCTATCTGACGGATGACGAAGTCGTCGAGCAGCGCGCCGTCCGCCGCGACCGCCTGCGCGCGCACACCCGCGCCGCCCGGCTGTAAGTCGTCGATCGCGATCTCCGGCACCAGGCGCTGCAGTGCCCGGGTGAAGGCGCGCTTGCTGAGCGAGCGGTACTGCTCTGCGATACCCACGCGCCAGTAGCGCCGCGCCACCGAGCGAAAGCCGGGAAACGAAAGCGTCTCCCACAGGTCGCGCAGCTTAAAGTCCGTCTTGCGGTAGCCCTCGCGCGCGAGCGCGAGCACCGCATTGGGGCCGGCCTCGACGTAGCCGTGGATCGATCGGGTAAAATGCACGCCGAGAAAAGGAAAGCGGGGATCGGGGACCGGGTAGATAAGCCCTTTGATCAGCCCATTCTTTTCCGGCGCGATTTTATAATACTCTCCGCGAAACGGGACGATCTGCACGCCGACGCGGGCAAACGCCTGCTCCATCAGGCGCGCGATGCGGTCGGAGAAGAGCCCGCCGCAGTTGATGAGAAAACGCCCGCGGAACTCCTCCCGGCCGGTGCCGAGGATCATCTCATTGGGGGAGGAAGAAATATATTTAACGGCACGCGACGTGAAAATGTCCCCGCCGAACGCGCGGACGCTTCTCGCGTACGCCTCGGCCACCTGTACAAAATCGATTATGCCGGTCGCGGGCGAATGAATCGCGCGGACGCCGCGCGCGTGCGGCTCGATCTCTTTGAGACGCTCCGGGCCGATCATCTCAAGGCCGGGAACTCCGTTCTCCGTCCCGCGCCGGTAAAGCTCTTCGAGCCGCGGCAGCTCGTTTTCGTTGGTCGCGACGATGACTTTGCCGCAAAGATCGTAGCGGATGCCGTTTTGGTCGCAGAATTCGAGCAGCGCGCGCCGGCCGGAGACGCACGCCACTGCTTTCAGCGAGGCGGGCCTGTAGTAAATGCCGGCGTGGATGACGCCGCTGTTGTGGCCGGTCTGATGGCGCGCGAGCTGGGATTCTTTCTCGAGAACGACGATGCGGAGACGCGGAAAGCGCTCCGCCATCTTCATCGCGGTGGCGAGACCGATAATGCCGCCGCCGATGATGATGATGTCATATTGGCCGCCTGCCATACCGCTAGACCTCGCCCGCTTCGAATTTGATGCGGCTGGCGAGCCCTTCGGCCGGCAAGGCGATCATGGTGGATGGCGCCTAATGCTTCTCGACCGCCGTCTGGATTTGTTTGTCTCTCAGCCTGCGGATGAGCTCATCGTACGATTGATTGGAAACGATGCGGTTGAACTGGGAGCGATAATTGTTGACGAGGCTGATGTTTTCCACGACGACGTCGTAGATTTTCCATTCCTTCCCGGCTTGCCGCAGGCGGTAATTGAGCCCGTACTCTTCGCCCTTCGCGGTGAGTATCTTGCTCTGGACCTCGGCGTAGTCGGTGTCGATCGTCTCTTTGCCGTAAACGAATTTCTCGTTCGTGTACGATTCGATTTGTTCGAGGTACGCGCGCTCGAGCAGGTCGGTGAAGAGCTGCGTAAACTCTTCCTGCTCCTTGGGGCTCCGGTTTCTCCACTCGGCGCCGAGCGAGCGGCGCGCCATCTCGGTGAAATCGAAGCGGGCGTAGAGCGCTTTCCGCAGCAGATCGCGGCGCTCTTTTTTCTTCGCTTCGCCCTTCAGTGCCGGATTTTTCAGGATTGTCGTAATCTCACTGACCGTCCCGCGCACTTGATCGGTCGGTGTCACGAGGTCCGGCCTCGCGGCGGCAGGAGCCGATTTTGACGGGGTCGAGGGCGCCGCCGCTTTCACTGGACCGCGCGGTTTTTCGGGCGGGGTGGCCGCCCAAGCCGGGAGCGTATTCATCAAGCACAACGTCGCCAGCGCCGCAAGCGCGGCGGCTCCCAACTTACTGGCCATTTTTGTTTCCCTTCTCGCCGCCTTTATCGCCGCCGCCCTTGGAGGTGAGGTCGCCGCCGATAAGTTTGCCGAGCAAGTCGATGATATCCGGCGGCGATTCCGTCTCCCGGATTTTGCCTCCGCTGGGGATCAGCTTGTCGGAAGAACCCGGGCTGATGAGAACGAACTTGTCACCGATGAGCCCGCGAGAGCGAATCGAAGCAATAACGTCGTCCTGAAGCTTGACATCGGAATTCATGCGAAATCCCAAGCGGGCACGGTCGCCGGCCAGAGACAAAGTCTCGACGCGGCCGACTTTGACGCCCGCGATCTCGATGGGATCGCCCGGCTTCAGGCCTGCGACGGAGGCGAAGTCGGCATAAACCACATAGCCTTGATTTCCTAGAACCTCGAGCTTTCCGAGACGAAGGGCGAGATAGCCGAGGCAGAGGATGCCGATCAGAACGAAGACACCGACGGCAATTTCAGTACGCGTATTGTTCACGGCTTCTCCTACAGGACTTGGATAGGTCCTTCCGTATCTCCTCGAATGAACTGCTGAACGATGGGATTTTTCGAAGCCTGGAACTCTTTCGAGGGATTGATCTCCGCAATCACGCCATTGGCGAGGATCGCGACGTAATCCGAAATATCGAAGACCTGCGGAATCGTATGGCTTACCACGACGGCGGTGAAGCCGAATGTGCGCTGCGTCCGCGCGATCAGCTGGTGGATGCTCGCGGCAAGAATCGGATCGAGGCCCGTCGTGGGCTCGTCGAAAAGGACGATCTGAGGGTCGGTCACGAGAGCGCGCGCGAGCCCGGCGCGCTTCCGCATGCCGCCGGAAAGCTCTGCAGGATATTTATAACCCATGCCTTCGAGACCGACCTGCTCCAAACGGTCGTCCACTTTCTTTTGGATCTCGGTCTCGTTGAGATTCGTCTTTTCCCGCAGGGGAAAGGCGACGTTGTCGAAAATGGTCATCGAGTCGAGAAGCGCCGCTCCTTGAAACAGGACGCCGAACCGGCTTCTAATTTCGTAGAGCTCTTTCTGCTTGAGCTTCGTGATATCGGTGCCGTCGACCAGGATTTGCCCGCGATCGGGTGTCAGCAGGAGATTCAGGTGTTTCAGCAGGACGGTCTTGCCGCATCCGCTCGTGCCGACGATCGTCGTCGTTTTACCGGTGACGAATTCCAGGTTGACGCCCTTCAAGACTTTTTGCGTCCCGAAGCTCTTATGCAGATCGACTACTCGTATCATTGGGCGAACGC
>DASWZY010000074.1:0-6146 GCA_036407055.1 Binatia bacterium
CACGACATGGGCGTGGTTGCCGAGAATGCCGACCGTGTCGTGGTGATGTACGCCGGCCGAAAGGTCGAGGAGGCAAATGTCGACGACCTGTTCGAGCGCCCCGCCCATCCCTACACACGTGGACTGCTCGGATCGATTCCAAGTCTTGATCTCGCCGCACGCGCCGATCCCAGCCGGACACGATTGAACGAGATCAAGGGCATGGTTCCGTCGCTGTTCAATCTGCCGAAAGGCTGCAGCTTCGCGCCACGCTGCGCGTTCGCCACCGACCAGTGCCATGCCGCATCCCCAAAGCTCGAACAGTACCGACCGGGTCATGTGGTCGCGTGCTGGCACGCCGACCGCCTGTTCGGAGCAACGCAATGAGCGACGTCCCGCTGCTCGAAGTCCAGGACCTGAAGAAGCATTTCCCGGTTTACAAGGGTGTCTTCTCTCGCATCTCCGGTCACGTCTATGCGGTGGATGGCGTGTCATTCCGGATCAACCAGGGAGAGACGCTTGGTCTGGTCGGCGAGAGCGGGTGCGGCAAGTCGACGGTGGGTCGTACGTTGCTGAAGCTGCTCGAACCAACCGAAGGGCGGATCAAGATACGCGGCGAGGACATCACCGATTTCGACACGACGCGGATGTTTCCTTACCGGGAACAGATGCAGATGATTTACCAGGACCCCTATGCATCGCTGAACCCGCGCATGTCGGCCGGCGACATTGTCGGCGAGCCGCTGATCATCCATCAGGCCGGCACGCGCGCGGAACGCCAGGAACGCGTCGCCCATCTGTTCGAGCGTGTCGGCCTCCGCCCCGAGCATATGAATTCGTTTCCCCACATGTTCTCGGGCGGCCAGCGTCAGCGGATCGGCATCGCCCGCGCACTGGCACTCGGCCCGGAGCTTATTGTCGGCGATGAACCTGTATCGGCGCTGGATGTGTCGATCCAGGCGCAGATCATCAATCTATTGGAAGATTTGCAGGACCGCTTCGACCTCACGTATCTCTTCATCGCCCACGATCTCTCCGTCGTGCGCCACATCAGCGACCGCATCGCCGTCATGTATCTGGGAAAGATCGTGGAGATCGCCGACCGCCAGGAGCTTTACGACAATCCGCTCCATCCCTACACGCAGGCGCTCCTCTCCGCGGTGCCGGTTCCCGATCCCGTCATCGAGGCGCGCCGCGCGCGCGTGGTTCTCGGCGGCGAGGTTCCGAGCCCGTCGAATCCTCCGGCGGGCTGCGTCTTTCATCCGCGCTGTCCGATCGCGATCGAAGAATGCAGTGGAGGCGTGCCCGAGCTGCGCGAACTCAGGCCCGGCCACTGGGTGGCGTGCATCAGGGCCGGCGAGCCGCTTGCGGCGCGCGCGTGATGCTAGCGCCCGAGCTCTTTTAATATCCCGCGCGCGAGCGTGAAATCGTAAACCTGCTCGGCGGGGACGCTGCGCTCGACTTTGAGCATCTTTCGCTGCTGCGCGATCATGCGCTCCTGCAGCGCGGCGGGGATCGTGCCGTCGGCCGACAGCACGCGCAGCGAAGCCTTGTACGCTTCGGCCGCGTCGCCCTCGGAGACTTTCATCGCCCGCGCCATGCGCTCGACCGCTTCCCTGCCGCTCGATTTGAACCAGAAGAACGCTTTCAGCGTCCCGCGCAGGAAGCGGCGCATGAAATCGCTCCGCTGCGCGAGCGTCTTTTCGCCGACGAGCGCGCCGGCGGTGACGAATTCGAGATCGTCGCCGTAGAAAAGCAGCTCGTTGTATCCCAGCCGCTTGGCTACGAGGCTGTCGGTCTGGTTCAGCACGGCGGCGTCGACCGCGCCGCCGACGAGCGCGGCGAGGCGCGTCGGCGTCGGCTCGAGCGCGCGCAAAATCACGTCGCGCTGCGGATCGAGCCCTTTTTTGGCGAGCAGGTCGCGCGTCATTTGATCCAGCGCGGCGCCGAAGCTCGATACCGCGATCTGTTTGCCTTTGAGTCCCGCGAGCGTCGTGATGTTCTTCGACGCGTACAGCCAGTTGAGCGGCTTGGTGTCGAAAACGAGCACGATCTTGAGCGGCACGCCCCGGAGAATCGCCGCGGCGCCTTGTCCGAGTATCTGGCTCGCGTCGAAGTTGCCGGCGGCGAGCCCCTGGATGCCCGGCAGCATGCCGGCCTGAACCGGCAATACTTCGAGGCCTTCATCGGCGTACAGCCCCTTCTCGATCGCGTAACGGTAGATGATCGCAGTGAAGCTCACGCCGGTCGAGACGTGCAGATGCGCGCGTTCGAGCGCGGCGGCTACGCGAGGGACGAAGAGCGCCGCCGCGACGACGATGAGAATCGCGCGGTGCATCAGAAGCCGTATTTCTCGACCGCGGCCCGCGCCGTGCTCAGCGCTTGCCGGAGCGCGGGCCTGGCGGACACTTCGCGATAGGCGGATGTGACCGGGCCATCGCGGAGTATCTCGTCCGCGGAAAGCATGCGGCCGAGCTTGCCGGCGGCGTGCATCTCGGCGGCGATGCGCTCGATCGCCTGGGGCGCGACGCCGCCGTCGACGGGCAGAGCCCAGCTGTCCAGGCGGTCGGGTCCGGTCACGATGCAGAGCCGCCGCTCATCCTCGTTATGCGTGTTGGTCTTCCGCAGGCGCGCTTCCAGATCTTTGACGTAATCGAAATTTTTCACGTCGCGCATGAACCAGAAGCTCCGGATAATCGCGCGAAAGTATGCGGTCAATTCAGCGCCGCGCTGCTCGACCGTCTGGCGCGTCGCGACGGTGATCTTTCCCGGCCGGCGCGGGAAAACCTTGTTAGGATCGAGGATCATCGGAAAGCCGTCGCGCTCGAGCGCGTCGGAAAAGGGCGGCTGCGATGTGATCGCGTCGACTTTGCCCGCGCGCAGCATGTCGGCGTGCGCCGGGCTATTGCGGTAGCCGAAGACGGGATCGTAGACCCACTCAACCTCGCGCGCCGGGTCCACGCCTACGGCGCGGAGCGCGTCCTCGATGAAAACCTGCACGAGGCCGCCTTTTTCGCGCATGCCGATGCGCCCGCCGCGGAGCGCGCGCATGTCGGTGACATGTTTGGAGCCGTACCACTTGAGAAACGGCGTGTAGCGCCAGCCGCCGACGATGAACAGATCCGCGCCGCGGGCGCGCTGCGCGATCGCCGCCTCGACGTCGACGGCGGTCGCGATGTCGACGCCGCGGTTTTTTATCGTCGCGGCGAGGCCCTCGGCCTCAAGGGGGCCGGGAATCAGCCCGCCGGCCTCGTAATCGAACGCGGCTAAATTTTCGTCGCGAAAGAAACCCTGCTCTTTCCCGACGAAAATCGCGATCTGGTGGCCGACGTGATAGTTGCTGTTGGCGATGAGAAGCGGTTGTTCGAGCGCGCTCATGACGCGCGATCATAATCGCGCGCCGAAAGGAGAGTCAAGCGGGCGGTTTTACTTGTACGAAAAAATGTGTGTCGAACCGGTAGCGGCTCAATTCCCCGTTGCGGTCATCTTGACAACCGCGTGTGCGTCGTCGCTTCCTGTGACGGAAAAGTTGTTGTTGCCTCGAAGCTTGCCTGTGCCGCTGCGAACGATTCCGGAAGTATCTTCTTGCAGCGCGACGCCGATGTCGCCGCCGAGGCTAACCAGCGCCGCGCCTGCCGTGATGTAACCCGCGCCGGCTCCATCTAGGGCGTAAAGATGTCCGAAAAGGAAGTTGATGCAATCGCTTAGATCAGCGGGCGTCGGATCGTCTATGCAGATATCTACTGGTGTCAATGTGAATATTTCGCTAAACTTGGCGCCGTCTTTCACGACAAGCGCGCTCCACGAATCCGCGATAAAGGGTAGGTCGACGGCCGGCCCGCCGCGGAGATGCCATCTGCCGTCGGTTCCTGTCGCGTCGAGCTTGACATTGATTCCCTTTATGGTGCCCGTAAAGGACATGTCGATCGCTAATTCGTCTGTTCCTCCGCTGAAGAAGCCGACCAATTGCCCTTTCGCGTTTACCGACCACTGGCCGGCCACGTCTGTAAATCCCTGGGCGAGCGTATCTGGAAGCTTGGGTGATTGGGATTTCCCCCTAACAAGGATAACACCAGCTAGCGTATTATCCTGGAAAAATTGTATGAGCGCCGACCCGAGAAAGTGACCGGTGATGTCAAGGTCCCAAACCCCGACGGGGCTTGGCTGCGCTTGCGAAACTCCTTCAAAGCCGTAGATGCTTCCAAAAAAGACAGCGGCAACGAGCCACATTTTGACGGATCGCGCTTTCATCGTACCTCCACGCATGGATAGACCTAGCCGATTTCAGGGGACAGTTGACAGCAAACGACGTGCCGGGCGGCGTAAAATATCTATCCCCGAATGTAGATCGGCAAAATCAAGTAAAAGCTATGGAGTTAGCAAACCTATGGCTATTTTCGGGTACTTTAGGGATGACGTTTTTCGGCAATGGGCAAGGTGATAGGGCACAGTTTGGAAGCGTATTGCGCCGTTTTGTGCACAAGGCGGTCCTACGCTTGACATTCAGAAGCGATATGGACTAGCTATCAGCAAACATTATCGGGGAACCGCTCTTGTCCGAGGGACACAGGAGGGTCGTATGAGACCGTTGCATCGAAGCACGCGGCTGCTGGTTTTCACCGTATTGCTGCTGATTGCGGTTCTGCCTGTTCGTCGGGCTTTCGCCGCCCAGGCGGAAAAACCGCGCTACGGCGGCGAGCTGGTTTTCGCCGTCGGCGGCACGCCGCCTTCCTTCGACGGGCATCGCGAGACGACCTTTGCGATGCTCCATCCGCTCGCGCCGCATTACAGCACGCTTTTGCGCTTCGATCCGCAGGCGTATCCGAAAATCGTCGGCGACGTCGCGGAGGACAAATGGACCGTCTCCCGCGATGGGCTAACCTACACCTTCAAAATCCGCAAGGGCATCAAGTTCCACGACGGCAGCGATCTCACGTCGAAGGATGTGAAGGCGACCTACGACAAAATCATCTTCCCGCGCGAAGGCGTCGCGAGCGCGCGCCAGGCGTCGTACGGCGTCGTGAAAAGCGTCGAGGCGCCCGATCCGTATACCGTCGTCTTCCAGCTGAAGCAGATTTCCGCGTCGTTCATCGCCAACCTCGCCTCGCCGTGGAATTTCATTTACAAAGCCGACATCCTCGCCAAGGATCCGCGCTGGTACGAGAAGAACGTCATGGGTTCGGGGCCGTTCGTCTTCGTCGAGCATGTGCCGGGCTCGTACTGGACGGGCAGGAAAAATCCGAATTACTACATGAAGGATCGGCCTTACCTCGACAGCTTCAAAGCGATCTTCGTCCGCGACACGGCGCCGCGCGTCGCCGCGGTGCGCAGCGGGCAGGCGCTGATCGAGTTTCGCGGGTTCAACCCGGCCGCGCAGGAGGACATTGTCAAGACGCTCGGAAAAGAGGCCGTCGTGCAGGAGAGCCCGTGGATCTGCAATCTCACGGTGACGATCAATTCCGAGAAAAAACCGTTCAACGATCCGCGCGTGCGCCGTGCGCTCACGCTCGCGATCGATCGCTGGAACGCGTCCAAGGCGCTGTCGAAGATCTCGCTGATGAAATACGTGGGCGGCGTCTTTCGCCCGGGCTCGCAGTTCGCCACGCCCGAATCCGAGCTGGTTAAATTGGCCGGCTTCGGCAAAAACATCGAGGCGTCGCGCAAGGAAGCGCGCGCGCTCCTGAAGGCGGCCGGCGTGCCGGACGGCTTCTCCTTCACGCTCAAGAACCGCAACGTCAAGGAGCCCTACGAAGTCACCGGCATCTACACCATCGACCAGTGGCGCCAGATCGGCCTCAACGTCAACCATGTGATGCAGGAAGAGGGGCCGTACTTCAACGATCTCCGCCAGGGGAATTACGACGCCGCGATCGACTTCGCCTGCGACTTCATGGATGAGCCGGACCTCCAGCTGCAGAAGTTTTTGAGCGCCAAGAAGAGTCCGCTCAATTACGCCCGTTACAACGACGAGGTGCTCGACGATCTCTACGACCGCCAGAGCCGTCTGACCGACAAGGCCGACCGCCTCAAGGTTCTCCGCCAGTTCGAGAAGCGCGTGCTCGACGAACAGGCGTACCAGTTCCACATTCTCTGGTGGCAGCGCATCGTCCCGCACTGGTCTAAAGTGCAGGGATGGAAGATCACGCCCAGCCATTACGTCAACCAGG
>DASWZY010000075.1:0-2702 GCA_036407055.1 Binatia bacterium
AGAGCTCGGGCATTATCGAATACCTCGCCGACGGCACGTGGACCAAACGGCTTCATCCCGGATGGTCGTCGCATGCCGGAGTTGTCGCGGCGATTCTCGCGCGCGGCGGCTTCCGCGGTCCGGCGGCGGTATTCGAGGGCACGCACAATTTCTACAAAGCGTTCGGCGCGAGCGATCCCGACCTCGGCAAGCTCGACGAGCTCGGCAAGATTTGGGAGATTCCGTATCTCACCTTCAAGACCTATCCCTGCGGCTCGATCTCGCATCCGTACATGGACTGCGCGCTGCGGCTGCGGCAGAAACATTCTCTGCGTCCGGAGAATATAGCCGAAGTCGTCTGCCGCACCGCCGAAGGCCCGGTACATCGCTTATGGGAGCCGCTGAAAGACAAGCAGCGGCCGGTCAGCGGATACGGCGCGAAGTTCGCGCTGCCGTACAGCATCGCCGTTATTCTCGTCCGCGGGAAAGCCGGACTCGCGGAATTCACGGACGAGGCGATTCATGACGAGGACGTGTTGAAAGTTGCGGACCGCGTCCGCTACGAACTCGATCCCACGATCGATTACCCGCGCCACCTTTCCGGTCACGTGAAGATTCGGTTGAACGACGGCGCGTGGCTGGAAGAGAACCAGCCCTATCCGCGCGGCGGCTTCGAGTCGCCGCTGCCGCCGGAAGAAATCGAAGAGAAGTTCCGCGCCAACGCCGCGCTCGCGCTCGACGGCAAAAAGGCCGACGAGATCGTCCGCATGATGCGCGATTTGGAAAACCTGCCAAAGATCGCCACGCTCGCCGACTTGCTCGCGCCCTAAAATCAGTCCTGCGACATGCCCACCAGCGGGCGGATTCCCACTACGCTGAAGAAAAGCTCGCGGATCGAGACCTCACGCGACGCGCGGACTTCGTGGAACCGGTTGAACAGCGCGAAGTAAACGGTGAGCCGGCAAAGGCCGGAGAGCATGAAGAGCGTCAGGAGCGAATGGCCCTGTATCGGCGGCAGCTTGGTCGCGAGGAAGCCGCCGAGCGAGGCGCCGGTGAAGATCGCGATGCCGTTCAGCACATTGAAATAGCTGATGCAGCGGACGCGCTTCGACGGCGTCACCGCGTCGTAGATGAAATTCGACGCCGCCAGCGTAAAGCCGCTCCAGACGAAGCCCGAGAGCATCTGCACGCAGGCGAGATAGACGACGTTCCGCGAAGCGAGCCAGAACAGCGGGATCATGCACGCGAACAAGCCGCTCAGCCGCAGCACGCGCGCGTTGCCGACCGCGTCTGCGTGCATGCCCCACATCGGCAGCGCGAACAGCCCGGCGACCGTCGCCAGCACCTGCAAGACCATGTAGGTGAAATAACTGAAGCCCAAGTCGCGCAGCATGAAGACCGTGAAGAACGGCGCGGACAGGTATGTCGCAAGCGACATCATCGCCGTGAACGCCACGAATTTGACGAAATTGCTGTGCCGGAAACGCACGATGAAGCGGTAGAACGTGAAATCGGCCCCGGGGTCGTGCCGCTGCGGCACGTCGCGCATGCGCGCGAGGTAAGTGGCCGAGACGAAGCGTCCAAGTGCGCCGGCCGAAAAAATGATGGCGAAGCCCAATAGCGCGGAAACCGACGAGACACGATAGAGCAGCAGACCGGCCAGAACCATGCTGGCGACGTGCACGAGGCCGACGACGCGGTTGCGCCAGCCGAAATAGCGGCCGCGCTTCTGCTTGGGGATATATTCGGTCATGAGGCTGCCCCAGGCGGGGCCGGCGAGCGAGCCCGCGGAGACGAAAAGCACCAGGAGCACGAGAAACAGCGCGACGGGCTGCGACGCGCCGGTCCACGCGAGCAGCGCAATCAGCGCCAAAAAGGTCGCCTGCGCGGTCACGAGGCCGACGAGCAGCTTGAGCCTGCCGCCGATATGGTGGATCGCCTGGACGGAGAAAAGCTGGGCCAGCGAGCCGAAGAGTTGCGGGAAGCCGCTCACCAAGCCGATCTGCTGCGCCGTCGCGCCGAGCGCGAGCGCGAACGGAGTGAAGTACTGCTCCGTGACGCCGCTCATGATCGAAGCGAAAACGCCGTCCTTGAAGGAGATGCGGAGCGTTTCCCTGACGGTAATTTTGCCGCGCGGCATAAAAAAAGGCGGCATTGAGAGTCGCGTCGAAAGATGGTAGCGAACAGAGCAAGCCATGTCCAGCCGATTCGACGCGGCAGGTCGAACGGCGTTCAACGGCTGTTGAGCGTCGCTGCCTGATTTGTTAGTCTGCCGCGCGCAGCTCTAGAGGAGGCAAAACATGAAATATGTCCTCACAATCGCTCTCGCCGCTCTGGCCGCACTCTCGGCAGCGCGATCCCATGCGCAGGACGCGGCGATGATCGACGCCGCGCGCAAGGAAGGCAAGGTCGTCTGGTATACCTCGCTCGCGATCCCCTCCTCCACCGCGCTCGCACACTATTTCATGAACAAGTACAAAGGCATCGAGGTCATCGTCAACCGCAACGGCTCGCAGCGCGTGCTACAGATGGTGATGCAGGAGGCGGGCGCCTCGATCAAAAACGTCGACGTGATCCATACGTCAGACGCCGGCCATTTCGTGCTCCTCAAGGGCAAGGGGCTGCTCGCGCAATACAGCCCGAAAGCGGCGGAAGTTTTCCCCGCGGGCTTCAAGGACCCGGCGGGATATTTCTTCGGCATGCGCGCGACGCTGTCGACCATC
>DASWZY010000076.1:0-2939 GCA_036407055.1 Binatia bacterium
GAGGTTTTCGGAACGAAAAACGACGTCATCGTGCTCGCCTCCTCCGGCACCGGCGCGATGGAAGCGGCCGTGACGAACCTTTTCTCGCCCGGCGAAAAAGTGCTCGTCGTAAACGGCGGCAAATTCGGCGAGCGCTGGCTCGAGATCAGCAAGGCGTTCGGCCTCGATCCTATCGACCTGAAAGTCGAATGGGGCAAGCCCGTGGCCGTCGAGGCGATCGAGCAGAAATTAAAAGATCACCGCGACATTCAGGCGATCCTCGTGCAGGCGAGCGAAACTTCGACGACGACATGGCACCCGATCGAGAAGATCGCGAAGCTGACGCGGAACGGCGGCCCGCTGCTTATCGTCGACGGTGTGACCGCCGTCGGGGTTAAAAAGGTTCCGATGGACGAATGGGGCGTCGATGCGTTTGTAACCGGCTCGCAAAAAGCCATGATGCTGCCGCCCGGACTCGGCTTCGTCGCGCTCAGCGAGCGCGCCTGGGCGCGCACCGCCAAGGCGAAGCTGCCGCGGTTTTATTTCAATCTGAATCTGGAGCGAAAAAACCAGCAGAAAGGCAGCGGCGCATTTACGCCGGCGGTCTCGCTGATCTTCGGCCTTCGCGCTTCACTTCAGCTCATGCGCAAAGAAGGCCTCGACAACGTTTATGCCCGGCACGAGCGCATGGCGCGCGCGACGCGCGCGGCAGCGACGGCGCTCGGCATGAAGCTGCTCGCGCCCGAGAGCCCGAGCCCGGCAGCTACCGGCATCTTGACTCCGCCGGGCATGGACTCCGACAAGCTGCTCGATTTCTTCCGCGACAAGATGCTGATCACCTTCGCCGAAGGCCAGGACCAGCTAAAAGGCAAGGCGATCCGCATCGCGCACGTGGGCTACATGGGCGCGTTCGACGTCGTGACCGCGATCGCGGCGCTCGAGATGGGGCTGAGAAAATTCGGCGCCGAGGTCAAATTCGGCCAGGGCGTCGCGGCGGCCGAGGAAGTCTTGATGGAAACGCTCCGCTAACCTTCCGCGACTTCGGGAGACAGCGAACAGTGGAACAAACGAAAATTCTCGTGACCGACCCGCTCGCGCCCCAGGGAATGGAGGTCTTCGAGCGCACGCCCGGCTTCGTCGTCGACGTACGCGTCGGCATCAAGCCTCCGGAGATAAAACAGATCATCAAAGACTACCACGGCTGGGTGCTCCGCAGCGGCACGAAGGTCACCGAAGACATTCTCGAGACCGCCGGCAATCTGAAAGTGATCGGCCGCGCCGGCATCGGCGTCGAGAACATCGACGTCGCCGCGGCGAGCAAGCGCGGCATCGTCGTCATGAACACGCCGGGCGGGAACAACGTGACGACCGGCGAGCACACGATCTCGCTCATGCTCTCGCTCGCGCGCCACATTCCGCAAGCGGTCGCGTCGCTGAAATCCGGCAAGTGGTCGCGCGAGAAATTCACCGGCGTCGAGGTCTGCAACAAGACGCTCGGCATCGTCGGTCTCGGCAACGTCGGCCGCATCGTCGCCGAGCGCGCGATCGGCCTCAGAATGAAAGTCCTCGGCTACGATCCGTTCGTGCAGCCGGAGGCGGCGGCGCGCATGGGCGTCGAGATGGCGACGCTCGAGGAGATTTACGCGCGCTCGGATTTCATCACGGTGCACGTGCCGCTCACCGCCGAGACGCGCGGGCTCATCAACAAGAAAACCTTCGCCAAGATGAAAAAGGGCGTGCGCATCATCAACTGCGCGCGCGGCGGCATCGTCGACGAGAAAGATCTCGCCGAGGCGATCCGCGAAGGCAAAGTCGCGGGCGCGGCGCTCGATGTCTATGTCGACGAGCCGCCCGGCTCCGACCACCCGCTGGTCAAGCTGGACCAGGTGATCACGACGCCGCACCTCGGCGCCTCGACCGACGAGGCGCAGCTCAACGTCGCGATCGCGGTCGCCGAACAGATGGTCGATTTTCTCACACGCGGCGTCATCCGCTACGCCGTCAACATGCCGTCGGTAAGCCCCGAGCTATTGAATACGCTCCGGCCTTATCTGACGCTCGCGGAAAAGCTGGGGAGCCTGCAGGTGCAAATGCTCTCGATGCAGCTCCCCAAGGAAGTGCAGATCGAATACTCCGGCGACGTGACGCAATACGACGTCGCGCCGCTCACGCTCGCCGTATTGAAAGGCATCTTGACCCCCGTGATGGAGTCGAGCGTCAATTATGTAAACGCGCCGCTCGTCGCACGCGACCGAGGCATCAAAGTCGTCGAGTCGAAGAGCAGCCGCGCGGGCGATTTCGCGAGCTCTATCAGCGTCAAGGTAACGACGAAGGACAAGCAGCTCGAGGTCGCCGGCGCCATGTTCGGCAAGGACAACGCGCGCATCGTGAAGATCGACGGCTTCTATCTCGAAGCGGTGCCGGAAGGATACATCCTGATCCTCCATAACCGCGATGTGCCGGGCGTGGTCGGCGCCGTCGGCACGCTGCTGGGCGAGAAAGGCATCAACATCGCCGGCATGGAGCTCGGCCGCCAGAAGGCCGGCGGCATGGCGATCTCGTGCATCCACATCGACGACGCCCCGCCGAAAGATACCATGGATGCGCTGCGGAGCTTGCCGCAGGTGGTCGACGCCGAGCTAGTGAAATTATGAAGCGGTCGGCAGTCAGTTCTCAGCCTTGGGAGTTGTAGCCGACAGCTAACCGGCTGAAAGCTAAGAGCTATTCATGGCCAACGTTGCCGTCATCGGAGCCCAGTGGGGCGACGAGGGAAAAGGCAAGATCGTCGACCTTTTCACCCGCGACGCCGACGTCGTCGTCCGCTTTCAGGGCGGCAACAACGCCGGCCACACGCTGGTGGTCGACGGCGTCAAGACGGTTCTCCATCTCATCCCCTCGGGCGCCCTGCACAAAGACAAGCTTTGCGTGATCGGCAACGGCGTTGTCGTCGATCCGGAAGT
>DASWZY010000077.1:0-5457 GCA_036407055.1 Binatia bacterium
TTGGACGGCGGAATATTGGAGCATGGCGCTCGGCGATCCGCGGCTCACGAACGCGCTGCAGAACACGCTCATCGTGGCGCTCAGCGCCGCCTTCATCGGCGCGACCCTGTTCTCGCTGATCGGCTACGTCATTGTCCGCACGAAGCTGCCCGGCCGATCGATTCTCGATTCTATCTGCTGGCTGCCCTCGGCGATTCCCGGCGTGCTCTCCGGATTGGGACTGCTGTGGCTGTTTCTGGGTACGCCGGTTTTCCGGCCGCTTTACGGCACGCTCTTTTTGATCGTCATCGCGTACATTCTCGGCGGCATCACCCTCTCGACGCAGATCTTCAAGGCGAACTTCGTTCAGCTCGGCAATGAATTGGAAGAAGCTTCGCGAATGTCGGGCGCCGGTTTCTGGCGCACTTATTGGACCGTTGTGCTGCCGCTGATGGCGCAGACCATGGTCATGGTCGCCGTGATCAAATTCATGTTCGCGGCGCAGCACGCCTCCAGCATCATTCTACTGGCGACCTCTGAGACGCGCACGCTGATCCTGCTCGCGCTCGATCAGGTCTTCTCCGGCCATCGCGAGGTCGCGAGCATCACCGTCGTCTTCATCATGACGCTCACGCTCGGCGTCGCGCTGATCGCGCGCTCCTTCGGCCTCAAAGTCGGCATCCGCGCCGAATAGCGCCGGTATGGGTTTGCTCCGCATCGAAAATCTCGTGAAGCGCTTCGGCGCCGTCGCCGCCGTCGACCGGGTCAATTTGGAAATTCGCGAGGGCGAATTTTTCACATTGCTCGGACCCAGCGGCTGCGGCAAAACGACGACGCTGCGCATGGTCGGCGGGCTCGAAAAGCCGGACGAGGGCGAAATCCACATGTCCGAGCGGTGCCTCGTGTCGCCCGGCAGAGGGATTTTCGTCAAGCCGGAGCGGCGCGACATGGGCATGGTCTTCCAATCCTACGCGCTGTGGCCGCATATGACGGTCTTCGAGAACGTCGCCTATCCGTTAAAGCTCCGGCGCGTCAAACGCGCCGAGATACGCGACAAGACGCGCGCGGCGCTCGAGCTCGTCGGCCTCGGCGGCTTAGAGGAGCGCCCGTCTACGGCACTCTCGGGCGGCCAGCAGCAGCGCGTCGCGCTGGCGCGGGCGCTGGTGTTTTCGCCGGGCGTTCTGCTTCTGGACGAGCCGCTCAGCAATCTCGACGCGCGGCTTCGCGAAGAGATGCGCCGCGAGCTCAAGGCGCTCCAGCGCCGCGTTAAGGTGACGGTGCTTTTCGTCACACACGATCAGATGGAAGCGCTGAGCATGTCCGACCGCGTCGGCATCATGAACGGCGGCCGGCTCGAGCAGGTGGGCGCACCCGAGGACGTCTACTATCAGCCGGCGACGTCCTTTGCGCGCGATTTCCTGGGCAAGGTCTTCGCGCTCGCTGGAAGGATCGTCCATGCCAGCGGCGAGGAGTGCCACGTCGAGCTCAAGGATCATGCCGGGCCCCCGGTGTGCGTGCGCGCGCATCATGGCGGCGAAAGTTCCTGGGCCGCCGGCAAAGAGGTCATGGTCGCGATCCGCCCCGAGCAGATCAGCCTGGCGAAATCCGCCGGCGACGGCAAAGGCAACGTCCTCGCCGTCACGCTGCAGGCGAGCCAGTTTCTCGGCGACCGCTACGAATACACCGTTGCGGTCGGTGGCGAAAGCCGGGTTCTCACCGCGCCGGCCGCGCAGCGTTTAAAGCCCGGGCAGCAGATTTATCTCCAGCTCGATCCCGAAGCGATCACACTCTGGCCAACGGCGCAATAACAACGGCTCGACTTTATTCAAGGTAGAGGAGAGGAGTTGCAAGGTCGCGTCGGCGCGGAGACTTTCTGGTGCAGCCTGGTGCTGGCCGGCCTCGGCTTTTTCGTCCTTTATCCGATCGTCCTCATCGTCGTAAATTCTTTTCAGATCGCCAAGCCCGGCATGCCGCCGATGTACGGCCTCGACGGCTGGCGCGCGGTGCTGGCCGAGCCGGGCCTCAGGCGCGCCGTTTACAATACTTTCTCGCTGATGGTCGTCCGCCAGCTCATCTCTTTTCCAATCGCGATCCTGATCGCGTGGCTGCTCGCGCGCACCGATCTGCCGGGAAAATCGCTGCTGGAATTCATGTTCTGGCTGTCGTTCTTTCTGCCGTCGCTCTCCGTTACGCTCGGCTGGATTCTCATCCTCGATCCCGATTACGGCATCGCGAATCAACTTTTTAAGGCGATCACGGGCGTTGCGCATGGGCCGTTCAACATTTATTCGTTCTGGGGCATCGTCTGGGCGCATATCGGCCACAATACGACCGCGGTCAAAGTCATGCTGCTCACACCGGCGTTCCGCAACATGGACGCTTCTCTCGAAGAGGCGTCGGAGGTCGCCGGCTCGAGCACGCTCGGGACGCTCGTGCGCATTCTCATCCCGATCATGACGCCGGTCTTCACGGTGATCCTTTTGATCGCGATCATCAACGGCTTCCAGGCGTTCGAGATCGAGATGATTCTCGGCGCGCCGATCAATTTTTCTGTCTACGGCACGAAGGTCTATCAGCTCGTCCAGCAAGAGCCGCCGTCGTTCGGCCCGGCGACGGCGCTGAGCACGGTCGTGCTCGCGATCCTGCTGCCCCTCATCTTCATGCAGCGGAAGCTGAGCTCGAAGCGGCAGTATACGACGATCACCGGCCGCTATCGCGCCAAGGCGATCCCGCTGGGAAAATGGAAATACCCGGCCCTCGCTCTCGTCGTGTTCGTTGCGTTCCTGATCAGCGTGGCGCCGATGGCGTTCGTCCTGATGGGCACCTTCATGTCGCTCTTCGGTTTCTTTCACATCGAGCACGCCTGGACGCTGGAGAACTGGAAGAGAGTCTTCGACGATCCGATCTTTCTGCTCTCGCTCAAGAACACGATCCTGATGTCGGTCGGCGCCGCGGTCTTCGCCGTTGCGCTCTATTCCGTCGTCGCTTATATCTCCGTCCGGACGAAGTTCATCTGGCGCTCGGCTCTCGATTTCATCTCCTGGCTTCCCTCGGCGATGTCGGGCATCCTGATCGGCATCGGCCTGCTGTGGCTTTTCCTCGACATCCCGCTCTTCCGCGCGCTCTACGGCTCGGTCTGGCTGCTCATTATCGCCACCGTCATCAGCAGCATCACGCTCGGAACGCAGCTCATCAAGGCGAACCTGCTCCAGCTCGGGCAGGAGCTGGAAGAAGCGTCGCGCACGACCGGCGCCTCCTGGCTCACCACATTCAGGCGCATCGTCGGCCCGCTGCTGTTCCCCGTGCTGCTGCTCGTCGGCGTGCTCGGCTTCATTCACGCCGCGCGCGACATCAGCAACGTCGCGCTGCTCGCCACCTCCAGCAGCCGCACGCTCGCGCTGCTGCAACTGGACTTTATGGTCTCGGGGCGATATGAAAGCGCGGCGGTGGTCGCGACCATCGTCATGCTGCTCACGACGGGCGTCGCGCTGCTCGCCCGATTCCTCGGCCTGCGCGTCGGGATCCGGGCGTGACCGGAGGAATTTCGTATGAAGCTCACGAGACAATTGGCCTTCGTCGCGTGGATGGTTCTCGCGCTCGCATTCGCAGAAACAGCGAACGCGCAGGCGAAGCCGAAGGACTGGGACGCGCTCGTTGCCGCGGCGGAGAAGGAAGGGCAGCTGTCGATTGCCGGCCCTCCCGGCGACACCTACCGCTCTGCGCTGATCGGCTGGTTCCAGAAAAAGTTTCCCAAGATCAAGGTCGAGTACAACGGCGCGAGCGGCCGCGACCAGGTGCCGCGCCTCGCGCGCGAGCGCCAGTCGGGCGTCTTCAATTGGGATATTTACATCGGCGGGCCGACTTCGCCGCTGGGAGCGCTCAAGCCGATCGGCGCCTTCGATCCGCTGCCGCCGGAGTTGATCCTTCCCGAGGCAACCGACAACGCCAAGTGGCACGACGGCTTTCGCTCCGGCTTCATGGACGTGGAGGAGAAGCTCTACTACGCCTTCGACGGCACTACCTCTGACGTCCTTTACGTCAACGCCGACGTCGTCGCGCCTTCCGAGATCAAGGCCTACAAGGATCTCGCCGATCCCAAATGGGCCGGCAAGATCGTCTGGGAAGACCCGCGCCAGGAAGGCTCTGGGCTGAATTCCGCGCTGCTCTACAAGCTCACCTACGGCGAGGCTTTCATCCGCAAGCTGCTCGCCGAGCAGAAAATCATCTTCACGCGCGACCGGCGGCAGCTGACCGAGTGGATCGTGCGCGGCCGCTACCCGCTCGCAGTCTCGCTGCCGTCCGATCAGCTCAAGATCTTTCTCGAAAAAGGTCTCGGCAAAAACGTCAAACAGGTTGAGGACGCGCATTTCATTCAGTCGATCAATCCCGGATTCGGCGCCTTCGGCATCCTGAACCGCCGGCCGCATCCGAACGCGGCGAAGCTCTATGCGAATCTGCTTCTCAGCGTGGAAGGGCAGACGAGTTGGGCAAAGCAAAGCGGCGGGCGCAACAGCCGCCGCAGCGACGTCCCAATCGGCGACCCCGAAGCGGCGCTCAAGCCCGGCATCAAATACATCCAGAGCCAGACGGAAAAAATGGTCGTGCAGCGCCAGGCGATGGCCAAGATATCGAGGGAAGTGATCCCGCAGTAGGACACCTATGAAAAAAGTCTTTTTTCTCGCGCTCGTATTTTCGCTGATGGCCAGTGCGGCGCGCGCAGCGGAATCCGGCGCGCCTGCCGGTTGGGCCGAGACGGTCAAGGCCGCCGAGAGCGAGAAGCAGGTGAATATCGCCGGCCCTCCGGGCGACGCTTTCCGCGCGGCTCTCAATGACGGTTTCAAGAAAGCCTATCCTAAGATCAACGTCGAGCTTCTGGGCGGCAGCGGGCGCGACAAAGTCGCGCGCATCCTGCGCGAGCGCTCGGGCGGCGTATATAACTGGGATCTTTACATCTCCGGTCCGACCTCCGCGCTGGCCGCGTTCAAGCCGGTTAATGGTTTCGAGTCGCTCCGGCCCATGTTCGTGCTGCCGGAGGTGAAAGAGGACAAGTACTGGATCGGCGGCGTCGAAGCCGGATGGGCCGACCTCGAGAAAAAATTATATTACACGTTCGCCGGCACGCTCGCCGGCGACAACGTCCACGTGAATTGGGACATCGTTCCCGCAGGGTCGATCAAGACCGCGCTCGACCTTCTCGATCCCAAGTGGTCGGGGAAGATCGTCATGCAGGACCCGCGCGTGGAAGGCAAAGGATTGAACGACGCGCTGGTCCTGTCGCTCGTCTACGGCGAGGATTTTTTGCGCAAGCTGCTGCGCGATCAGAAAGTCGTTATCACCGGCGACCGCCGGCAGCTCGTCGAATGGGTCGTGCGCGGGCGCTATCCGATCGCGCTCGGCCTCAACGATTATTTTCTGACGACGTTTCAGGAAAAAGGCGTGGGCAAAAACGTCATCGCGCCCGTCGACCCGAAAACGCAG
>DASWZY010000078.1:0-11034 GCA_036407055.1 Binatia bacterium
ATGATTGCCGCTTGTCAAGCTGATTTTAATCTTTGAAAACCGCTATGTTACCGAAAAAACTGAATGTTCTAGCTCCAGCAAAAAGAAGGCGACACAGGGCTCCGGCGGTAAACCTTTTCCGGCCCGTCCGCGTCTAAGTTATTGTAATTAAGAGTCTTAGAAGGCAAATGGGCATATGATGGCGCAACAGAGAGCATCTAGTACTCATATTTGGAGCCAAGGCGGCGCATATCATTGGGGCTGGAACGACGACCGGGAACGTCGTAAACTCTTTTCGGCCCGGCCGGCGCCGTCGTCGAGTTGATAGCGGGGTGCATCATTAACCCTACCCTCGAAATAAGTTTAGAGGCTCCGGTCGGCCGACGTGAGCGCACATTGACCATGAGCAGTCGGCCCGATGAGCTCGGCGATGACGCGCTTGTCGTCGCCACGCAACAAGGCGAGCGACAGGCGTTCGAAATCCTGGTCGAGCGGTATAAAGAAAAAGCTTATCGCATCGCATACGATTTTACGCGCGACCGCGAAGAAGCCAAGGACCTTTCACAGGAAGCGTTCTTGCAGGCCTTCAGCCATTTGCAGGGCTTCGACAGGCGATCCAGCTTCTATACGTGGTTTTACCGTATTCTGGTAAATCTGTGTCTCGATTATCGCCGTCGCAAGGCGAAAGTCTCCTGGGAATCACTCGAGGAACGCGTCGAAAAAGGCGAAGGCTTTCCGAATCCCGGGCCGTCGCCCGTCGATGAAACGATGCGCGGCGAAATCTCCGAGCGCATCGGCGCGGCGCTCGCGACACTGCCGCCCAAGCAGCGCGCCGTTTTTCTTTTGAAGAATCATCAGGGACTTTCGATCAGCGAGATCGCCGGTGTCATGAAATCCGCCGAAGGGACGATCAAAGTTCATCTTCATCGCGCGGTAATCGCCTTGAAGCAGAGATTAGCGGAACTGGCTTAGGAGAGAGTTTTATGAGTCAAAGAAACGCGTGCAAAGATTTCGAGCAAGACCTCGTGCTCTATCATTACGGGGATTGCGTTGGGGCCGACAAGCAGCGCGTCGAATCGCACCTCGACGGTTGCGACGGCTGCCGTCAGTTCCTGCAAGAGCTCAAGGCGTTTCTGCCCGCGACGCTCGCCGTTGACGAGCCGCCGCCGTCGTTTTGGCAAGACTACAGCCGTGAGATGCGAATCAAGCTCACGGCGGCGGATGAGAAGCCCAGCTGGATTCGCTCGCTAGCGGCTATCTTCCGCCCGTGGCCGGTGCCGGCCCTCGCGGCCGGAGCGATTATCGCCATCGGCCTCACCATGACTATCGGTCATATGCGATCGTCGACCGAGACATCATCGGCGCCCGAGCAGTACACCGAGATGGCTTCGAATGCGGATTTTTTCAGGTCGCTGGATCTCTTGGATTCCATGGATTTCCTGGAATCCGTAGAGTCACAAGAGACACAAAAAGGTGAAACGGGTCCTCAAAATCTCTAGTCTGCTCTTTTTGCTCGCCGTCCCGTCCGTATCGTGGGCGCAGTCGCGCGAGCAATGGCAGCGCTTTTCACCCGAGGAGAAGGCTCAGGTCGAGCGCAACTATCAGCGCTGGCAGAGCCTGCCGCCAAATGAAAAAGATCGCCTGAGGAAAGAATGGCAATACTGGCAGAACCTGCCGCCTGATCGCCGCCAGCAGTTAAGACAAAATTTTCAGCAGTTCCGTAAGCTCCCGCCGCAGGAAGCTGAGCAGTGGCGGGAAAAATGGCGGCAGCACGGCCTCTCGCCGGAAGACAAGCGCGCCCTGCGCGATCGTATGAGAGGCGGCGGCGGCGATCATATGAAAGGTGGCGGTGGTGGCGGCGGCAGAAAATGAGCGGCGCTGCGGTAAACCATTTTTCACCGAAGCCGTCTAAGTATATAGAAAGAAAGGGGGCATGGCCGTGGTCAAAGCACTACTATTGGGCGTGGTTATGATGCTCCTGGTGCCCACGGTAAGCCACGCGTATCCGTGGCGCGGGCATTATTATTACCGGCCCTACGTCTACGCGCCGTACGTGTACTCGCCCTTCCCCTACTACGCATCTTATCCTTATCACTACGGATACCGGCCGTACTATTACGGATACTACAGACCATATCGTTATTGGTGGGGCTGGTAAGGAGGAGCAAAGATGAAAAGGCTGCTGCTCGCTCTCTTGATGTTCGCTTTACTGGCGCCATTGGCGGGCTGTGTAGTTTACCCGTACGGTTACGGTTACGGATACGGTTACCCGTACGGATATTCATACGGGTATTATGGTTACGGATATCGACCGTATTATTACCCGTACCGCTACGCGTACCCGTATCGTTACGGTTACTAGGTAGATCGATGGCGAAAGGAGTCCGAAAATGAAAAAAGTTTCTGCGCTGCTGTTGGCAGCTATTTTTGTCGCAGTGCTGCTGATTCCGGCCCAGAGCTTCGCGTACTGGCGGGGACCGTGCTGCGGGCCGCGAGTCGTCTACCACGGTTACGGCTATCCGGGAGCCGCTATCGCTGCAGGAGTGCTGGGAGGCATAGCGACCGGAATCTTTCTCGGCGGCGTTTTGGCACCGCCTCCGGTTGTTGCCGCGCCGGCTTATCCGCCCCCGCCTCCGCCAGCACCCGGCGACGCGTACAATTCCGGTTACAGCGAGGGCTACCAGCAAGGCGTCGAGCGCGGGCAGGCCGAACGTTACCGGCAGGGGCGCGACCGCGGCTATCAGGACGGTTACGACGCTTCCCGCTCGGGGCGGTACTAGGATTTTGACTCCGCAACAGTGTGCTCTGGGAGACTAAGGTGAAGAAAGCTCTACTCGCGATCGGCACGGCAGCTCTGCTCTTTGTTTTGTCTCCCGCGGCGCACGCCCAGGTACCGTACTACGGGTACGACCCGTACGCCGCTTATGCCCAACCCGACTATCCGCAGGCCTACGATCCCTATTATCAGCTGCACGTGCTTCATTATCAGCTCTATCTCCAGCCGTATGGCTATTACTATTACACGCCGCCGCCCGTCTTTGTCCCCGGCGCGCCGGTTGTCGTGGCGCCGAGTATCGCTGCTCCGGCTGGCGCAGGATCACGCGTTGTCAGCCGGCCGGTTCCGCCCCTGAGATCGGCAATCCCTGTCGTAAAACGCAGATAAAGGAGATTTTATGAACCTCAAAAAAATCATCGTCGCCGCCGGTGTCATCGCCGCCGCCGGATCGCTCGCGCTCTCGACGGCCGTTGCCGATCCCGGTTTCGGCCACCCCGGCATGAGAGGGAGAATGGGCGGGCCGCTCTTTAGTCAGCTGCAGTTATCAGATACACAGCGCTCCGAGATTCACGATATCTTTACAAACAGCCGGGACACGATTCGCCCGCTCATGCAGCAGCTGCACGAGAAACAGGCTGCGCTCAGGCAGTCGTCCGAGGGCACATTCGATGAAAGCGCGGTGCGGGCCCAGGCGCAGGACATCGCGTCGATTCAGGCGCAGCTGATCGTCGCGCGCGCACACATTCGCAGTCAGGTGCTCGGCGTGTTGACCGACGAGCAGAAAACGCGCTTGAGTGAGCTCCGCGCCGAGCGCATGCAGCAATTCCGCGAATGGCGCCAGCAGCACGCCGCGCCTTCGCAGCAGTCGTAATTACGGCACGATGGGGCCGTATCGAGCGGCCGATGGCGCTAACTGAAGACCAGAAGATCCGCCATTTTTTAAGCCGCGTGAGCTTCGGCCCCACCGCGACCGGCGTCGAGAAAGTCAAAGCCAGGGGCATTCCGGCATATCTCGAAGAGCAGCTCGACCCTGAAAAGCTCCCCGACGCTCTCGTCGAAGAAAAATTAAAAAGTCTTAAGACGCTGAACCTCAGCGGCTCGGAGCTGCTGGAGCTTTATCCGCCCCAGCAGCAGGCTGCCGCGAAAGGAATGACGCCGGCGCCGGATCAGTCGCCGCGCTTCGTCATTGCCGAGCTTCAACGGTCAAAACTTCTCCGCGCCGTCTACAGCGTCCGCCAGCTCCAGGAAGTCATGGTCGATTTCTGGAGCAATCACTTCAACGTTTTCGCCGCCAAAGGCGTCGATCGCTGGCTCGTCACCGAGTACGAGCGCGATACGATCCGCCCGCGCGCGCTCGGGCGCTTCCGGGATCTGCTGCTGGCAACGGCGCAGAGTCCGGCGATGCTGTTTTATCTCGACAACTGGCTGAGCTCGAGTCCGGACGCGGCGCTTAACCGCGCTCGCAACGGCAAGGGCGCTATCCGCAAGGCAGGCATCAACGAAAACTACGCGCGCGAGCTCATGGAGCTCCACACCCTCGGCGTCGATGGCGGCTATACGCAGAAAGATGTCGGCGAGATCGCGCGCTGCTTCACCGGCTGGACCATTCGCCAGCCGCGCGGCAGGCCGGAATTTCTTTTCGACTCACGCATGCACGATCGAGGAGCCAAGACCGTGCTCGGAACCGCGATCGCCGCCGGCGGCGGCGTCGAGGACGGCATCAAAGTGATCGATCTTCTCGCCGGGCATCCGTCGACTGCCCGCTTCATCGCCGCCAAGCTCGTCCGCCGCTTTGTCCGCGACGATCCGCCGGCCGCCCTGGTGGCGCGCGTCGCGGATGTATTTCACAACAGCGGCGGCGATTTGAAGACGACGCTGCGCGCGATCTTCGCGGCGCCGGAGTTTTTCTCCCCCGACACCGTCGGCGCTAAAATAAAAAAACCGCTGGAACTGATCGCCAGCGCCCTGCGCGCCGCCGGCGGCGACACCGACGCCGCGCAGCCCGTTCTGCGCCATCTCGTGGCGATGGGCGAGCCGTTGTTTCTTTCAGTGCCGCCGACGGGCTTTCCGGATGTCGCCGCGACTTGGACCAGCCCCGACATGCTGCTCGCGCGTATTAATTTCGCCATCGATCTGACAGCAAATCGGATTCGCGGCACGCGAATCAAAGCCGGCGAGACGACGGCCCTGGCGCTCGCCGCGCCGGAATTCCAGGTGAGATGATGATGGACCTCACGCGGCGGCTATTTTTAAAAAGCTCGGGCATCGGGTTGTTGGCGCTCGGGCTCCCGCCTTCCTTTCTCGTGCGCGCGGCTGCAGGAGAAACAGAAAAGAAAAATAAGGTTCTGGTAGTCGTCTTTCAGCGCGGCGGCATGGACGGGCTAAACGCGGTGATCCCGTTCAAAGACCGCGCGTATCGTGCGCTGCGGCCGACGATCGCTGTCGCCGAGCCGGGTTCCGGCGCCGACCGCGCCGTCGATCTGGACGGCTTCTACGGCTTTCATCCCGCGCTCGGGCCGCTTAAGCCGCTGTTCGCCGCCGGCCGCCTCGCGGTCGTTCACGCGGCGGGCTCGCCGGACAACAGCCGCTCCCATTTCGACGCGCAGGATTATATGGAGACGGGCACGCCGGGCGTGAAGAGCATTCGCGACGGCTGGCTCAACCGCCTGCTTCAAGACGGCGCCGCCGGAGGTCCGCTGCGCGCGGCCGCGGTCACCTTCAGAATGCCGCGCATTCTCGCCGGCGACGCGCCGGCGCTGACGCTGACTTCCGTGGAGGAATTTCGCCTGCGCGATCCGCTGCTCGCGCCGGCTCTCGAGCAGCGCTATGCGAGCGTGAGCGATCCGCTGCTGCGCAAAAGCGCCGCGGGTCTATTCGACGCAATGAGGACGCTGCAGGCCACCGGCGCGTCCTCCGCGCCGCCGTCGAAAGAGACATACCCGAGCGGCCGGTTCGGCGCGAGCCTCAAGCAGATCGCCGCGCTCGTGAAATCGAAGGTCGGCCTCGAGATCGCCTTCACCGAAGTCGACGGATGGGATACGCACGTCGCCGAGGGCGGAGCGTCCGGTCAGATGGCGAATCGATTGAAGGAGTTCGCCGAGGGGCTGGCGGCGTTTGCGCGCGACCTCGGCGATTATATCGAAGATGTCGTCCTTGTGACGCTGTCGGAGTTCGGCCGCACGGCGCGCGAGAACGGCAACCGCGGCACCGATCACGGCCACGGCAACGTCATGTTCGTCATGGGAGGAAAAGTCAAAGGCGGCAAAGTTTACGGCCGCTGGCCGGGGCTCGATCCCGACGGGCTGTACGAAGGCCGCGATCTCGCACTCACGACGGATTTTCGCGCCGTCTGCGGAGAGGTGCTGGCGCGCCATTTGGGCAGAACCGACCAGGGCAAAATCTTTCCCGCGTACCGGGCACCGGCGCCGCTGGGCATCGTCACGTGATTTACGTTTCAGGAAGAAAAGTGTTGACTACCGCACGCATCGTTATTTCTCGTCGCGGCAACCTTGACCTGCTTATGGGAAGGTCTAAAATTTTAGATACAAGTGCTCTAAAATTTGGACACGTGGGGGAGGGTAGCGGAGTAATAAAAAATTCAAACAGCCGGAAAGGAGACCTGCCATGAAAAAAGCTCTTTTGTTAGGCGTGGTTATGATGCTCCTTATCCCATCTGCCGGCTACGCGTGGTCTTGGCGTAACTATTACTACCCGCCTTATTTTTATCCCTACGCATACGCTCCATACCCCTACTACGCGTACGCTCCATATCGGTACTATCGACCGTATCCGTATTACGGCTATGGACATTTCTACCGGCCGTATCCATATTACTACGGATACTATCCATCATATCCCTATGGCCGCTGGTACTGGTAATGGAAGATTATTTTATTATTGCGATGCTGTTATCGATAAGAGCTTTTTGAAGGAGATTCAGAAAATGAAAAAACAAGTTTCAACACTGGGATTAATCGCCGCGCTGGCCGCGACGTTATTTTTCCCGGTCCAGACCTTCGCGGGCGGTCGCGGGAGCTTCGCCGGCGGTCGTGGCGGCGTCGCTTCCGCAGGTCGTGGCGGTCCGGCCGCTGGTCGCGGCGGTTTCGCTTCCGCCCCGAGTCGCGGTTTCAGCGGGGCCGCAGGCCGAAGTTTCGCTGGGGCGCCGGGCCGTGGCTTCGCTCCAGGCGCAGGTCGCGGCAGCTTCGCTGGGGCTCCTAGTCGTGGGTTCGCCCCGGCAGCAGGTCGTGGCAGTTGGGGTGGGAGTTGGGGCGGCTCTCGCGGCGGCTGGAACGGAGGCTGGCATGGCGGCGGCTGGAACGGAGGCTGGCATGGCCACGGCTTCTATCCTCGTTACGGCTTTTACGGACGTTCCCATTACGGCTACTGCTGCGGCTATTACTACAACGGCGCCGCGATTGCGGCCGGAGTTTTGGGCGGTATCGCGACAGGCTTCTTGATCTCTCCTTTCTTGTACGGTCCGCCGGCATATGCCTATCCGCCACCGCCCGACTACGGGGCGTATCCGCCGCCACCCGACTACGGCTATCCGCCGCCTCCGTATGATCCCGGCTACCCTCCGCCTTACGGGCCTGGATACGACCAGGGGCAGCCGCCGCCCCCCGATCAGGGACAGGGCTATCCGCAGGACTATCCGCCGCAGGGGCAGGGCTATCCGCCGCCGGCCCCGCAAAATCAGCAGTACCAGCAGAGCCCGTACCCGTATAATCAAGGCTACAGACCCGCTCAATATCGCTATTAGGGAAAACGACTGCTGAAATGAAGCTACTATGCGACCGCGCCGGAAGACCCGGCGCGGTCGCAGTCGTTTAAAGCTCGCTTTATTCTTTGTCGGGTATTTTGTAATCGGCGTTGGCCGCTACCTCGGCCCACGCTCCTTCCATCAGCTTCACCAAAATCTCCGGAACCCTCTGTATCGGCACGCGTATCTGCTGCATCGTGTCGCGGTCGCGGATCGTGACTTTGTCGTCGGCCGCGGCTTTGTCGTCGCCGACCGTTTGCACGTCCACGGTGATGCAGAACGGCGTGCCGACTTCGTCCTGTCGGCGGTAGAGCCGTCCGATCGAAGCGGTGTCGTCGTAGACGGAGTACCACCGCTTTCTCAGATCGGCGCAAAGTCTCTTCGCCGTCTCGACGATGCGGTCGTTTTTCTTGAGCAGCGGCAGAACGGCGATCTTGACCGGCGCGAGCTCGGGATGAAACTTTAGCACGACCCGCTTCTCGCCGCGCACCTCTTCCTGATTGTACGCATCGACCAGGAAGGCCAGCGTTGCGCGGTCGGCTCCCGCCGACGGCTCGATGACGTAGGGTACGACTTTTTGTTTCGTCTCCTCATCGAAATACTCGAGCGCCTTGCCGCTGAATTTCGCATGCTGCTTTAAGTCAAAATCGGTCCGGTTGGCGATTCCCTCCAGCTCGCTCCAGCCCATCGGGAATTTATATTCGATGTCCGCGGTGCGCTTGGCGTAGTGCGCGAGCTCGTCTTTTTCATGCTCGCGGAGCCGCAGGTTCTCTCTGCGCATGCCGTATTTCGGATACCATCCGAAGCGCTCGTCGAGCCAGCGCTGATGCCACTCGTCGTCGGTTCCCGGCATGACGAAATACTCGATCTCCATCTGCTCGAACTCGCGCGTGCGAAACGTGAAGTTTCCCGGCGTGATCTCGTTGCGGAAGGCTTTGCCGATCTGCGCGATGCCGAAAGGCAGCTTCAGCCGCATCGACTGGAGCACGTTGTCGAAGTTGACGAAGATGCCCTGCGCGGTCTCCGGGCGGAGATACGTCACCGCCGCTTCGTCTTCCACCGGCCCCATGAACGTCTTGAACATGAGGTTGAACTGCCGCGGCTCCGTGAGCTCGCCCTTGCCGCAGGCGGGACAGAGCGACCGTCGATGGTTGCAGTGGTTACACGCCTCGCCGGCGGGAATGATGAATTTATTGCCCTTGGCCGCCTCGCAGTAGTGCGTCCACGGCTCTTCGTCGATCTTGTCCGCGCGAAAACGCCGCTTGCATGCCCTGCAGTCGACCATCGGATCGGTGAAATGATCGAGGTGGCCGCTTGCTCTCCACACGCGCGTGGCCATGAGAATCGACGCGTCGAGCCCGACCATGTCGGGGCGCAGCTCGACGTTGTCTCTCCACCACGCGCGCTTGACGTTATTCTTGAGCAGCACGCCGAGCGGGCCGTAATCCCAGCACGAGCCGGTGCCGCCGTAAATCTCGCTCGATTGAAAAATGAAGCCGCGCCGCTTGCACAGCGACACGATCGTTTCCATGTCGGTCATGAAGATTTATGCTCAGGTTTCGTTTCGGAAGAATCCTAGACAGCCGCCTTGTGACCGGTCCGCTGCCGCTCCCATCGACTTGCCAGTTCTTCGAATGCACGACTGTGCTCGGGCCAGTTGTGCAGCGTGGCGGGATCAAAATCGGCGCCGTTGGGCCATACCAATGTGTGAACTTCGGCGTCTATTCTGACTTGATCGAACAATTTGGGATCGGTTAACGGTCCGTATATCTCCCCTTTCAAAACGGGCCGAAAATCGATCCGTTGCGAAGTACCGTCGTCAAAAGAAACTTCGAGCGTAAATGGAGCCGTCTTTTCGAAGCCGACAACACGGCAAACTATGTGTTTCATACGATGCTCACTTCAGAGGCTCAATTTTAACCGGGGCGCGGCCATTCTGCAACGTGCGCCAAGCAGCGAGCAATTCCGTTTGGTGCAATTCTGCCCATGCCAAAACAAGACGTTCCTGACGAACCGGAAGCGCGCCCGCTATGCGTTCGATCTTTTCGATGGCATAAATGCCGACGTTTTCTTGATAATAAGCATGAAAGTGCGGCGTATGATGAGGGCCGCCAGCTTCGATGTACATTCTGATGATGATACCGAAAAAACGAGAGATTTCCGGCATTCTACAGCCCGAGCACGTCCTGCATGCTGTAGAGGCCTTTTTTCTGCTTGGCGAGCCAGACGGCGGCGCGGAGCGCGCCGCGCGCGAAGGTCTCGCGATTCTGGGCGCGGTGGATGAACTCGACGCGCTCGCCCAGGCCGCCGAAGATAACCGTGTGCTCGCCGACGATGTCGCCGGCGCGGACGGAAAGCAGCGCGATTTCCTCCTTCGTGCGCTCGCCGACGATGCCCTTGCGGCCGGAGACGCCGGCGGCGCCGAGATCCCGCTTCAGCGCCTTCGCGATCGGCTCGGCCAGCGCCAGCGCCGTGCCGCTCGGCGCGTCTTTTTTGAAGCGGTGATGCGCCTCGATGATCTCGACGTCGTAGTCGTCGCCGAGAACGCCGGCGACTTTACCCATGAGACTGACGAGCAGATTGACGCCCAGGCTCATGTTTGCGGAAATGAGGATGCGGCCGTCGCGCGCGAGCTTTTCGATCTCTTCGCGCTGCTTCGCATCGAGACCGGTCGTGCCGATGACGATCGGCGCGTTTTTTCGCGCGGCGATGCGCGCGTGCTCGAGCGTCGCCGCGGGAGCGGTAAACTCGACCACGACGGCTTCTTTTTTGAGCAGCGGCTCGAGCTCGGCGACGATCGGAATTCCGAGCTTGCCTACGCCCGCGACTTCGCCGGCGTCTTTGCCGATCTGCGGATTGTCGGGCGACTCGACGGCGCCGGCGAGCTTCAAGGTCCGGCCCTCGTGAATCAGGCGGACGAGCGTGGCCCCCATTCTGCCCGCCGCGCCGCAAACGATTGCGTCCAGCATGTTAATTTTTGAGCAGGCCGAAATCCGCCATGGCCTGCCGGAGCTTTTTCACGTTGCCTTCCGCCATCGCCGTCAGCGGCAGGCGCAGCTCGTTGCTGCATTTGCCCATCAGCGCGAGCGCCGCCTTGGACGGAATCGGATTGGTCTCGATGAAGACCGCGCGGATGAGCGGGATCAGCCGGAATTGCAGCTCGCGGCCTTTTTCCCAATCGCCCTTGAGGCATGCCGCCGCCAGATCGGCCATCGCCTTCGGCGCGATGTTGGCGACGGTCGAGATAACGCCTTTGCCGCCGAGCGCCATCAGCGAATAAGTCAGCGAGTCTTCGCCCGAGAACACCGCGAGCCGATCGCCGCACAGCCGGATCACGTCGATCGCCTGGTCGACCGAGCCGGTCGCCTCTTTTACTCCGGCGACGTTCTTGATCTCGCTCAGGCGCGCGAGCGTCTCCGGCTCGATCTTGGAGCCGGTGCGCGCGGGAATATTGTAGACGATGAGCGGAATGCCGACCGCCGCCGCGACCGCCTTGTAATGCTGATAGATGCCTTCCTGC
>DASWZY010000079.1:0-11955 GCA_036407055.1 Binatia bacterium
TCGAAGCCGCGCCGCTTGATCTGTTCGAGCACATGGATGCTGGAAGCGCCGCCGTCGCTCGCGCCGCGCACGACCAGGCGCGCGCGGGCGAGATCGGCCGGCGTCACCTTATCCTTCGCCGCCAGCGGGTGCTCCGGCGCCACGAAGAAGACGAGATTCTCCCGCCGCCACGGCTCCGAGACGAGTCGCGGCGACGAGACGTGTCCGCTGACGACGGCGATGTCGAGCTCGCCGCTCAGCAGCATCGGCTCGATTTTCTGGCGGCTTGCCGTGGTCAGCACGCCCGCGGCGCGCGGCTGCCTTTTCTTAAACGAGGCGAGGAGCCAGTCGAGCAGGCGCGCCGACGGGCTGTAGGTGGCGCCGATCCTCAGCCGTCGCAGCGCGCGCCGCGGCGCGCCGAAGCTGAACGCGCGCTCGAAGCGCCGGACTTGAGAGAGAATTCTCTCCGCGTGGCGGACACAAACCCGGCCCCGGCTCGTCAGCCGGGCGCCCGCCGTGGATGTCTCGCAGAGCTTCACGCCGGTCACCCGTTCGAGGCGCTCGATCTGCCGCATCGCCGGCGCGTCGAGACGCGCGCCGCCTGCGCCGCAGCGGCGGGCTGCCTCGACAAACGCCGCGAGACCGCGCAACGTCAACATCGCCTCTGGGCGTTCGCCGCTCATGTCATGAAGAACATCCGATGAAAGCTATCGAGGATTTATCATGATGGCGGCGTGGTTGTCCAATAAAAATTCGCAATCGAAACTGGTGGCGGCGTTGCCGCGTAAAAAGAAACGGGCGGAGGTCCGGGAATCCATCCGGACCTCCGCCCGTTTCGTCGGAAGCTGCGGGCGGGGATTACATGCCCGAGCCGGACGTGCTGCCGGAGCTCGAGCGGCTGCCCGAGCCCGACGTCGAGCCGCCGGAAGTCGAGCCGGAAGAGCTGCCGGAACCGGACATGGAGCCGCCGGAAGAGCCCGACGTCGAGCCGCCGCGCGATCGCGTCGAATCGCTCGTATCGGTGCCGACCGCGTTGTGGTCGCCCGGCATGCTGCTGCTGGAGCCCGAATCGATGCGGCCGGTCGCCGCGCCGCCGCGGTCGTTGCTGCTGCTGTGCGAGCTGCAGCCCGCGAACGCCAACGCGCCCGCCATCAGCGGGATAACAAAAATCTTCTTGTTCATAGTCACCTCCTCTCGCTCCATTGTCGCCGATGACGGCCGTCTGGCAACGCGAGAAGATACCCTAGAAGGATGAAGCGAAGAGATTGCCTGATTCTGGTTCGAATAATTGGCGAAATGAGTTTGACAGCGGGGGCGAAATGATGCACCATTGCGCGGCCTGGCAGGCAGCTTAACGGGGCGGCGCGTGGTGGATGTGAAGCTCCCTGCCAGGCGCTTCCAAGTCTATCCTTCCCGAAGACAGTCTTGTTCGCTGCTGCAGCGTTCCCGGCAGATTTGGATTGATTGAGCGACGCCGCTAGGCGGCGTGGCGGCGCGCGAGTTCAAGAATCTCGCCGACTTTGAGCGGCATGACGCGCTTGAGCCAGAGGATTGCGCGGCGGCCTACGGGCAGGCGGGCCTCGCCGACGGGCCCCTCGGAGAGGCTTACGATTTTTGAAACCTGGGTGCCCAACAATTTGCGCGTCGCCGCATCGATCGCTTCCCGCAGACGTTCGTCTTCGGACGTCGGCACGATATCGGTGTGTATGCGGCCGAGGTCCGACAGCGGGCCCGCGTAGGAATCTTCGCGAAAGCCGTCGAGCATGTAGCCGCAAAAGATCGGCAGACCGTAGAGATTGACAAGCTCGTTCGCGTATCCCTCGAGCCGCAGAGCGCCGGTGAAATTGCCGCGCTGCCACAGCATCGGAGCCATCTCGCCATAGACGCGGATGTGCTCGTACCCCGCCGCCTTTATTTCAACGATCATGTCGCCGAACGCCGCGTGAAACCGCTCCCGGTCGGGACCGGTGGGGCCCATGATCGTCGCCAGCGTTGCTTCGGCGTTCCATAGCTTTAACTGGCCTGACGCCTGGCAGCGACCGGAGTCGACGCCCAGGTCGGCGAGAGCCTTGAGGATGCATTTCCCGTGGCGCTCGCTGGCAACGATGACGACGGCCTCACCCGAGGCCAGACCGGCGGAGGTAAATCCAGCTATCTCTGCCGCCAGCCTCTCAGAGCTTTTGTGGAACTGCACAAAATGGCGAAAAGGCGAACTCATAAAACCGCTGAAAATCTAATTAAATCAATAAAATATCGAGCCTCTTATTGGTATACATTGCGAAACAGCCGGTAGTTGTCAATACCTACTTTCCCTGGTTTGCGCCGATACAACCGGGTATTCGCCTTAATTATTGGCGGGAAAGACCTCTATTGAATTAATTCGAAGATTAAGGGAAAGTTTTTTGCTTATGCATATCAAAGCTTCGTTCGACAACCGGTGAAAGACCGTAAAGAAATAGCATCTTCGTTACACTTGGATGTGGTGGCGCTCACGCCGGAAGAAACGCGCGCGTGGCTGGCCGCCATCGTCGACTCTTCGGACGACGCAATCGTCAGCAAAAATTTGGACGGCATCGTTCGGAGCTGGAACGCCGGCGCGGAGCGTCTTTTCGGCTATACCGCCGCTGAGATGATCGGCCGGTCGATCACGCGCATCATCCCTCCCGAGCTGATCGATGAAGAGACGGCAATCCTCGCCAGTCTGCGGCGCAGCGAGCGCGTCGACCACTTCGAGACGGTCCGCGTAACCAAGGACGGCCGCCGCATCGACGTGTCCCTCACGATCTCGCCGATCATGGACGCGACGGGGCGGGTGATCGGTGCGTCCAAGATCGCGCGCGACATCACCCGCCGCAAAGAGATCGAAGCCGCGCTGCAGCAGGCGACCGCCGCGATCGCGCAGCTGAACCAGGATCTCGAGGAGCGCGTGCGCGCACGTACCGCCGATCTCGAGCAGGCGAGAGCGGCGCTCATACGCGAGGTCGCGCAGCAGAAGATTCTCGAAGCGCAGCTTCGTCAGGCGCAGAAGATGGAGAGCATCGGGACACTCGCCGGCGGCATCGCGCACGACTTCAACAATATCCTGAACATCATCCTGGGCTACGCGGCGGTGATTGCCGGGGAGCACGATCCTGCGCGCATCGCCGACGCGGTGAAAGTGATAAAGGATACCGTCGAGCGCGGCGCGCACGTTGTCCAGCAGCTGCTCGCCGTCGGGCGCAAAGCGCCCGTCAGCTTCCAGCCCGGGGACGTGAACAAACTTCTCGAAAATCATGCGGCCCTGCTTCACGGAAGCTTTCCGAAGACGATCGACATCGTGCTTCGCCTCGATCCCGCTCTGCCGCGCATAGGCGTCGACGCCAACCGCCTGAACCAGGCGATCTTGAATCTTTGCGTGAACGCGCGCGACGCCATGAACGGCGGCGGCAGAATAGAGCTCGCGTCGGGAAGAATCGCCGGCAGTAGCCTCAGGGCGCGCTTTCCCGACGCCGTCTATGACGATTACCTGTGGATCTCCGTCGCCGATACCGGCCGCGGTATCGAAGACGGTACGCTCGAGCGTGTCTTCGAGCCTTTCTTTACGACTAAGCCGCCGAGTGAAGGCTCGGGTCTGGGACTGGCTGTCGTGTACGGTATTGTCAAAGACCACGGCGGTTTGATCGACGTCGAAAGCGAGCCGGGCAAGGGCGCGACCTTCCGCATCTATCTCCCTGAGCGCGGCGGCGAAGCTGTCGAGAAACAGGCAGACAGCGACAAGCCGACCGGGCCAGCCCCGCGGCGGCGCGCGAGGGTTCTTCTCGCCGACGACGAGGAAAATCAACTGCGTCTGATGGAACGCTTTCTTCGTTCGGCCGGCTACGAAGTGATTACCGCGCGCGACGGCGTCGAAGCGCTGGAAGTCCACCGTCGCCAAAGTGATATCGACGTGGCGGTGCTTGATCTCGGGCTGCCGAAGCTGTCCGGCTGGGAGAGCTTTCGCGCGATGCAAGGCGCCGACCCGAAGCTCAAGGTCGTATTCGCCAGCGGCTACATCGAGGGGTCCATCAAGGCGCAGATTGAGAACACGCCCACAGCCGACATCCTCAAAAAACCCTACCGTCCCGAAGAATTAGTCGCAAAGATCGACGAGATCACGGCCGGCTGCTGACGCGCCCATCGCCGCCGGCATTATTCAGAATCAATTTTTCTGCAGAAATTTTACCGTCACCCGGGAAAATCCGTTATTGAGGATTTTCTTTAAAGTCCTAGCCTGAAAATAGAAAAAATACGGCAGGGGCAACAATGCCGGTTAAGTATAGACGCAGCATCGACCGGCTCGACGAGTGGCACTTCTATCCCGAGTGCCCCGACTGGCCGGAGGTCAATTATTTAGAGCAATCGGAGATGCCCGATGCGGAAGACATTTGCGCGGAGTGCTTGGAACTACAAGCAGAAAAGCCGAAAGGCGAGCGAATGTAGCGGGATAAATAATTGAATCATTGGATCGCGATACCGGCCTGCGCCGTGGGCTGTAACGACCCGATGCATGCGATTATAACTGCCTGAAGCATGATGCCCGGACGGGTAGCCATGCCCCGCGAAAAGTTTACACGATTCGATCATTTACCGAATTTGCGATTTTCATCCGCCGTGGAAAACTATCAAGGGCGGACGCGAACAAAACTCACCGAAGGTATCGCACCATGCCTCAAGGTTCTTATATTCCCGAATGGCCGAAGAATTCGATGGCGACGCGCAAACTGCGGCAGAAGTGCTGGACCGTCGTACTGCGCTGTTGCGCGTGCAGCCGCCGCTTCGCAGTCGCCCATGTGCCGCTCGACCGGCTCGCGCTCACGCCGCAGGTGTTGCGCTGCGTCCATTGCGGAGCGCAGCCGCGTCTGGCGCGCGACGGCCGACTTCACCGCATTATCGACCTGCGTCAGGAGAAGAGCGGCTCCTCGCCTTCCGATCCGGCAACTAGCTAACGACGCCCTCGCGCGCAGCGTGCGAATCGGCTAAGATTCTCGTATGGCCGCGGTCGAGGACTTGAAGCCCGGACCCGAGCTCGACGCACTCGTCGCCGAGGCGGTGATGGGGTGGAAAGATGTCCGGCGCGAGAGTGGCGGCGCCGGTTACCGCGGTAAGAAACCCGACAAGCTCGGTCGTTTCCGCAACGCGCGCGTGCCGCCGTATTCAACGGAGCCGCGCGAAGCTGCGGCGATTGGCGCGCGCCTGGAAGCTCTCGGCCGTTGCGGCAAATTTTCCAAAGAGCTTCAAAAGTCGACCCATGCGAAGGGCGTCCCCGCCGAGTGGGCGCCGCCCGCCGAGCTCTGCCGCGCCGCCCTCAAGGCCGTGGGCACCGCTCGCGCCGGCAAAGAGTTTCTGCGTTCCCGTCTCCCCGCCCGCCGCGCCGAGGCACTCAGGCGGCGCAAACGCGCGCACGCCGGCTAAAACGTCCGAGGACGCGCGATCTCAGAAGTCATCGAGAACATTTAGCAGCGCGGATATCCTCAGTCCAAGCCCGACTTGACGCGGCATTCATTGCAGAGTTCGGCGTCGGCAGGCGCTACGTCGCGCTCGACTAAGTCGGCCGCCGGCCATTCCGAGCAGTTGAAATTGAAATGCCAGGTGTCGCCGGTGCAGCGCCGGCGGTAGTACGGCCGCTTTTCGAGCCGCACGATTAGATGGCCGGCGCCGAAAAGACCGGGCGGCACGCCGGCGGGAACGAAACCGCAGAGTGGGCAGGCGTGTTTCTGCGGCACAAACGAGACGTCGGCCGAAGGCACGCCGTGAACCGAAAACTCGGCCTGACAACTCGGACAGCGGAGCGCCGCCGTCCACATCGATGCGTCGAAAACCATGACCGGGTGAATGGCGAGTTGTTCACCCGGCTTAACACCCTAGACGAATTTTTCAACATCTGCGCGCGGACAGCCAGCGAATTCGCGGCCTACTAAATGGGTCTTTTTCTTTACCGGCCCGCGGGGTATGTTTAGAAGCCTCGCTCGGGCGATCACCCGATGGAAGTTAAGCGCGAGCGAGGACAGAATATTGCGCGTATGGCGAGCCGGACGAAGTGGACAGTCACGCTCCGCTGCTATATTTGCAAGGAAAAATTTACCTTGCGCCACCTGGGACTGGAGCGCGTATTCATCGTCCCCATGATGATGCCCTGCCCGCACTGTTTCACCAATCTCCAGGATCCTGAGCGGAGCCACTTGCCGCTCAACCGTCTGCACCAGATCGACGATCTGCGGGAAGAGCAGATCGATTCGGTCTTCCGCAAGACACCGGGCGAGTTCATGTGGCATTTCTGCGAGACCTGCTCGCACTGGCCGACCGGCGATTTTTTGCAGATCGAGATGCGCCCGCAACGCGGCGAGATCTGCGGCGAATGCAGCGCGAAGCAGCTGCGCGTGAAAACGCACTGAGAAAACGCGGCGCGCCGGGAAGGCCGGCCCTTTGAATATTTTCCGGTGCTCGGCTTCGCACAGTGTCTATCCACTCTAAGGTTTTTCGCAGCACTTTGCGCGTTTTCCGTATGGAATGGGCGACTCGTTCCGGTATTATTTGTCCGCGATTTCCGGTGTTCGCCCCGTTTCTATAGGAGACGTCCCTGTTATCCTGAGGGCAAACGGAGGGACGCATGAAAACGCAATTTCGCTGCGCGAACAGCCGTCCTGACGAATGGCACTTCGAAAGAAACTGTCCGAATTGGCCCGGCGATGACTTCATCGAAATCGACGAGGTGCCGCCCACGCCGCGGCTGTGCGCCAAATGCGTGGACTTGAAGGCGCGCGCGCTGCTGTCGGACGTGCTCGCCGCGCGCGACTCGACGCACCCGATGCAGTGAGGGTGCGTCGGGACCGGCACGCTTGATAGTTTTATTAGGGGAATTCTTCCAGCGCCGGGAAGGAACCCTGTTCCCAGAATCCCGGCTTCGTTCGCTCATAGCGAATCCAGCGCTTGCCGTCGAAAGCGAAGCGCGTATAGGTCAAGTCAAAGTCATTCTCGCTAGCGAAATTCGGGCGGCAAGCGATTTTCAGAATATCCATTCCCGCCCCATTCCCCGCCTTAACGAGCTTCCATGCGGTTTTGAGCGAAGTCATCACCGTCATCTCCTCATCGCCGCCGCCAGACCGCTGTGCTTTTAGCCAGCGGAGCCGCCCTGCCCGGATGTCACCGAAAAACGTGATCTCTCCATTATAAGAGCCGAAGCCGGCGCTGAAATCGATCGTGACGGCGAATGCCCTAGGCGATTCGCCGTAGAGCTTGAACGGTTGCATCGTGCCCAATTCGCGCTCGAACTCGCGGGAATCGACCACTTGATCGGCGGCATTCACGAGCCGCACCAACGTCGGCTTGAGCGGCACGCGACGTATCGACTCGCACAGCACCGCGAGAGTATCATCGTAGCAATACATGACACGGTCGGAGCCGTGCATCTTCGCCCGCAGATTCTCGGTGATGCGCTCGTCCTGAACCAGCTCAAGCGCGCCATTGACACCGTCGACGGCGCGCCGCAGCGGGATGGATTGGTAGATACGGTAGCCTTGCGGCACGGCAGCCGAGGCTGGCGCCTCTAAACCGAATGAGATAATGCAAACAGCTGCTGTAGCAACGATAACTACACGAGCATGGCCGAAGAAATTCAAAGATAATCCTTGCTGCCGCCCAGCTGGCGAAACGGAACGAACGCCGCCCCGGTTAATGATCCTTTCGACGCTGCCCCAATGCGTTTATTCAATATCGAATGTCCTACGCAAAAAAGGCCCGCGCTCCGAGCGCCGGGCCCTTTTTCTTCCGGATTGCGGAAAATTTTACAGCGCCGGAGCGCAGAGCTCCTGGCGCGTGACTTTGCCGGGGAAGACGTCGAGGCAGGCGCCGCCCTCGACCACGACTTGTCCATTCACCACGACGGCCGCGATGCCCGGCGGGTGGCGGCGCACTTCAGTCGCGTCGACTTTGTCCGGCAGCCGTCCGCTCGCGAGGTCGTCGATCTTGTCGGGGTCGAAGACGGTAATGTCCGCGGGAAGTCCCGCCTTCAGCCGGCCGCGGTTGAGCCGCAGCTTCTCCGCCGGCAGCGCCGTGATCTTATGTACCGCTTCTTCCAGGCCGAATAATTTTTTCTCACGGCACCAGTGTCCGAGAATGCGCGCCGGCGAGCCGTGCCAGAAAAACCGGTCGAGGTGCGCGCCGGCGTCGGTGCCGATGAGGCCCTGCGGGCTCTTGATCATTTCGGCGAGGCGGTCGAGGTGCGCGTTGGCCCAGCCGTAGAAAATCAGCCGCGACGCGAGATCGTCCGCGAGCAGCGTATCGCAGAAGGCGTCCATCGGCGCCTTGCCGGTCGCGCGCGCGATCTGCTCGACGTTTTTGCCTTCCAGCGGCTTTAAATTTTCTTTTTGCACGCGCTCGAAAACGACGCGGTCCCAGCCTAGCCATTCGGGAAACTCCGGCTTGCCGGCGCCCTCGACGCGCTCGCGCTCGAGCTGCGCGCGGATCGCCGGGTCGCCGAGCTTCTGGCGCAACTCGCTCGACGCTTTGATCGCCTCCCACGCCGGCAAGCCGTGGAAGATGAAGCAATCGGCGGCGCCGAAGCGGCGAATATGCATATATGGAATCACGACGCCGTTGATGTCCTTGCCGCGCTTCTTCGCATCCTCCATGAAGGCGATCGATTTCATCGCGTCGTCCTTTTCACCGGGCCGGACGCGGAACTCGTTGCCGATCATGTTGGACCTGATCTTCTCGATCAGGCTCGGAAAGCCGCTCGCGGGCTTGAGCATGTTCTGAAAGCCGTTGAACTGAAAACAGCCGCCGTACTCCGCCGCGAGGTTCGCGAGCGCGACGAGTTCCTCTTCGGTCGCGAAAGTGCTGGGCGTGCCCGCGTGCACGGCAGGCCCCCCGCGTGGGCTCGTGGAGAAGCCGATCGCGCCGGCTTCCAGCGCCTCGCGCACCATCGCTTTCATCGCCTCGATCTCCTCGGGCTTCGCCTCGCGCTGGTAGGCGGCATCGCCCATCACGGACAGCCGCACCGGCGAGTGCGGCACGAGGGCTGCGGCATTGATGCCGACGCGGCCTTTTAAGTAATTCAAGTAATCGGGGAATGTCTTCCACTTCCAATCTTTGTCGTCGACGTAGTTGTCGAGCACGCGGCGGAGATAAGACACGAGCACTTTGCGCGGCTCGGCGCCGTCGGGCACCGGCGCGGCCGACGCGCCGCAGTCGCCGATCACGATCGTCGTCACGCCGAAGTTCACGACCGGGTTGCCGTGCGGATAGAGCACAAGGAAAAGGTCCATGTGGGTATGCGGATCGATGAAACCCGGCGCGACCGCCTGCCCGCGGGCGTCGATCTCCTGTTTCGCCGCGCCAAGTTTTTTTCCGATCGCCGCGATCTTATCGCCCTCGACCGCGACGTCGGCCTCGTAACCCGCGCGCCCCGTCCCGTCGATGACCGTTCCGTTTCTTACGACCAGATCGTACGCCATGGCATGCACCTCCCCGGATATTTGATCGGGTAAAGCCTGAGCAGCCTCATATCACCGCCGGTGCCGGTTGCAAGCCTTACAGGTATCCGCGCTCGCGGTAGAAGCGGCGCGCGCCGGGATGGAGCGGGACACCGCGCGGCGCCTCGGCGTCGTCGGCGCAGAGCTGCGCGAGCGAGAGCGGCTTGAAGTTGTCGGTCGGCAGTATGCGGCGCTTGAGCTCGATCGCTTCGCAGATGGCATAAGCGACGTCGTTCGGCATGTCCCTGTGCACGACCATCGGCCAGCCGCTGAAATCGACGGTCTGAACGTCGGCCTTCATGCCGTGGAACTCCGATTTGGCCAGAAACGACGGACGGTAGCCCATGCGCGCAAGGCGCTTGAGCACCGCGCCTTCGATGGGAACATAGCGGAAGCCGCGATCGAGCGCGGTCTGCCCCCAGCTTTTTATGCCCTCGTCGAAAACCGCGTCGACCGCACCGCTCTCGATCGCCGCGCGCCGCCGGGGATCGCTCGGCCGCTCGACGGAATGGATGCTGCCGCCCCAGCGCCTGAGATCGCCGATCGTGAAACCGGCCGCCTTCATGACCGCTATCACCGTGAACATCGTCGGGCTTTCCGCGATCGTCTGCGCGTCAGTCTCGCGCGTCGCGAGCCGCAGCGGAATTTTTTTTGCTTTTATCTCGGTGAGCGACGATATGCCGAGCGATTCATGCACGGCGAAGCCGACGACGTCGTAGGAAGGAAAGACCGCGATCGCCCGGAGCGGCAGCGGGCGGCGAAACGGGCCCGTGCCCTTGTAGGCGAGCGTCGCCGCGACCGACGGATTCACCCAGGCGAGCGAAATCTTTTTCTCCGCCACCCATCGGAGCTCGCGGAAGCTGTCGGCGGCGAACGAGAGCGAGACGCCCTTCGCGCCCTGCGCCGGCGCGGCATTCAGGGCGAGGCCTAGGACATAGCCGACGCGCGATTCGGTCTGCAGCGCGCGCTCGGCCGCGCGGCGCGTCTCGAATGAAAGCGACGTGTCGTACATCGCCGCGGCGATCTCGAGAAGTCCCTTCGCGCGCTGGATTTTCGCGTTGTATCTGCGGTTCGTTTTCATCAATCCGTTCCTTCGTGTCGTTCGGTCAAAGACAAGATGCGGATTGTATCGCCCCGCGCGGCGAAAAACCACGCGCGGCGGCCATGAAACCTTCTTGACGGTTTCGCGCGCCGGATGTTAATAGGATGCAGCTTCAGGGCCGGAGGAATTTTATGCGCCGTAAAATCCTGTTCGTCCTCGCGTTCGCATCGCTCATCGCCGCGCCGCACGGGGCGCGCGCCGCCGCCGCGCCTTCCGCCGCGATCAGCGGCCAGGTCGGCTCGGCCGACGAGGCGCGCATGGAGGGCGTGCTCGTTTCCGCCAAGCGCGACGCCGGGACGATCACCGTCACCGTCGCCACCGACGCGCAGGGGCGCTACGCGTTTCCCGAATCTAAGCTTTCACCTGGACGGTACAGCCTCGCGATCCGCGCCGTCGGCTACGAGCTCGACGGCGCCAAGACGGCGGAGGTCGCCGCGGGCAAGACCGCGCAGCTCGACCTCAAGCTCAAGAAAACCGCCGACCTCGCGTCGCAGCTCACGAACAGCGAATGGCTCATGAGCATGCCCGGCACGGACGAGCAGAAGCAGGGCTTTTTGAGCTGCGTCTCGTGCCATACCGTCGAGCGCATCGCGCGCTCGAAATACACGGCCGATCAAATGATGGACGTCTTGAAGCGCATGCGCGCCTACGCGCAGGGCAGCACGCCGCTCCGGCCGCAGGTGCGCCCCGGCGTGCGCGACCCATCGGCGAATCAACTCGCGCAGATGAAGAAATTCGCCGAGTACGTGAGCACGGTGAATTTGAGCAAGAGCGACAAGTGGAGCTACGCGCTAAAGACGCTGCCGCGGCCCAAGGGCAAGGCGACGAAAGCGATCGTCACCGAATACGATCTGCCGCGCCCCGAGGCGATGCCGCACGACGCCATGCTCGACGCGCGGGGAATGGTCTGGTACTCGGACTTCGGCTCGCAGTTCGCCGGCATGCTCGATCCCAAGACCGGCAAGGCGGTCGAGTACGCGATTCCCGTCACCAAGCCCGGCGCGCCGGCCGGCGGGCTCGATCTGCGCTTCGATCCAGACGCCAACGTCTGGCTCGGCATGATGTATCAAGGCGCGGTCGTCAAGCTCGATCGCAAGACTGGAAAATTCCAGACCTGGACCGCGCCCGGCTTCATGGAGAACAACGAGGCGCGGCTCGCGATGGTCGACCCCAAGCATCTCAACCTCGACGGCAAGGTGTGGATCGGCGGCGACAACGAGTACCGCCTCGATCCCAAGACGAACGAATGGTACACGGTCGATTATTCGCGCGGGCTGCCGAAGGACGGACCGCGGGCCGACCGCCTCGGCTCGTACGGCGTGATCTCCGACTCGAAGAATAATTTCTACGGCACGAATTTCGGCGGGCAGTACATCATCCGCGTCG
>DASWZY010000080.1:0-11760 GCA_036407055.1 Binatia bacterium
GCACCTCGACCATGATGCCGAGCTCCATCTGCCGGTCGAAAGGCGTGCGCTCGCGCTCGAGCTCGTCCCGGACCTCGGCGAGGATTTCCTTGACCTGCAGGATCTCTTCGAGGCTCGTGACCATCGGGATCAACAGCCGCACGAAGCCGTACGCGCCGGCGCGGAGGATCGCCCGCAGCTGGGTCTTGAAAATCTCCGGCATCTCGAGCGATATGCGGATCGAGCGCCAGCCGAGAAACGGATTCTGCTCGGCGGTCCCGCGCCTGACGTACGCGGGATATTTATCGGCGCCGATGTCGAGCGTGCGGATCGTCACCGGCTTGCCGCCGAAGCCCTCGACGACGCGCCGGTAGATCGTGAACTGCTCCTCCTCGCTCGGAAAGTCGCGGTGAGCGAGAAACTGGATCTCGGTGCGGTAAAGGCCGATGCCCTGCGCGCCGTGGAGCTGCGCGAAGGCGATGTCGCTCAGCATGCCGACGTTGGCGTGCAGCAGCACGCGATGGCTGTCGCGCGTCTCGGCGGGTAGGTCTCTGAGCTCGCCCAGCTCTTTGTTGAGCGCGAGATACTCGCGCTCCAGCCGGTCATACTCCCGCACGACTTCCTGGCTCGGATTGATATAGACGACGCCGGAATTGCCGTCGACGATGAGCGAATCGCCCTCGCGCACGCTCTCCAGCAGCCCTTCGACGGCGACGACGCTTGGGATCTCGAACGACTTGGCGAGAATCGACGCGTGCGAGGTGACGCCGCCGGTTGCGAGCACGATGCCGCGGAAGTGGTCGCCCTCGATCATACTCAAGTCCGCCGGCAGGAGGTCTTCGGCGACGAGGATGGAATTCGGCGGCAGGATGAGCTTCTGTTCGCTCAACCCCGAAAGATTCTCGAGCAGCCGGTGGGCGACGTCTTTGACGTCCGCGGCGCGCTCGCGGAGATATTCGTCCTCGATGCGGTTGAAGGAATGGAGGTGCTCGAGGAAGACGCTGCTGACGGCGTACTCGGCGATGCAGCGCTCCTTGCGGATGCGGCCTTCGATCTGGTCGATCAGCACCGGGTCGCCGAGAATGAGACGGTGCGCGTCGAAGACGGCGCCTTCCTCTTTGGAGACGAGCGCGCTCATGCGTTGCTTGATGTTTTGCAGCTGCTCCATGCCGCGCTCGACGGCGGCGCGGAAGCGCTCGAGCTCGCGCTTCGGATTCCGCGCGCGCTCCTTTTTGACCGAATTGAGATCGATCCGCGGCTTCATGAGGAACGCCTTGCCCCGGCCGAAGCCCGGCGCGACCGAGAGGCCGTTCAGCCGCCCGCGCCATTTCTGCGCTGCGCCGCGCACGACCGCCTCGCGCCGGCGGCCTTCGTACGAGCGGATTTTCTTGAGCGCGTCGCCGAGCTGCTTCTGGTATTCCTTGCGCTCGCGCTCCTTGTTCTTGAGCGTGTCGGCGAGGCGCGCCTGGATGACGATGCCCGAGACCTGCGCCGATATCGCCCGCAGCAGGCGCATTTCGTCGCGCGAGAACTCGCGCCGGCGCGAGGTCTGGACGACGAGAACGCCGAGCGGCAGCCGCCGCTCGATCAGCGGCACGCCGAGAAACGAGTGAAAGCGCTCCTCGCCGGTTTCGGGAAAATATTTATAACGCGGGTGCGCCTGCGCGTCGACGACCATCACCGGGCTCATCTTCTCGATGACGAGACCGGTGAGGCCCTCGCCGACGGCCATAGAGACCCTGCCGATCGCTTCCTCGTCGAGGCCGGTCGTCGCCCAAAGGGTGAGGCGGTTTTTCTTGGGCTCGAGGATGTATAGCGAGCAGACCTCGGTCTCCATCCGCTCGGCGACGATCTGGACAAGGCGGTTGAGCGTGTCTCGAACGTCATGAGAATGGCTGATAAGCGCGGTGATGTCCTCAAGGATCACCAGGCCGGGATACGCTTCGCGCCGTGTGGGCTTCGCCGTCGCCATGACAAACCAGCATTTTAAGCGGATTCACCGAAGAAATACAATTGTGCGGGAAAATCCGCGCGTTGGCGCGGGATTAGACGCGCGCGCGGCGGCCGGTGAACGCGGGCGGGGCCTTCGGATTTAGAAATCGGCCGGGAATCTTCGCACCGCAGGCGCAGCGCTCGCCGACAAGCTTGTAATCGAGGATCTCGTGCCACGAGCGGCGGATAACCGGCGCGCCGCACTCGGGGCAATAGGTCGTCTGCCCCTCGTCGTCGAAGACGTTCCCGACGTAGCAGTACTTGACGCCGAGCGATAGCGCGATCGCTCGCGCGCGCTTGAGCGTCGACGCCGGCGTGCGCGGCTTGTCGGTCATCTTGAAGTCGGGATGGAAAGCCGTGAAATGAAGCGGCACCTCGGCGCCGAGATTTTCCAGCACCCAGGCGCAGAGCTTCTTGGTTTCCTCCGGCTCGTCGTTCTCGCCGGGGATCATGAGATTGGTGATCTCGAACCAGATGTCGGTCTCATGCTTCAGCCATCTGAGCGTTTCGAGCACCGGCTCGAGGTGCGCGAAGGTGAGCTTGTGATAGAAGCGCTCGGTGAACGCCTTCAGGTCGACGTTCGCCGCGTCGATATAGCGATAGACTTCGCCGCGCGCCTCCGGCGTGATATAGCCGGCGGTCACCATGACGCTTTTCAGCCCGCGCTCGCGCGCCAGGCGTGAGACGTCGATCGCGAACTCGCCCCAGATGACCGGATCGTTGTACGTAAACGCGATGCTCGGGACCTTGCGCCTGAGCGCCAGCTCGACGATTTCCGCCGGCGCGGCGGCGACGCTGCCGGCTTCGTCCAGCCTCGCCTTGCTGATGCTCCAATTTTGACAGAAGCGGCAGCCGAGATTGCAGCCCGCCGTGCCGAAGCTCAAGATGCCGGTGCCGGGAAGAAAATGATTCAGCGGCTTTTTCTCGACCGGATCGATCGCGAAGCCGGTCGGCTGTCCGTACCCCAGAGAATACAGCTTGCCGCCGACGTTGCGGCGGATATAGCAGAAGCCCGCCTGGTCTTCGCCGATGCGGCAGTAGCGCGGGCACAGCGTGCAGAGAATTCTGCCGTCCGGCTCGCTCTGCCACCAGAGCGCTTCGTGCATGAGAAAATCATCCCGCCTTTGCGCGGCTTACGCAAGCCTGACCGGTATGGTATAAATTTACCCTATGCCAGGGGTTCCCGGGGTTCGCGGTATGCGCCACGTCGCGCTCCGCGTGCGCGATGTCGGCCGCTCGAAGGCTTTTTATCGCGAAAATTTCGGCATGGATGTCGTCTGGGAGCCCGATCCGCAGAACGTTTATCTCTCTTCGGGGAGCGACAATCTCGCGCTGCACGCGACTGCGGCCGACAGCGCGCCGCCGGAGCGGCAGCAGCTCGATCACCTGGGTTTTGTCATCGGCAGCATCGACCGCGTGCGCGAGCTGGAAGGGGAGTTTCGCGCGCGCGGGGTCAAGATCGTCCAGCCGTTCAAGGTCCACCGCGACGGCAGCGCGTCATTTTATCTCGCCGATCCCGACGGCATCGTGATTCAAATGCTTTACGAGCCACACATCAGTCCACGAGAATAGAATTTATGAAAATCAGCAATGTAATTTTTTCAGCGGCCATGGCGGCCGCGGTTCTGTTTTACGCGCCGTCGTCGGAGCCCGCGGCGCCGGCGAAGAAAGCCAAGCCTGCGCCGAAGCCGTCGGCGCAGAAGCAGACTCCTCCGTCTCACGCGGTCGAGGTGCCGTTTCGCGTCTTCACGCTGAAGAACGGCCTCAAAGTGATTATCTCCGAAGACCACACCGCGCCGACCTACTCGCTCAATGTCACGTATAACGTCGGCTCGCGCGACGAGCCGCCGGGAAAGACCGGCTTCGCCCATCTCTTCGAGCACATGATGTTCCAGGGATCGGAGAACGTCGGCAAGGGCGAGCACTTCATCGTGATCTCGAACAACGGCGGCCGGATGAACGGCACGACCAACGCCGACCGCACGAACTATTTCGAGACGCTGCCGAAGAATCAGCTCGAGCTCGCGCTCTTCCTCGAAGCCGACCGCATGCGCTCGCTCAACGTCACCGAGGAGAATTTCGAGAACCAGCGGCGCACCGTGAAGGAGGAGCGGCGGCAGAGCTACGACAACCGCGCCTACGGCAAGACCGGCGAGGTCCTGCTCGACATGGCGTACGACAGCTTCCCCTATAAACACTCGACGATCGGCTCGATGGAGGACCTCGACAAGGCGACGGTCGAAGACGCGCGCAAATTCTTCGCGACTTACTACGCGCCGAACAACGCGGTGCTGACCCTCGTCGGCGATTTCAACACCGACGAGGCGCTCGCGCTCATTAAAAAATATTTCGAGGACATTCCCGCGCACGCGCCGCCGCCGCCGGTCGACACGACTGAGCCGGCTCAAAAAGCCGAGCGCCGGAAGACGATCGAGGATCCGTTCGCGCAGACGCCGCGCATCGACATCGTCTTTAAAATTCCTGCGGGCAACACGCCCGATTGGTATGCGCTCGACGTGCTGGGCGACGTCTTGACCTCCGGGGATTCTTCGCGGCTATATCAGCTCCTGGTGAAGGAGAAGGAAGTCGCGGTCGGTGTTTCCGCCGGCCCCGACGAGCGGCGCGGGCCGGCGCTGTTTTACATTAGCGTCTCGGTCCGGCCCGGCGCCGACCTGGCTGAAGTCGAGAAGCTCGTTTACGGCGAGCTCGAGCGCGTAAAGACCGGAAAGATCGCCGCGTGGGAGCTGGAAAAAGTCCGCATGCAGTCGCGGCGCCAGCGCGCGCAGGGCCTCTACAGCACGCAGTCGCGCGCGAATCAGCTCGGGCACTACGCCGTCTATTTCAACGATCCGTCGCTCGTTAATACCGTGGAGGCGAAAATCGAGCGCGTCGGCGCCGCCGATCTTCAGCGCGTCGCGCGGCTCTATCTAAAGCCGACGAATCGCACGGTGCTGACGACGCTGCCGAAATCCGCGGCGGGAGCGACAACCAAGTGACTACGATGAAACGATGCTTTAATGTTTTTGCGGTTCTAGTAATGATTTTCGGCGCGCCGGCGCAGTTGCTGGCCCAGGAAGCGGCCGTGACGCCGCTCAGCAAGGTCGAGAAAAAAAACCGCGTGCCGGTTTCCAAGGAGGTGCTCGAGGTCAAGCTCCAGCGGCCGATCGAACGCAAGCTCTCGAACGGCATGACGGTGCTGATCCTCGAGGATCACCGCTTTCCCGCCGTGGTGACCGACTTTCACCTGCGCGGCGCGGGCGCGGTTTTCGAGCCTGAAAATCAGACAGGCCTCGCGAGCGTGACGGCGGAGATGCTCCGCGAAGGGACGAAGACGCGCACGAGCAGGCAGATCGCGGAGCAGATGGACCGGCTCGGCGCTTCGCTGTGGGCGTCGTCAGGCTTCGGCTCGGTCGAGACCGCCGTCGGCGCGTCCGGGCTCAAAGATAATTTCGACGCGTGGTTCGGCATCGCGGTCGACGTTCTGTTGCATCCGACATTTCCGCAGCTCGAGCTCAATCGGATGAAGCAGCGCATCAAGGTGCAGCTCAGGCAGCAGCGCTCCTCTTCGGGCTTTCTCGCCGACGAGCGCTTCGCGCGGGCGGTTTTCGGCGGCCATCCGGCCGCGATCGTCTCGGCGACCCCGGAATCGGTCGATGCGCTCACTCCCGAGGCGCTCGCCGCTTGGCACCGCGAGCGCTACGACCCGGCGAAGACTATTCTCGGCATCGCCGGCGATGTCTACGCCGCCGAGCTGATTCCGAAGCTCGAAAAGTGGCTCGGGTCATGGCCCCGCCGCAGCATCGATACCGCGCTGCCGGCGAATCCGGCGCCGGTCTCAAGCCGTAGGATCTTCGTCGTCGACCGCCCCGATTCGGTCCAGACGACCGTCACAATCGGGAATATCGCGATCGACCGCCGGAGCGATGATTACATTCCGATGGTCGTGATGAACCAGATCCTCGGCGGCGGCGCGTCGGCGCGCCTGTTTCTTAATCTGCGCGAAGAGAAGGGCTACACCTACGGCGTTTACAGCAGCTTCAGCGCCGGCGAATATCCCGGCCCATGGCGCGCCGGCGGCAATATGCGCACCGAGGTGACCGAGGGGGCGTTCAAAGAGTTTTTCAACGAGTTCCGGCGCATTCGCGACGAGAAGGCGCCCGCCGCCGAGCTGGGCGACGCGAAGCGCTCGGTCGTGGCGAATTTCGCGCTCGCGCTCGAGCAGCCGGCGCGTGTTCTAGCATTCGCGGTCGCGCGCAAGATTTACGGCTTGCCGGACGATTACTGGGATACGTATTCCGCGAAAGTGATGGCGGTCACGGCCGACGACGTCGAGCGCGTCGCGCGCAAATATCTCGATCCCGCGACGGCGCAGATCGTCGCGGTCGGCGACGCGCGGAAGATCAAGCCCGTGCTCGAGCAGTACGGAGCGGTTGAAGTCTACGATAATCTCGGCAACGTCGTCGCCGCGCCTATGCCCGTCAAAGCGGCGCCGTAGCCAGCGCTTTGACGATCTCCTCGGCGGCCGTCTCGCCGCTGTGAACGCAATCGGCGATGCCGACGCCGTAATAGGCGTTTCCCGCGACCCGCAGGGTAGGATAGCTCTGCAATTCTTGCTCGATCCGCCGCATCGATGCGAGGTGACCGACGGGATACTGCGGCATCGCGCGCGGGTGACGATGCACGCGCGCAAATATCGGCTGGCCGTCGATCCCTAACAGCTCTTTCAGCTCCCTTTGCACGCTCGCCTCCATAGCAGCGTCGTCCTGATCGAAAAGCTCCGGCTGGAGCGCGCCGCCGACAAAGGCGCGGAGCAGGACCGCGCCGGCGGGCGCGCGGCCGGCGTATTTCACGCTGCTGAACGTGCAGGCGAGGATCTTCCGTTTCTCGATCGCGGGGACGATCATGCCGAAGCCGCCGAGCTCGCGCGGTACGTCCTCTTCCCCATAGGCGAGGCTCACCGTTGCGGTCGAGGTGTACGGAATATCATCGAGCAGGCGTGAGATCCCCGGCGCAGCCTGGCCGATCAACGCCGCGCTAGCATAGGCGGGCGTGGCCAGAATAACGCCGTCGACGTCGGCGCTGTCGCCGTCTCCGATCATCGTCCAGCTTTTCGTCGCCGGGTTCCAAGAAATTCCCGTCACTCGCGTGCCCGTGCGCACGCATCCTTCGGGCAGGCGCGCCGCGATTGCGTCCACCAGCTCCTGCATGCCGCCCGCGAGCGAGAGAAATAGGCTCCAGCGCGCGCCCGTATCGGCGCGCTGCGCGGGGCTCTCCCGTTTCTCGCGCAGCATGCCTTTGATGACGCTGCCGCGCGACCGCTCCATCTCCAAAAACCTCGGCATCGTCGCCGCGAGGCTCAGTTTTTCCGGGTCGGCCGCGTAGATGCCGCCGATCAGCGGCTGGACGACGCGGTCCAAAGCTTCGGGCCCGAAGCGGCGCGTCACGAAAGACGCGAGGCTCTCGTCTTCTCGAGCCGCGCCGCGCGGCGTGAAATATTCCGCCGCCATCCTGAGCTTTCCGCCGAGCGAGAAAAGCGGCGTCGTCAGCAGCGGCAGGAAGCGGGTCGGCGCCATCAGCAGAAAGCCTTCCGGCAGAGGCACGGCGCGCCCGCTCCGCACGACGAGGACCGTTTGACGCGAAGGATTGGTCGAGATCAGACGGTCGCCGAGCCCGAGCCGCTCGCAGAGCGCGAGCGCCCAAGGCTTGGCGGAGATGAACGAGTCCGGGCCGGCCTCGACGACGAAGCCGTCGACGCGCTCGGTCGCAACGGCGCCGCCGACGCGCTCGCGCTCTTCGATGAGGAGAATTTCGAGCGCGAGATTTTTCTCGCGCGCGATTTCCGTCAGACGGTGCGCCGCGGCGAGGCCGGCGATGCCGCCGCCGACGACGGCGATGCGGTGGACTCGCGCTTCGGCCATGGGATCAGCAGGATCGATCGCCGGCGGTCAAAAATTGTTTCTCGACGACGTCGGCGATCATTCTGATAAACAGCGGATGGTCGTTGGGCGCGACCGCGCGGTAAAACTCGATGCCGCTTTCCTTAGCGACGACTTTCGCCTCGATGTCCAAATCGTAGAGCACCTCGACATGATCGGCGACGAAGCCGATCGGCGCGACGATCGCGTCCTGCGCGCCGTCGCGCGCGGCATCGCGCAGCGCCCGGCCGATGTCGGGCTCGAGCCACGGCTCGCGGGGGTCGCCGCTGCGGCTCTGGTACGCAAGCGACCAGCGCGCGTGCCCGAGGCCTTCGGCCACGAGCCGGCAGCTCGCTTCGAGCTCGGCGACGTAAGGCGAGCGCGCAGCCATCACCGCGGGAATGCTGTGCGCGGTGAAAATGAGCGCGGCGTCGCGGCGGCGCTCGGGCGCGATCTTTTCCAGCTCGTCTTCGATCTCATCGATCCAGGTCTCGATGAACAGCGGATGGTCGTGCCAGCCGGGACAGTAATCGACGACAGGCGCGTCGCCGAGACCGGCGCGGGCGTCGGCGACGGTTTTTTGATAGCGCTCCCAGCTTGCCTCGGTGTGATGCGACGAGAGAATGAAGCCGAGTGCGCGCGCGACGCCTTCCGCCGACATCGTCGCGAGGCTCTGGAGGATGTAGGGATCCGAGTGACGGAAGCCGACATAAACCGGGACTTCCAGCCCGAGCTGCTTCAGCACGTCGGCGAGCGCGCGCGCCTGCAGCCGGGTGATGTCGGGAAGCGGCGAGCGGCCGCCCAGCGCCTCATAATGGTGAGCGACCTCCTCGATGCGGCCCGGCGGCGCGGGGCGCCCGGCCAGGACGCGCTCGAGAAACGGCCGGATCTCGTTCTTGTCGCCGGGGCCGCCGAAGGCGAGCAGCAGCACGGCGTCGTATGGCCGCGCGGCGCTCATCGCGCGCTCAGCTCGTGCACCGCTTTCACCATCGCAACAACGTTCTCGACCGGCGTCTCGGGGAAGACGCCGTGGCCGAGGTTGAAAATATGTCCGGGTCTGCCGCCGGCGCGGTTGAGAATCTCCTCCACGCGCGAGCGGATCTCCTTCGGCTTCGCGAGCAGAACCGCGGGATCCAAATTTCCCTGAATGCCGACGTCGTGACCGACCGCCGCCCACGCGTCGTCTAGATTGATGCGCCAGTCGACGCCGATCACATCGCCGCCCGCCTCGCGCATGAGCTTGAGCATTCCCGCCGTGCCCGTGCTGAAGTGGATCACCGGCGTTCCGGGGGTGATCGCGGCGATCGCCGAGCGCGTGTAAGGCAGAACGTATCTTTGATAATCGGCGGGCGACAGGCAGCCGGCCCAGCTGTCGAAGATTTGCACGGCTTGCGCACCGGCGGCGATCTGCGCGCTAAGATATTTCGCGACGACTGCCGCGAGACGCTCCATCAGCGCTTTCCAGGCGCCGGGATCGGAATAGATCAGCTTCTTGGTCTTTAGATAATTGCGCGAGCCGCCGCCTTCGACGATGTAGGAGGCGAGCGTGAACGGCGCGCCGGCGAAGCCGATGAGCGGCACCTTGCCGTCGAGCGCCGCGCGCGCCTTGCGCACCGTCTCGAAGACGAACGGCAACTCGGCTTGCGGGTCGAAGTCGTTTAGCTCTTCGACGTCGGTGCGGCTGCGGATCTGCGCGCGGATGACCGGCCCGTCGTCCTTCGAATATTCGAGGCCGAGCCCCATCGGCTCCAGGACGAGCAGGATATCGGCGAAAAGTATCGCCGCATCGACGCCGAGCTTCTCGACCGGCGCGATCGTGATCTCGGCGGCGAGTTCCGGGCGCTTGCAGAGATCGAGGAACGAAAACTCGGCGCGCAACTTTCGGTATTCTTCCATGTAGCGGCCGGCCTGGCGCATGAGCCATACCGGCGTAAAGGAAGTTTTCTCGCGGCGACAGGCGGCGAGAAAGGGCTGCGTCTCGGCCATGGGCACAGCCTAGCGGCAATCGCCCGGCAAAATCAACGCGACCGGCGGCGCGCGCCGGCGGCGCCGATCGCCTCGGCACCGTATTTTCCGCGCAGCCGGTCGATGCCGCGGTATAAATTTTCCAGCGCGCGCCCGCGTCCGGCGTCGAAAAGCGACTCCTGCCAGCCCGAGCGCACGAGCGCGCTCGCGCTCACGCCGAGCAGGCGCACCAGCCGCCCGGCAGCGACGTGCTTTTTTAAGAGCGCGTCGGCCACACCGAAGATCTCGCGATCGACGCAGGTCGGAGCGTCGATCGTGAGCGAGCGCGTCAGCGTCTTGAAATCGCTGTAGCGGATTTTCACCGCGATGCAGCGGGCGAAAACACCGTCGCTCCGGAGCCGCCTTCCGACCTCTTCGACGAGACCCCACAAAACTTCTTCCATGTCGCCGATCTGTTTTACCGGCTTTTCCAACGTCGTCTCGCTGCCGATCGAATGATCGCGGCGCCGCGCTTCGCCGCGCGCGTCGAAATCGAAATACTGCCCGCGCAGCTTGGGAGCGGCGAGTAAATCGCTGATCGTTTTGATGCCGCGCGCGAACAGCGCCTCGCGCGTCTTCGGCCCGACGCCTGGCACGAGCGAGACCGAGAGCGGCGCGAGGAAATTTTCCTCGGAGCCGGGAAAAACGTGGATCAGCCCTTGCGGCTTCGCCAGCGTCGCGGCGATTTTCGCGATCACGCGGCTCGATGCGAGGCCGCCGGAGGCGGGGAGGTCGAGGTCGCGGCGGATGCGCGCGATGATCCGCTCGGCGGTCGCGATCGGGGCGCCGAAAAGCTTCTCGGTGCCGGTGAGATCGATCAGCGCCTCGTCGATCGAGAGCGCGCGCACCGCGGGCGAGAATTGTTCCAGGATTGCGAAGACCTTGTCGGAATATTCACCGTAAAGCGCGTGGCGATTCGACAGAAAAATTCCGTGCGGGCAAAGCCGCTGCGCCTGGAATCCCGGCATCGCCGAGCGCACGCCGAATTTGCGCGCTTCGTACGACGCCGATGTCACGACGCCGCGGCCGCTCCTGCCGCCGACGATCACCGCCTTGCCTTTGAGATCGGGATTCACCGCCTGCTCGACCGAGGCGTAGAAGGCGTCCATGTCGATGTGAAAATAGGAGCGCATCGTTTTACCGGCGACCGAACTCCGGCCGGCGCGAGCCGCGCACCGCCGAGAAAAACACCGAAAGGAACGTAAAGAAGTTTACCAGATGGACGGTGCGATTATACGAGTGCATGAAAACTTCCGGCGTCGCGCTCCAGCTTTGCGGCGATTCGATCTGGCTTGGCGCGAGGCCGCCGGCGCGCAGGAAGTAGGTGAAGAGCGTCGCCGAGAGCGCGACCCCCATCGCGCCGCCGGTGCGCGCGGTCGTCGCGACCATTCCCGACGCGCCACCGACCTTGTCCAGCGGCACCGAGCCCAGGATAGCGCTCTGGTTGGGCGAATTGAAGATCGCCCAGCCGAGGCCCGAGAGCGCGAGCGGCAGCATGATGCGCCATGCGGAGGAGTCGAGCCAGAGCGTCGCCATGAGGAATTGCGCGAAGACGATGATCGCCGAGCCGACGGTGCAGAGCAGCCGCGAGCCGAGGCGGTCCGATAGCCAGCCGGCGAGCGGGGAGAGCAGGATGATCACGACCGAGTTCGAGATGAGGATCCAGCCCATGTGGCTCGGCGAGTAAGCCATGATGTTCTGGAGATAGAACGGCAGGATGAAGTTGATCGCCGACTGCGTCGAGGTGATGAAAAAGAGGCTCAGTATCGCCGCGCTGAAAAGCCGGATGCGGAAAAGCGAGAAATCGATGATCGGCGTGCGCGAGCGCAGCTCTGTCATTACGAGCAACGCAACCGAGCCGAGCGACACC
>DASWZY010000081.1:0-2717 GCA_036407055.1 Binatia bacterium
TCACGATCGGCCGCTGGTTCATGCAGGTGTTCTGGTTCGAGCGCTGGTATTTCGTGAGCCCGTAGATGTCGACGCCGGTGTCGCGGTGCGAGCCGGAGGTCTTGTCGGCCTTGACCACGATGCGCGTCGAGTCGACGCTCTCGACGATGCCGTCGCGCCGCGCGACAATGGTAACGCCGGAATCGCGAGCGACGACTTTCTCCATGCCGGTGCCGACGAGCGGTGCCTCGGTACGGAGCAGCGGCACCGCCTGGCGCTGCATGTTCGAGCCCATGAGCGCGCGGTTGGCGTCGTCGTTTTCCAGAAACGGGATCAGCGACGCCGCGACGCTCACGAGCTGGTTCGGCGAGACGTCCATGAAATCGACCTCTTCGGGCCGCGCCATGACGAACTCGCCGCCCTTGCGCGCCGAGACAAGGTCGGCCGTGAACGCGCCGCGGTTGTCGATCGGCGCGTTCGCCTGCGCGATCACGTGATCCTCTTCTTCGAGCGCGGAGAGATAGCGGATCCGGTCGGTTACCCGGCCTTCTTCCACTTCGCGGTACGGCGTCTCGATGAAGCCGAAGTCGTTGACGCGCGCATACGTCGTGAGCGACGCGATCAGGCCGATGTTCGGACCTTCCGGCGTCTCGATCGGGCAGACCCGGCCGTAATGGGTCGGGTGCACGTCGCGGACCTCGAAGCCCGCGCGCTCGCGCGTGAGACCGCCGGGACCGAGCGCGGAGAGACGCCGCTTGTGCGTGATCTCGGAGAGCGGGTTTGTCTGGTCCATGAACTGCGAGAGCTGGCTCGAGCCGAAGAACTCCTTCAACGCCGCCGACACGGGCTTATAGTTGATGAGCTCCTGCGGCATCAGCGTCTCGATGTCCTGGAGACTCATCTTTTCCTTGATTGCCCGCTCCATGCGCACCAGGCCGACGCGGAAGTGGTTCTCGACCAGTTCGCCGACGGCGCGCACGCGGCGATTGCCGAGGTGATCGATGTCGTCGACCGAGCCGATACCGTTACGGAGCTCCATGAGATAGCGAACGACCTCAAGGATGTCTTCTTTGCGCAGCGTCCCGTGCTCCAGCGGCACGTTGAGCCTGAGCCGGTGGTTGAGCTTCAGCCGCCCGACCTTGGAGAGGTCGTAGCGGTCCGGGTTGAAAAACAAGTTGTAGAAAAAGTTCGTCGCCGATTCTTTCGTCGGCGGATCGCCGGGGCGGAGCCTGCGATATATCTCCAGGATCGCGTGCTCGATCGCCTTTTCCGGCTTGCGGTGGTCGTCTTTGTCCTTGTCGCCCTGATCGAGCCGGTCTTGCAGCAGCGTCGTGCGCAGGTACGGGCCTACGCGCGACTCGTCAATAAAGAGCGCTTCGATCTCGTCGATACCCTTCTCGCGGATGAGATCGAGCTTCTCCTGCGTGATCTCCTGGTTGCACTCGACGATGACCTTGCCGGTCGCGGGATCCTTGATGTCGTGCGCAGCAACGCGGCCGATCACGTCTTCGATCGCGATCGGCACCTGCTTGATCCGCGCCTGCTCCATTTGACGGATGAGCATGCGCGTTAGCTTGCGCCCTTCTCGGACGATCACTTCGTTGCTCTTGGCGTCGCGCACGTCGGCGCCGGCCTTGACGCCGATCAAGTGCTCGGGCTTCAAAGTGAGAAATGCCTTGCGCCCCTCGAAGATGATCTTGTCCGCCGTGTAGTAATAGTTTAGCAGATCCTCGGTCGTCATGCCGAGCGCGCGGAGCAGCACCGTGGCGTGAAACTTCCGCCTCCGGTCGATGCGAACGTAAAGGATGTCGCGCGGGTCGAATTCGAAGTCGAGCCACGAGCCGCGATACGGGATCACGCGCGCGGAGTAGAGCAGCTTGCCGCTCGCGTGCGTCTTTCCCTTATCGTGCTCGAAGAACACGCCGGGCGAGCGGTGCAGCTGGCTCACGATGACGCGCTCGGTGCCGTTCACCATGAACGTGCCGTTCTTGGTCATCAGCGGCATCTCACCGAAATAGACTTCCTGCTCCTTAACGTTCTTGATGCTCCGGCTGCCGCTCTGGGGATCGACGTCCCAGAGGACGAGCTGGACGGTGACCTTGAGCGGCGCCGCGAAAGTCATGCCGCGCTGGTGGCACTCATCGACATCGTACTTGGGCTCGCCCAGCGTGTAGCTCACGAACTCGAGCGAAGCCGTCTCGTTGAAGTCCTTGATCGGAAAGACCGACTTGAAAACACCCTGAAGGCCGGCGTTCTGTCGCTGATCGGGCGCCGCGTCTTTCTGGAGGAACACGTCGTATGAGTTTTTCTGGATTTCAATCAGATAGGGCAGATCGATGATCTTCTTGATCCGCCCGAAACTGCGGCGAAACCGTAAATTATTTGCCACTTGAAATGCCATGATACTCCTCTTTCGACTGAAGTCCGGAACCTAAAAACGCGCGCGCTACTTGATCTCGACTTTTCCGCCCACCTCCTCGATTTTCTTTTTCATCGTTTCCGCCTCGGCTTTGGCGACGCCTTCCTTGACCGGTTTCGGTGCGCCGTCGACGAGATCCTTCGCTTCTTTGAGTCCCAGGCCGGTCAACTCGCGCACGACCTTGATGACTTGAATCTTCTTTTCGCCGGCCTCCGCCAGGATGACGTTGAACTCCGTCTTCTCCTCGGCCGCCGCCGCCGCGGGAGCCGCGCCGCCGGCAGCCACGGCCACCGGCGCCGCCGCCGACACGCCGAGCTCC
>DASWZY010000082.1:0-22717 GCA_036407055.1 Binatia bacterium
GATGTCTTTGCACGGCCCGCTTTTCACGATCCTGGGCTCGACGCCTTCTTTGGTTCGCTCGACGACTTCCTTGAAGAGGTCGGTTTCCTGCGTCTCGATCGCCGTCGCGATGCGGTTAAAGGTCGCGAGCAGATCGACGATCACCGGCATGCTGCAGCCGCGCACGCGCTCGAAAAAGAGCGCCTTGCGGCCTTTATCGTGCGCGGTCTTGCAGATCGCGCCGATCTCGTATTTCGGATCGACTTCTTTTTTCACGCGGGCGAGATCGCCCTGCTTTTCAAGCCTATTGAGATATTCTCGGAGGTCGGAAAATGGCATCATTCGCTCCTATCATTAAAGTATTACTTGATGATTTCTTTCCACTTACGCTTGATCTCGTCTTGATACGCCGGATCGATCGAATGGACTTTGGGAAACTTATCCCGCCAGGCGAAGGGACGGCACGCGTCGATGATCGCGCGCGAATTGGTAAAATCTCCCGCCGCCCGCTGCGGCGGCGGGATGCGCGGATCGATCGGGCTGCTCCAGCAGCCGGATGCGATCTCGATCGAGGTCTGCGGATCGCAGCGCGTCGACATTGCCCAAAGCACGTCCTGCATGTTGGCTGGATCGATGTCGTCGTCGACGAGCACGATGAAGCGGCCGAGGTAGCCGCCCTCGCGCGCGCCGAGCGCGATGTGCGCCGCCTGGCGTGCGTGTCCGCCGTAGCGCTGCTTGAGCGAGATCACCGTGAAGAAGCGGCCGCCCCACTCGGCCTGCCAAACGCCGCGGATGTCTGTAACGCCGGCCTGCTCGATCTCGTTCCAGAGTCCTGCCGCGCAGAAAATCAGGAACAGATAGCTCGAAAGCGGATAGGTCTTGAAGTCAGGCAGCACTGTGAGGATCGGATCGTTGCGGTGATATGTCGCCTGAATGCGAATGATCGGCGAAGGCCGCGTGCCGGATGCGTAGTACCCGGTCCATTCGCCAAAAGGACCTTCCATCTCGGCTTCCACCTCCGGCGGCGGAATCTCGCCTTCGAAGACGATCTCCGCCGACGCGGGCAGCGGTAAGCCGGTGATTTTTCCTTTGACGACTCGGACAGGCGCATGCTGGATGTGCCCGGCGAAGTCGTACTCCGAGAATCCCCATGGAAGCCCGAGGCCGGCGACGGCGAAGAGTACCGGATCAATGCCGCAGACGACCGCGACCGGACAGCTTTTCCCCTTCTCCCAATATTTCTGCGCGATCAGCCGCGTCTGCTTACCTGGTGAGACATATAGGCAGACTTTCTTGTCGTCCAAAATCTGCACGCGCGCCGTGCCGAGGTTGACCCAATCGTCGTCGGGATCGCGCGTGATCACCGCGTCAGCTGTGCCGAGATACCGTCCCCCGTCTTCGCGGTGTAGTTTGGGTGCGGGAAATCTGAGCACACCGGCGTCAGCGCCGGTGAAGACGTTCTCGAGCAGCGGGCCTTCGCCGACGGCGACGGCCGGCACCGGCTTTGTCGTGCTGAGCAGTTCTTTGACGGCGCGAACCAACCCGACGCCGCGCAGCTCGGGCGCCATGCCGAGCGCAACCGCGGTACGCGCCTGCGTATGGAACATGTTTGTGAGCAGGCGGAAGCCCTTCGCGTATCCCTTGATGTCGTCGAAGAGCAGAGCGGGCGCGTTCGGATCGGCGGCGGAGATCTCGGTGATCGCGCCGATCTCGAGGTTCCAGTCCGCATTGCGGACCGTCTTAAGCTCGCCAAGCTCATCCACCCGCAGCAAAAATTCTCTCAGCTCCGGCATACCTTGCCTATCGTGGTTTCTTCGAAACCTGCTTGAGAAACGTAAAGTCGTACATCTTCTGCTCGGCCTGAGCGCGGGTTAAATTCTGACTCTCTTTCTTGAGCATCTGACGCGTGATCTCGAAATCGTCAGACAGCGCACGCTCGGAAGGCACGCCTTCACGCGTCATGATGGTCTTGTAGAAATCGTATGTTGTCTGCGCGACCTCGGGCTCCATCGCGGTCACGCGGTTCAGCATCTGGATGCTCTCGCTCCGGTTGTCGAGAAAAAACTTGAGGCCTCTGTAAGTCGCCCGGATGAAGTTGCGCACGAGCTCCGGGCGCTCGCGGATCATCTTCTCCGACGTGACAACACCCGACATAGGAATCTGCAAGGCATCGCCGACGAACGCGATGCGCACCATTCCCATCTTGTCCGCCATATTGGTAAACGGCGGGCGGATGAGGCCCGATTCGACCGAGCCGCCTGCCAGCGCCGGCCAGATATCGCCGACGGAGACGATCGAGACGTCGCGGTCGGGATCGAGCCCGACATGCGCGGCGACTTTGCGCGCCGCGTAGTAGGTCGTCGAGCCGAGTCCGGTGACGGCGATCCGCTTGCCCTTCAAATCCTTGGCCGTGCGAACGCCGAGATCGGGTCGCGCGTACAGGAAATGATACGGCTTGTCGCAGAACACCATGATCGCCTTGATCGTCATACCCGAAAGCGCGGCGCGCGCGCCGGTTCCGAGCGCAAGCGTAAACTGGACCGATCCCGCTTGCAGCGCCTGCGAAGCAGTGACGCCGCCGCGAATCATGATGTCCTTCACTTGAATGCCTTCGTCGCGATAAAAGCCGTTTTCCCGCGCGATGAAATATGGGATATCGCCGAAGGTCAGCGCCGGGTGCGCGACGAGAATCTCTTCGAGCGCCGCCGCCGAGGCGGGAGGCGCCAAAATTACGATCAGGAGCGCGAGCGCGAAACAGATTTTTTGGATGGTCAGCGGCATGGATTACTTCGCCCCCTGCATGACCTGGACCGCCAGCCGTAGATCGAGCGACTTCGCAAGATCGATATTCTTCACGCGCGGGTCGCTGCGGACCGCGAGCTTGAGACTCTGCTGGACGACCTCATTGGGCACCCGCGGATCAGTGACGACCTCGTCTTTCAATATGTCGTAAGAGGTCTCTGCGACTTTGGGGTTCGATACTTTCATCACCTTTTGAATCACCTGGACCGAGCCGGCCCGATTGTTTTTCATATATACCGCGGCGTCGCGCATCGCGCGGAGCGAGGCGGTGAGCGCACTCTGACGCTGCGCCAAAGTTGCGCGGCGCGTGTAAACGCCGGTGTGAATGTGCGGCACGCCCTTGAGCGGAATGATGTTGAGACCGGCCTCCTTGGCGCGGTGCGCCACGGCCTCATCGATGAGGGCGGCGTCGACCAGCCCTTCTTTGAGCGCGGCGAGCCGCTCGGCGGTGCCGCCGACGCGAAGGATCTGCACGTCGCGCTTGGAATCCCAGCCTTGCTCTTCGAGCAGAAACTGCGTCATCGCCGTCGCAGGACCCGTAAGCGAGCGGACGCCGATCTTTCTTCCCCGCAAGTCTTTGACGTCACGTACCTCGGGCCGCGCCGCCATGACATACGGGGGCGAATTGTTGAACGACCCCAGGATAACGATGTCGGCGCCGCCCGCGATCGCGCTCAGCGGATCGAAGATACTGCCGAGCACAAGATCGACGCTGCCGCCGATCAGCGCCTGCATCGAGAGCGCGCCGGAGGTGTAGATCAATTCGGGCTCGATGCCTGCGGCGGCGAAGAAGCCGCGCTCCTTCGCGATCCAAGGCACGATGCCGCCGGTCGAAGCAATGGAAGGATACGAGATCGAGACTTTTTCCTCCGCCGTTGTCGGCCGCGCGATCGTAAGCGCGACTGCAGCGAGGATCGCCGTAAATATTAGTTTATAAAAGCTCATGTCTTGGTCCGATATTTTACCGGCGGATTTTTTAATTCAATGCCTTCTTTCTTGAGCTCCTCGACGTACATCGGGCGGATCGCCGGATCCTCGTCCTCGAACTCGATCATGTCGCCGCCCGCTTCCGTGCTCTTGAACATCTGTTCCCAGGCGCCGATGGGATATTTCTGCCCCCACCCTTTTAGTGCGAGCTGGCGGATGTGGTCTTTCCCCAGGTTGAAATGCTGGTGGAACCAGCGGTTCGGCGGCGACATCATGCTCATCGGCCCCCAGTCGAAGCGCTTCCACTTCTGCCCTTCCTTCCACTGCAGCGTGTACCCGCGGCCGCCGATAATGATGATGTAGGCGCCCGGCCCGTGACGGTGCGCCTTCTTGTAGACGCCGACCGGCGAATCGTTCAGGTGGCATGACAAGGTATTGCTCGACAGCTCGATCTCCACGTGGCGCAGACCCGGCCCTTTGACGTCAAATTCGTGCAGCTTAAGATTGACAATGTCGGGAACGAAATTGCTCTCCCACACGCGTCCGGGATGGCCCTCGCCTTTGCCGGAGAAAAATTCCGAGTCGCCGTCGAAACGCTCCTTGAATCGGTACGGATTGTTCATGATGAAGTCGTAGCTGTGGAACATGTTGAAGACCGCTGGCGCATTGGTCAGCGCCACGTAACGCGCTGGCTCCAAGCCCGAGCCGTTGAAATGCTGGAACCAAGTGTTGGCCGGCGGCGCGAACAAGCTGCCGCGTCTCCATTCGAACGTGAGCGGCTTCTGTCCCTCGTTCCACACGGTCGTCGCGCCGCTACCGGAAACGATGTAGACGATCTCCTCGTAGAGATGCTTCTGCGGCTTGATCGATTTCCCCGGCGCGATCTCGCAGACATACGCGCCCATCGCCATCTGATCTTCCGGCGCGCCGAGGACCACCCAGCTTCCGGCGGCGCCCATGCGGTCCCACGACCTGAGCGCGACCGTGTTTAGATCGGGAACCATATAGTCCAGGATTATCGGGATGCCTTCGTAGTCTACCCATTGCTCGAATGCGGTCTTCCCGGTGTAGGGCTTCGGCTCGAACATCGTCGTTCCATCGCGCTGTGCTACCTGCGTCATAAAAATCACTTTCCGCCGTCTAACAGCGCCGCAAAGCTCGCATCGAAGAGCTTCGGCGCGTTGATCTGCTTGAGCCGCGGATCGACGCGTTCGGCCAGTCGCAGGGTCTCTTGGATCACTTTCTCGGGTATGCGCGGATCGGTGACGACGTACTGCGCCCACACGTCGTAGGCGGTCTCGGCGACGCGCCGGTCTTCGACCCGCATGAGTTTCTGGATCACGTCGATCGACCCGGCGCGGTCGGTCTTCATGTACGCCGCGGCGTCGCGGATCGCGCGGAACGCGCCGAGCAGCGCGGCTCGTCGCTCTTCGAAGCGCCTGCGCATCACATGGAACTCGGCATCGATGAACGACACCCCCTTCAGCGTCAGCGTCGCCAGCCCCGCTTTGGAGATCTGGTGCGCCACGCCCGGATTGACGAGCGCGCCGTCGATGTGGCCGGCGACCAGCGCGCCGAGGCGCGCCTCGGTACCGCCGACACGGAGCAGCTGCACATCGCGGTCGGGGTTGAGGCCCGCCTCTTCGAGGACCACGCGGGTGAAAATCGTGCCGCGGCCCGTCGGCGACTGGATGCCGATCTTGCCGCCTTTCAAATCGGCGATGCGCTTGACGCCGGGCCGCGCCGCCATGACGTACGGCGAGGTATTGGCGAACGAGCCGATAACGACGACATCCGCGCCGCCGACAAAGGCCGACAGCGGGGCCAGCACGTCGCCGCCCGCGACATCGATTCCGCCGGCGATCAACGCCTGCATCGCAGTCGCCGCGGTGGTAAAGACCACGTCCGCGTCGAGCTGGTGCTTGGCGAAAAAGCCCTTGTCCTTAGCGATCCAGGGCAGCACGCCGCCGATCGATGCCGTAGCCGGATATTGCACGACGATCTTCTGCGGTTTCGTCTGCGCGCCCGCCGTCTGCGCGCCACACAACAGCGTGAGTACGGCAAGGAGAATCAAGGGAATCGTTGTCATGTTGTCCGGAGATTACGCCCGCTTGTTTCTATAGCTGACAGGCGTATTTTTTAACTCGATGCCCTCTTTTTTCAGCTCCTCGACGTACATCGCACGGACCGCTGGGTCCTCGTCCTCGAACTCGATCATGTCGCCGCCCTCTTCAGTGCTCTTGAACATCTCGTTCCAGCCGCCGATCGGATATTTCTGTCCCCAGCCCTTAAGCGCGAGCTGCCGGATCGGCTCGCGCCCGAGGTTAAAGTGCTGGTGGAACCAGCGGTTCGGCGGCGACATCATGCTCATCGGTCCCCAGTCGAAACGCTCCCACTTCTGTCCCTCTTTCCACATGAGGGAATAGCCGTTTCCCTTCAGCACGATGATATTCGCGCCGGGGCCGTGGCGGTGCGCCTTCTTGTAGACGCCGACGGGCGATTCGCTGATGTGGCCGGAAAGCGTATTGCTCGAGAGCTCGATCTCGACGTGCTTCATGCCCGGGCCTTTGGTCGAGAACTCGTAGAACGGCAGGTCGACAATGTCCGGAATGAAATTGCTCTCCCAAACGTCGCCTGTATGGGTTTCGCCTTTTCCCGAGAAATAATCCTCCTCGTCGTTGAAACGCTCGGCAAAGCGATGCGGATTGTTCATGATGAATTCGTGGCTGTGGAACATATTGAACACAGCCGGCGCATTAGTAAGCGAAACATAACGGACGGCCTCCGCGCCCGAGCCGTTAAAATGCTGATGGCGGGAATTGAGCGGCGGCGAGAACAGGCTGCCGGTCTTCCACTCGAACGTGAAAGATTTGCCGCCCTCGCTCGACACCGTCGTCGCGCCGCTGCCTCGTAGAATAAAAATCAGCTCCTCGTAAAGATGCCGCTGCGGCTTGAGCGATTTGCCGGGAGGAATCTCGCAGATGTAAGCCGCCATCGAGAGCTGGTCCTCCGGCGCGCCGAGCACGAGCCACGTGCCGAACGCGCCGAGGCGGTCCCACGGCGCGAGCGCGATCGTCCGCAGGTCGGGCACGATAAAGTCGCGAATCAGCGGCGCGCCCTCGTACTCCGCCCACTGCTCGAAGGCGGTCTTCCCCGTGTAAGGCTTTGGTTCGAACACGTTCAGTGCCTTATTTGTAAAGCGCGTCGATGAATCCACTCTTATCGATTTCGCTCAAAAAGGTGTAGTCGAACATGTCTTTGGTTTCCAATTGCCGCGCCTTGGGATCCGCCGCGCTCAGCACCTCGAGAAGATTTTTCCACCCCTCTTCGGTGCCGTAGGGCCTCGCGGGTATGATGCTGCCGAAAATACGATAAGTCTCCTCCAAGGCGGCGCGGTCGTTCGACCGCGTCCACTTCTTCAATGTCTCGATGCTGTCGGCGGTATTTTTCTTCATATACGCGACGCCGCTTAAGAAGCCGCGAAGAAACCGAAGGACCGTATCACGATTGCGCCCCGCGTAGTCGCGCGTGGTAAAGATCGTATCGAACGAGTACTTGACGCCGGCGTCGACGAGCGAGACAAGCACGTTGAAGCCCAGATTTCTCGCCGTGAGATTGGTCGGGGGCGTGAGGACGGTGGCGTCGACGAATCCCTGACGCAACGCCGTGAGGCGTACCGACTCGTCGCCGAGCTGGAGCATCTGCGCGTCTTTTTCCGCGTCGAGCCCGAGCTTCGCGAGCGACAACCGCGCCGCGTAATGCGCCGCGCCGCCGAAGCGGCTGATAGCGATTTTTTTTCCTTTGAGCTTCTCACCGCGGTCGATCTCCTTCACCGTAACGAGCATGTACGGAAAGCTGTTGACCCATTCCGCGATGCCGACTACGTTACCGCCGCGCACACGCGCGTTCGCGCCGGTGTCGGTGCTTGTCGCGGCGAAGGAGATGCCGCCGGAGAGCAGCGCCTGAACCGTCGGCGTGCCGCCTTGAAAAGTGATCAGCTCCGTGGCGAGCCCCTGCTTTGCGAATAGTCCCTTATCTTGCGCCAGCCATAGCGGGAGCAGTGGGCCGCTCAGCCCGAGCGAGCCGATGCGCACCGTCTGCGCGTAAGCGGAACTGCCTGGCCCGATCAGCGCCGACAGGGCAAAACACGCGACTGCCAGTCCCCTGACGAAATGACTCATGCGCCGTTTTCCATCAGGCGCTTCGCGGCGTCCGCGCCGCCGGCTCGGAATTCCATTGGTAGAGACCTTGCGGCAAACTATCGAGATACGCGGCGGCCGCGTCGGCTTTCATCACATCGGCATACTTCATGTTCATATCGAGCAGGTTCGCCTTATGCGATAACTGGATGCGGTCGAACGTCCCCTCCTCGACGACGGCGACGTAATAATTGTAGGAAAAAGCGTCGACGACGGTTGCGCGAACGCAGCCGCTGGTCGAGCCACCGGTCACGAGCAGCGTGTCGACGGCGTAATCGTTGAGCACGCCGTGGAGCGGCGTGCCGAAGAATCCCGACGGCTTGGCCTTCTGGATAACGATGTCGGACGGCGCCGGCGCGATCTCGGCCACGATCTTCATCCGCGAGGAGTAGTCCATCGTCTCGTCCTCGTCATGGCGACGGTTCTTCCACGGGCGGCGCTTCGACTCGTAGTGGTTCTCGGGACCGTACCCGGTCGTGTAGACGACCGGGATTTTTTTCCGGCGGGCCTTGTCGAGGAGAATGCGTACCGTGTCGACCGCGTCCCAGGCCTCCTCGCCGCAGCTGTGGCGGATGCGCTTGATGGATTCGAGCACCGGCTCACGTCGGTCGCCAACCCAGTTGTAATTCATATCGACGATTACGAGCGCGGGCCGCTTTCCCAGTCCCCGCACGCCGCCGTAGCCGCAGGCTTCGAGCACCTGCTTGTCGCGCGGAGTCGTCCCGTCGTCCCAAACTGCCATAATCACCTCCCGATTCACCCGCGGCCGATAAACGGCGGCAATTTGCCTTCGGTCGCCTGGATATAGCGCACGAACTTGTACTTGTTCTCCTGAAGATCGACGTCGGGCCGCGGGATATCCCGATGGAGCAGACTCTCTTCCACTTTACAGACGATGAAGTTGAGTCCTTTTCCACCCAGCGCGGCCTTCGCCTGGCGTTTGAATGCTTCCAGATCGTGAACGGTGACGGAGCTCTCGATGCCGGCGGCGAGCGCGACTTCGGCGAGATCGGTCCGGCCGCTCGTTGCCGTCGGCTCGCTGATTCGCGTTCCGCTGTAAGCGCCGTTGTCGAACACTATCACCGTGAGATTATCGATGCCGAGATTCGCCACCGTCGCGAGGCTGCTGAGCGTTAACAAAACGCTGCCGTCGGATTCAAGCGCGATAACGCGCCGGTGCGGCAGCGCGGCGGCAATGCCGGCGGCGACGGCGAGCGCCGCGCCCATCTCGCCGAGCAGCAGATTGCCGTCATGCTTCGAGAGATGCCCCCATTCGATGCGCTGCCCGCTCTGACTCGTCACGATCAACTGATCCGTGATGAGCGGCACGAGATATTCCAGACAATCGTAGCGCTTCATATCGTAAAATCCCCCGAGAAGACGAGCGCCACCGGCTCGCGCAGCGCGTTCATCGTGCGCACCGCCGTTTTGATGTCGGCCTCGATCTCGTCTCCATTTTTGAGCACGGTGTGCTCGATGTGGAGCGCGTCGAGCGTCGGAAGCAAAAGCCGGCCCGGCAGCGAGTAAAGAAAACTGTTGCGCTGGTCGTCGAAGCCGCCGAGATGGCCGACCAGCAGCAGGATCGGCACGCGCAGATGCAGCGCCACGACCACGAGCTGATACGAGGAGACGAAAATTCCCGTGCTCTCCATGTAACAGGCGGACTGCTTGCCGCCGAGCGTCGCGCCCACGGCGATCGACACCGCGTCGGTCTCGCTCGCGGCGGGCGCGAGACGGAAACGCGGATCGCTGCGCATCAGCGGCAAAATTTGGCTAAGCCGACTCTCCGGGAGATAGCTCATGAAATCCACACCAGCGTCGCCGAGGCCGCCGACGAGTCTGTTGGCCAGTTCTGCTTCCATCACACCGCCTTTATATCTTGGCTATCACTTCGCGGCTCCATTTTTCCATGAAGCCGATCTTGTCGTCGAAGTGGACGTTGAGCCAGATTTTTCTCACACCCATGCGCTCCAGCTCGTATATGCGCGCCCGGCACTGCTCGGGCGTTCCCGCGATCGCGTAGCGGCCTGCGAGATAGTCCTCGAGGCCGCTTTCCTTCACGAGGCGTGAGTTGGTCGTCTCGCCGGGCTTCTGATGTTCGAGGTAGCTGTAGCTTTGATGGATGCGGTCGAGCACATTGCGGAATTCCGGCGGCACGTGCTTGTTCTGCTCGGGAAAGCGCGCGAGGTGATTCGCCTTCGCGGCGAGCAGCATACGAATCTGACTCAGCGCCTTCTCGCGGCTCTCACCGATATTGCCGCAGAGTCCCCACCAGACATCCACATCCTCTGCGCGCCGGCCAGCCGCCGCCGCGCCGGTCGCAACGGAGCGTAGTGCGTCGTTGACAACCTCCTGCCCCACGCCGTCGCCGTAGATAACGCCTTCGGCGTTGCGGCCGGCGAACTCGAGCGTCTTCGGCCCGTGCGCCGAGACATAAATAGGTATGTTCGCCTTGCTCCAGGTAAGCCGCATTTCCGACCCGTTTCGCTGCACCGTCTCACCGCGCATGAGCGCGCGGATCGTCGTCAAGAATTCTTCCAGCGCGGCGAGCTTCACCGGCTTCATGCCGATGTTGATGAGCGCGCTGTCCCCGGTGCCGATCCCCGCGAACACGCGGCCGTCCGAAACCTCGGCCATGGTCACCAGCGCGCTCGCAGTCACACTCGGGTGGCGCGTGAGCGCGTTCGTGACGCGTGGGCCGATCTGAATACGCCGCGTCGCCTGGAGTCCCGCAGTGGAGGTCACGTAGAGCTCGCGGTAAATAGACTGCGAATCGACGAGCCCGACGCGCTCGAAGCCGCAATCCTCGGCCGCGCGGCACCACTCGGCGACTTCCTTCGGATGATTCGGCGCGAAACTCACGCCAAAGGTCAATGCCATGAATCTTGCTCCTTCGAAAATCGCTCGGCCGCGACGAGCCTCACATCCACGGCGACGGCGCCTTTCTCGGCGGCGATCAGCGGATTGATGTCCATCTCCTTTACCGCCGGTCCAAGCTCCACGGCCAGATCGGACAACGATAAAAGAACTCGAACGACGGCTTCGATATCGCCGGCCGCAGCGCCACGATAGCCGGCGAGCAATTTTCCCGCCTTCGTCTCGGCGATCATCGCACGACAGTCGTCGGCCGAGACCGGACAGAGGCGCATCGCCACGTCGTTGGCAAGTTCCGCAATGACGCCACCGGAACCGAACAAGACGACAGGTCCGAACTGCGCATCGTAGGAAATGCCGGCGATCGTCTCGACCACACCACGGACCATCGGCTGCACCAGAACGCCGCGTACTCGCGCGCCGCCGGCGCGGCTCACAAGGTCGCGATAGCAATCCGCGGCCGCTTCGGGCGTGGCGATGCCGAGTCGAACGAAACCGCGGTCGGAGCGATGGAGAATGTCCGGCGAGATCAGTTTCATCGCAACCGCGTTGTTAAGGCTGCGAGCCGCATCTGCCGCCTCTTTTTCATTCGTTACGAGAAATTCCCGCGGCACGGGAATGTCGTACATTTTCGCGATCTCTTTCGCTTCCGGCTCGGCGATTCCTTCAGCGATACGGCCGCGAAGGAATTCGCGCGCCTTCTTTGCACGCATCGCGTCAACGTTGGCTGTAACATGCTGTGCCGTCGCAGTGGAGGCAAAATAACCGGCGAAGCTCCGGATGGCGACTGTCGCCGACGAAAACATCGGCACGCGCGCGTCCAGCAATTGGTTGCGCCACTCGTCGAGCCCTCGCCCGCCGGTCCACAAGACCGCGACCGGCTTGGGCAGCTCGGGAGCGAAACGCGCGATGCGCTCGGTCCACAGGCGCGCGGCGACGGGGCTCGCGACCAGAACCAGTAATACAGCGTCGTAGTCGGAATCGTCCGCGAGGCTGCGAATGACCCGCTCCAGCACCTCCGGCTCGCCAGACGCCTGGCCGGTGAGATCGATCGGATTCGCGAGTCCGGCGAATTCCGGCAGCGCCTCGCGCAGCGCGCCTGCGGAAGACGACGGCGGCGGCAGCGCGATTCCATGCGCGTCGCAAAGGTCGGCCAACAACACGCCCTGGCCGCCGGAAAGAGTGAGGATCGCGAGCCGGTTGCCGCTAGAAGTGCGAAACTTACTCATGAGGTTCGCGGTCTCGACCAACTCTTCGATGTCCGCGACCTCCGCGACGCCTGCGCGCTTCATCGCCTGGCTCCAGACGAGCGAGGAGCCCGCGAGCTTCCCGGTATGCGCCGATGCCGCCTGATGACCTTTGGCGGATCGGCCGACCTTGCACGTCACGACTTGCTTGCCGCGCGCCTTCGCCTTTTCCACAGCGGCGAGAAAACGCCGGCCGTCATCGACGCCCTCGACGAACAGTGCGATGACATTTGTCCGCGCATCTTCCGCGAGGTGTTCGACGAAGTCGGCGATGTCGAGGTCGGCCTCGTTGCCGACCGAGACGCAGTAGCTGAGTCCGATCTTTTTATCCTGCGCGAGGTCGAGCAGCACGCCGGCGACGCCGCCGCTCTGGACGAGAAACGCGATGTCGCCGGGCACGAATTCCGCGCGGTCGAAAGCGCCCGACGTGCCGATGATGAGCTTATCAAGAACGTTGACGTACCCGTTGCAGTTGGGCCCGCAGATGCGGATCCCGCTTTCGCGGGCGAACGCGCCGAGTTTCTCCTGCAACCGCTTGCCGTCGTCCCCCGCTTCGGCAAATCCGGAATTCAAAACCAGCGCGGCGGCGACGTCCTTTGCGCGGCAGTCCTCCAGCGCGTCAAACAGCCGGCTGTTCGGCACCATCATCACGGCGACGTCGATCGGTTCCTGAATTTCCCGGAGATTTGAATAGGCACGCACGCCCTGGACTTCTTTGCGGTTCGGATTTACTGGGAAAATCAAGCCTTTGAAGCGGGATTTAAGGAGATGCTTGAGCACGCGGCCAGTGAATTTATCGGCGTCGCCGGACGCGCCGACGACCGCCACGGAACGGGGATAAAACATTCTCTCGATGACGGGCTTGCGATTCATCGCGGGCTCTATTTATCACTTCGCTTAATCTTAACCGGCACGCGCCGCCCAGCGAGCTTGTCGCCGGTCTTGTAATATTCGCCCTTCAATGCAGCGGCCGCCTCGTCCGTCGACTCCTCGTCCCACTGGCCGAGCGAGTAGCCGTACCAAGGCGATTGGGGCCGCAGCGGCGGAAGATTCAGCTCGTTTTCCCAGATATCTTTCGCGCGCTCCATATATTCCTGCGACGGCAGCGCCACCGGCGGAAACGGCTCCTTGAGCGTCGCGTTCATCATCATCACGGAGTATTCCGCCGAGCGCTCCTCGGCCTCTTCCATCTTGTCGATCGATTCGCCGTGCACGCGGAACGGCGGCGCATGGCCTTTCTCGCGCCCCTCGACGATGCGCACATCCTTCGACGGCTCGCAGCGCATCGTGATCGCCCAGTTGATCGCGTCGCCGTCCTTGGGATCGATATCGTCGTCGACCGCTACGACGTATTTGCCGAGCTCCTGGCGAAACGCAAGCACGCCGTGGAGCGCGCGCCACACTTCGTACTGCGGCGCGCCGCGCTTGCATTGAACCACAACGTAGCGGCGGAGGTTGACCAGCGGCTCATAACAGCCGACGCCGGTCACCCATTCGTTGCTCGAGTGCTCGCGCAGGTAGCGCAGCAGCATCGCCTCCATGCCGATCTCTTTGAGCTTGCTCGACTCGCTCGGCGTCACCTGGCTCAGGATGCCGACGAAGACCGGGTCTTTGCGGTGCGTGATGCAGCTGATTTCGAACACCGGATTCATGATCCGCGGGTGGATGTAGCCGTGCGATTCGCCGAAGGCGCCCTCGGGCTCGAGGAAATCGGTGCGAATGATACCTTCGAGCACGATCTCGGCCGTCGCGGGCACCTCGATATCGACGGTCTTGCACTTGACGAGCGGGATCGGCTCGCCCGCGAGCCCGCCGGCGACGGCGAGTTCGTCGACGCCGTACGGAATTTTTTGCACGGCCGCGTGCGTCACGACCGGCGGCCCGCCAACAACCAACGCGGCTTGTAAATGCTTGCCGCGCGCCGCGGCCTGCCGCCAGTGAATGTTCAGCTGCTGATTCGCCTGCGGCCCGGGGCAGACGCCGGTCCGGCGACGCCCTTTCACCTGGGCGCGGTAGTTGCCGACGTTGCGGATGCCGGTCTCCAAATCTTTCGTGATCCACTGCGCGCACGTGAAATACGGCGCATTGTCGAAGCCGGGCGTGGAAATCGGCACCGCGATCGCATCGAGGCCGCCGCCTTCACGGTCAAGCTCGTCGCCCATATGGACGACTTCCTGCGCCGGGCCGCTCTCGACGAGCGCCGGCTCGATCGGCTTCGCGAGCGCCTTCTGCCATTTGTCGACGATGTCGCTTGGCTCGCAGCCCATGCCGAGCGCGTAAACCCAGCGCGACGCGGCGAGCCCGCCGACCAGCACCGAGCCGTCGTACTTGCGACGCTCATCGATCACGTTTTCGAAGAGAAATGCCTTGCGGTCCTCCTCGCGCACGCCGCCGCGGAACTGCCAGCGCACGATCGGATGGATCTCGGTGTCCTTGTTGGACGCCCGCGCGACTCGGACGAGCAGACCGCGTTCCTCCAAATTCTTGATGTGCTCGCGTACGTCCTTCGGTGTTTTCATGGTTCAACTCGCAGCGGCGATCGTTCTCGCCGCCTGTTCGGACGCAAGCGTCAGCTCGTAATCGCCGAACTCGTTAACCGACAGCCCGCACGCCGGAGGAATCACGATCGTCGTCGTGGGCTCTTCGATGATCGCGGGACCTTCAAACGATGCTCCAGGATTCAGCTCGCCGCCGCGGTAGACGTTAGTCGAGATTTTGCGGCGGTCGAAAACCACCTCGCGTTTTGTCCGCGCCGGTTTACCGGGGGCCGAAGCTGCGCGCGCAAAAAGCGGCCGCTCGGTGCGACCGACCGCCGTTAGTCGCCAGTGAAGCGCTTCGACGGGCTGGCCCGGAAGATTGTAGCCGTAGAGCTTCAGGTGGCGCGCGGCGAAATCGGACTTGAACTGTTCGACGCCGGTCGAAGGAGATGCGAACGGAATTGTAATCTCGTGGAACTGACCGACGTACTTGAGATCGACTCCGTACGAGAGCTGGGCTTCTTTCTCGCCGATACCTTCCTCGGCGAGCGTGCGCAGCGCCTCGACGGACATTTCGGCATACATCGCCGCGATTTTTTCGCGTGGGATGCTGCCGATCTCGCCGGAGAGCGTGCGCACATAATCGTGCTTCAAATCGGAAAGAAGCATTCCCGCCGCGCAGAAAACCGATGCCTCGCGCGGAATCAGGAGGCTCGTGATGCCGAGCTCGCGCGCAATCGCCGCGGCGTGAACGGCGCCGGCACCGCCGGCGACGACCAGCGTGCATTGACGCGGATCGTAGCCTTGGGCGATGGAGACGAGCCGGATCGCGTCGGCCATCGTGCCGTTGACGATCCTATGAATACCCTCGGCAGCGGCGATGACGTCGAGGCCGAGCGGCTTGGCGATGCGCTGCTCGATACCTTTCCGGGCGCCCTCGATATTGAGCCTGAACTCGCCCCCGAGAAAATCCTCGGCGCCGAGATAGCCGAGCACGAGATCGGCGTCGGTGACCGTCGGCGCATTCCCGCCGCGCCCGTAGCAGATCGGGCCGGGATCGGCTCCGGCGCTGGCCGGGCCGACATGGAGCACGCCACCGTCGTCGAGCCAGGCGATGCTGCCACCGCCCGCGCCGACGGTGCGAATGTCGAGCACGGGGAACGCCATTGCGTGTCCGCCGACGTCGCCGGCCGTGGTGAAGCTCGCCTCGCCTGCCTTGATGAGCGACACATCGAAGCTCGTACCCCCCATGTCCATCGCGATCACGTCGCGTCGTCCGGCGCGTCCGCCGTAGAAAATCGCCGCGACCGGTCCTCCGGCTGGACCCGAGAGCAGCGTGCGACATGCGAAGCGCGCGGCGGTCTCCGGCGCCATCACGCCGCCGTTCGATTGCATGATGAGCAGGCGCCCGGCGAAGCCGGCTTTCTCGAGCCGGTCGGTTAAACGCCGCAAATAGCGATCTAGCAGCGGTCCTACATAGGCGTTCAGCGCCGTCGTGCTGTGGCGCTCGTAGGCGCGCAGCTGCGGCAGCACCTGCGTCGAGAGCGAGACATATGCTTCGGGGAATTCCTCTTTCAGCAATTCTGCGAGCTCTGCCTCGTGTTTCGGATTGAGAAATGAAAAGAGGAAACTGACAGCGACGGACTCGACGCCTTGCTCCTTCAGCTCGCGGATCGCCCGGCGCGCGCTCTCGCGGTCGAGCGGCACGGTCTCGGCTCCGACGCAATCGACACGCTCGGGAACGGTCACCGTGAGGCTCCGCGGCACGAGCGGCGGCGGCGGATCGACCTTCGAGTTGAACTGGTTCTCGCGCACGCCGCGCCGCATCAGTAGTACATCGCGGAAGCCCTGCGTCGTGACGAAGCCCGTCTTGACGCCGTTGCCCGTCAGCACGGCGTTGGTCGTTATCGTCGTGCCGTGGACGATGCGCCGAACGCGGCGGAGAAAATCCCCGAGCGGCGTATTCGCTTTCCCAGCGAGTTTTTCCAATCCCGCGAGCACACCCTCGGACGGATCGCGCGGCGTCGTGAAGGTTTTCTCGACGAAGCTTCGCCCCGCCGCGTCGATCATCACGCAATCGGTAAAAGTCCCGCCGACGTCGATGCCGATATCGAAATGATCGCTGCCCGCCATTAGTCGCGTCCCGCCCGTGAGTTATTATTTTTTCTGCGCTTCATGGATATAACGGTAATCGATCAAGTCGGTCATCGCGAGCCGCCGCTTGATCGTGCCTTCCTGGAACATCTGGTCGACGAGCAGCTCGAAGCCCTTCTCGCCGATCCGGCCATCGTCCGGCAGCGACGCCACATAGGCTTTGTAGCCGTCGCGCGCTGTGGACTCATCGAAGCGCATCGCCTTCTGCATCGCGGCGATCGCGATCTCGGGGTTTTTCTTCGAGGTCGCCACGGCGCGCCGGTAGGCGCGCAAGAAGGCGCGGAACTCCGGATCGCGGCTGGCGACGAACTCGTCCTTCAAATAGATCACGTCCTGCGGCCACTCCGGGATCAGATCGGCGAGCATGAAGAGAAAGTTGAGGCCCGCTTTTCGTCCTCTGTCGAACTGCGCCGCGCTGATGAGACTCGCATCGGCGGAGCCTGACAGCAGCGCGGCAAAGCGTGTTGGCACGCCGCCGAGCGGAACATAGACAACATCTTTCGACGGGTCGAGACCTTTGTTTTTGAGAACGTAGCTCGCCAGAAATTCGCTGAGGGAGCCGCGCGCGCTGACTGCGATCTTCTTTCCTTTTAGCTCGGCAATCGTTTTAATGTTAGGGCGCGAGATGAGCGCGTACGGCATGAGATTGGAGATGCCCCAAAACCCGTGCACCTTCGCGCCAGCATTCGTCGCGGTCACGAGCTCCGGCGCGGAGCCCATGCCGATATGCGTGTCGCCGGCAATGATCGATTGCATGAGCTGCACGCCGCTTTGAAAAAACACAAGCCGCGTGCCGATGCCTTCCTGCGCGAAGTAACCGGCTTGATCGGCCACGAAGGCCGGCATGAAGGCGGCGGAAAACGCCGAAAGTCCAACGTTGAAGGTCGTCTTCGGCGCTTGCGCCATTGCCGGCGATTGCCAAAAGACCGCGGTGATTGCTAGGCAGAGTAAAAAGTTTCTCGTCATTCGTCTCTCTCGTGTTGTCGCCCTAGGTCTTTGTCCTTGCTGCACGCTTTTTAGACGTCGCGTCACGATCGATAACGATGTCGCGCCCGCGCCGCTCGAGCACGACGCCGTACTCTTGCGCCGCCTTCTCCATCGATACGAGTCCATTGGCGACATCGTCCCGCACGCGCTCGGCCGAGCGCAGGAAGGGATCGCCGAAGCCTCCCCCGCCTTGAGATACGAGCTCAAAGACGTCGCCTTCTTTGACTTCTGAAAATTGATTAACTGGGAGATTTCGCTTCGCGCCGCCGGCGCCGACGACGCGCATGATCGGCAGCGATCCCGGCTTGCCACCGAAGAGGCCGAAGGCGCGCGTTTGCTCGAGCATGCCGGATCCCACGGTAACGCATCGCACGTCCGGCGACTCGACGCGCCAGCGCAGCACCGCGCCGGTGCCGCCGCGCCATTGACCGGCGCCGCCGGTGTCGGGCGCAAGCTCGTATTCGAAGAGACGGTATGGGTATGCGAGCTCGAAGATCTCCGGATCGGTCGCGCGGGAGCCGCCCATGTTGCTCACTGGGCCGGTATGGTTCCAACCGTCATACCCTTCCGTGGCTCCCGAGCCGCCTTTGCAATTGTGATGCGTGCAAACAAACGCGCGGCCGTTGCGCGGATTGGTTCCCGCGCTCATCGGGGCGCAGCGCCGGCCCCAGCCGGATTGTGTCTGCGACGGAATCGCCTCGGCCAGCGCGATCCAGATCGCTTCCGCGATCGCGGCGCAGGTAACGAGCGTAGACGCCGTGGTCGGCGCCGGCGCGCGGCAGTTGACGATCGAGCCTTCGGGCGCGACGATGCGAATCGGCCGCAGCGAGCCGAAATTGATCGGGATCGCCGCGCCGATGCACGCGAAAAGCGCCTGGAAACAAACCGATGCCGTGTTGGCGAGCGGGCTGTTGACGAAACCGCGCGTTTGCGGATCGGAGCCGGCGAAATCGAAGCTGAGCGTCTCGTCTTCCACTTTGACGGCGACGCGGATGCCGGGAGCCTTATCCATCTCGACACCGTCGTTGTCGAGGAAGCTCTCTCCCCGATAAACGCCGTTGGGCATTTTCTTGATCGCCGCCGCCATCGATTTCTCGGTCGCCGCAATGTACGCCTCAATCGCGCCGGCAGCCGCTTCCCGCCCGTACCGGTCCAAGAGCTCGAGCAGCGCTTCTTCCCCACGCGTCGCGGCGCCGATCTGACAATGCAAATCCCCCTCGACCAAGTGCCGGCTTTTGACGTTGAGAAGAATGAAATCCCACAGATCGCGCTGATATTCTCCTTGGCTGTAGAGCTTCATCGGCGGCAGCCGCAAACCCTCCTCCCAAACCGTCTTCGCCTCCGGGTTATATCCCGCAACGCCGGCGCCGCCGAGATCGGCCTGGTGCCCTTTCGTGACGGCCCAGAAAACGAGCTCCCCGCGAAAAAAAACCGGCCGCGCAATGGTCACGTCGGGAAGATGGCTGTTGCCGAGATACGGATCGTTGGCAACGATAACGTCGCCGGGCTGGAGATCTGTGTCCTGATAGCGGCTGCGGATCGCAGCCAGCGCAAATGGGATCGCGCCGAGCAGAACCGGTATATAGGATGTCTGCGCGATAAGACGGCCTTGGCCGTCGAAGATCGCAGTGACGAAATCTCTCGACTCGCTGAAGATTGGCGAGCGGGAGGTGAGCAGCATGATCTGGCCCATCTCTCTCGTGATCGCGCCGAGCCGGTTGGAGATGACCGCGACGGAAATGGGGTCGTCCTGCGGTTGGTTCATGGGAGATTGCCTCGCGCCGCTCTTTTTGTCTTAGCCGACGACTCGCAGCTGTTTCAAATACTCGGCTTCTTCCTGGAGACGAAGCATGGCGAGCTGCTTCGATTTGCGCACGTGAAAAAGCGCTGCCCGGCGCGCCTCTTTAGGCTTGCCGTCGCGGATTGCGACGAGGATCGCGCGGTGTTGCAGCCACGCATCCTTGCCGCGGTCGAGCTGGCCGGCCGCCACTCTTTGTTTGAGAACGATGCGCTCGAAGACTTCGCCGAGGATGTTCTGCAGATACGAATTGCCGGCGATCTTGCCGATCTTCGAATGGAAGTCGAGGTCGACCAGCCGACGCTGGCGGCGCGGGCGGCGCTCGACGAATTCGCCGTATTGCTTCAGCAGACGCTCGAGATCCTGGACTTCGTTTTTGGTGATACGCCTTGCCGCCTCCTCGGCGAGATAGGGCTCCAGCGCCTCCCTCGCTCCGTAAAGCTCCTCGACTTCGTCGGCTGTAATCTCCTTCACGGAGAAGCCGCGGTTCCAGACGTGCGTGACGTACCCTTCGTTCACCAATCGGTTCATAGCCTCACGGATCGGCGTGCGGCTGACACCCATTTGCCGAGCGAGTTCCTCGATGACGATCTTCTGCCGCGGATAAATCTCGCTGCTCAGGATGAAGCCTTTGATCTTCTGATAGGCTTCTTCGGTGAGATTCTTGCCGTTGGAGGCTTCCATTGTTGACACGTCTCGGACGCTGTTATATAGCCAGCGACATGCAGGGTTTTATTCAGAACTGCATGTAGTTGTCAAGTAGGTTCTTGCGCATGGAAAATGACGTCGCCCAAAAAGCCGTCGTAGCGCTGAAGAGCGCCGGCATCGATTTCATCACCTACCTTCCCGAGACGCGGCTGAGCCGCATTCTTCCGCTGCTGGAAGCCGACTCGTCTTTCAAGCTCGTGCCGACTTCCAGCGAGGCCGAGGCGGTGACCATCGCATCGGGCGCCGCCCTGGTCGGCAAACAGCCCGCCGTCTATATGGAAGGGACAGGCCTGTTTGTCTGCTCGTACAATTTGCTTACGGTCAGTATTCGTGTCGGCACCCCGATCCTCCTTCTCATCTCTTACGTCGGCAGCATGGCGGATCAGAAAAACAGTTTTCGCTTCGCGCCGACAGGACTCCGCACCGAGCAGCAGCTGCGCGCGCTCAATGTTGAATATCAGATCGCCGAGGACCCGGCGCAATTTGAGACGCAGCTACAGAATGCCACTCGGATGATGCATGCGCTCAAACAGCCGGTGGCGCTGCTGTTCACGGGAGCTTTTACATTATGAATCGAAGCGCCTGCCTCGAATCGCTCGTGCCGCACATTACGGACCAGCTCGTCATCCCATCCGTGAGTGGCCAGTGGATCTGGGGTCATCTGACGAAGGAGCATGACGGAAATCTTCTGCTGGGCTCGATGGGCAACGCGCTCGGCGTCGGCCTCGGCATGGCCCTCGGCCTCCCCCACCGCAAAGTTATCGTCATCGAATCGGACGGCAGCGTGCTGCTGTCCCTGTTCAACTTACCGACCCTAGGAGCACTGAAGCCCGACAACCTAGTGGTCTTCGTCTTCGACAACGAAAAATACAGCGGCAGCCGCATCAGCCGCCCGTCCGCCACCGCCGCCGGAACCGATCTTGCCGCTGTTGCTCGCGATTGCGGCATTTCCCGTGCTGTAGAGGTGCGCGATCTCGACAGCTTCAAGCGCGAGTCGGAGGCAGCGCTCGGTCGCCAAGGGCTCGGATTCGTGGTTGCGAAGGTCGAAGAAACGCTCGAGCACCGCCAGGCCGAGCGATCGACCACCGATCTCACCGAGAACAAGTACCGCTTCGTCCGCTATATCGAGCGCACCGAAGGCAAGCCGGTATTTCGCGGCCGCGGCTGACAAAATTACAACGGCCTTGTCTCTGAAGGAGTTACCATCGTGGAACCGGAGCTCGCCAGCAAACTTGTCAACGGCCTCAAGGCAGCGGGCATCAATTTCGTCACCTACCTGCCAGAAACGCGCTTGAGCCAGATTCTGCCGCTCATGCGCGAGGATAATTTTTTTCAGCTCGCCCCGGTGGCAAGCGAAGCCGAAGGAGTTTCAATCGCCGCGGGTGCGGCGCTGGGCGGGAAGCAGGTCGCATCCTACATGGAGGGCACGGGCGTTTTCGTGTCGACCTACAATCTGCTGACCATCGCCGAGCGCTTCGGCGTGCCGATGCTTCTCCTGGTATCGTACGTCGGCAGCGCCGCGGACAAGAGAAACAGTTTCCTTTACGTTCGCCGCGGAACCCGGATGATTCCCGTTCTCGAGGCGCTCGGCATCGAGTATCAGATCGTGAGCGATGGGGAAAATCTGGAAACGCGCATCAAAGACGCCGTGCGCATGATGCACGCGCTCAAGCTGCCGGTCGTCCTGCTCTTCACCGGGGAGTTCACGATATGATCCGATACGAATGTTTCGAGTATATGGCGCCGCTCGTCGACGATCACCTCGTCGTGACGTCGCTCAGCGGCCAGCGCGTCGAGTGGGGCCACCTTTCCAACCGCGAAGGCAATCTGCTGCTCGGCTCGATGGGAAATGCGCTAGCGGTCGGCTGCGGCCTTGCGATGGCGTTGCCTCATCGCCGGGTCGTCGTCCTGGAATCCGACGGGAGCATTCTGCTGTCGCTGTTCAATCTGCCGACCGTGGCAAATCTCGGCCCGCAAAATCTGTCCGTCTTTGTCTTCGACAACCAGATTTACAGCGGCACGCGCATCAGCGAGCCGACGGCGACCGCCGGCAAGACCGATCTCGAAATTATCGCGCGCGGCGCCGGCATCGAGGACGCGGTGACTGTGCGCGATATGGAAGCGTTCAAGAAAGCGGCGGCGCCCGCGCTGACCGGGAGCGGCCTCAAGTTCATCGTCGCCAAAGTCGAAGAGAGCCGCGGCCATCGTAAAATCCAGCGCACCAACATGGACCTGCTCGAAAACAAATATCGCTTTGTTCGCTACATCGAAAAGACGGAAGGCAAGCCGATTTTTTTGGGCCGTGGATAAACCGCAACAATGATTCACGACGCTCGTCTGTACCCAAAGCGCGTTAGCTTTCGCTTCTCGAAACTTTTTTTATTGCTTGTCTTTTTCCAGGTCGCCACCGGCATGGCTCTGGGAAAAACCGCCGGCCAGGTCCTCCAGCCGTTCCAGGGCCTACCAGACTCCGCCCGACAGGCGCGGCTTATCGACGGCGCAAAGCGCGAAGCGAAGCTCGTCCTCTACGGCACGACGAATGTCGCCGTGATGCAGCAGCTGCTC
>DASWZY010000083.1:0-6214 GCA_036407055.1 Binatia bacterium
ACGCTTACGGAGATTTACGATTTTCTAAGACTCCTGTTCGCCCGCGTCGGCAAGCCGCACTGTTGGGAATGCGGCGCGGAGATCGCGGCGGTCACGATCGAGGAGATCGTCGACCGGCTGATGCGTTTGCCGGCGCAGAGCCAGTTGCTCGTGCTCGCGCCGGTCGCGGTCGCACCGAACGATCTCGAGGCCGAGCTCGATCGCCTCGCGCGCGCGGGCTTCGCGCGCGTGCGCATCGACGGCGAGATCCACGAGCTGGGAGAAGACGCTGCACCGAAAAAAAAAGCCGCGACCGTCGAGCTGGTGGTCGACCGGCTCGCCGTGCGGCCGGGCATCGAGAAGCGCCTCGCCGATTCTCTGGAGATCGCCTCGCGCTACGGCAAGGAGGTCGTCGAGACCGACGTCGTTGATCCCGACGGCAGCCATGAGGATCTCGTCTTCAGCCGCAAGTCGGTCTGCCTGAAATGCGGCGTATCCTATCCCGAGATCACGCCGCAGTTTTTTTCTTTCAACAGCCCCGAGGGCGCCTGTCCCAATTGCGGCGGTCTCGGTCGGCTCGTCGACGATAAAAAAAAAAATGAGGAAGGGGACGAAGGAGAGGAAGACTACACATCTGTTTGTCAGGTTTGTAAAGGCGCGCGCCTGCGCAAAGAGGCGCTCAACGTCCTCATCGCCGGCAAAAACATCGCCGAGGTTGCCGCGCTGCCGATCGACGCCGCGCTCGCTTTTTTCTCCGACCTCCACCTCTCCTCGCGCGAGCGCGCCGTCGCCGAGCGCATCCTGCGCGAAATCGTCGAGCGCATGAAATTTCTCGTGCGGGTCGGGGTCGAATACTTGAGCCTCGACCGCGCCACCGCCACGCTCTCCGGCGGGGAGAGCCAGCGCGTGCGCCTGGCGACGGAGATCGGCTCGGGGCTCATGGGCGTACTTTATGTGCTGGACGAGCCTAGCGTCGGACTGCATCCGCGCGACAACGAGCGGCTGCTCATCTTGCTGCGCGAATTGCAACAAACCGGCAACTCGGTCTTGGTGGTCGAGCACGACCGCGAGGCGATTGTTGCGGCCGATCACGTGATCGACATGGGCCCGGGGGCCGGCACAGCGGGCGGCGAAGTCGTGGCGCAGGGCGCGCCGAAGGAAATCGCCGTCAGCCCCGCATCACTCACCGGCCGCTATTTGTCCGGCGATCTGCAGGTACCGCTTCCCGAGCGGCGGAGAAAAGGGAGCGGCCGTCGCCTCGCAGTCAAAGGCGCGCGCGCGCATAACTTAAAAAACATCGATGTCGAAATTCCTCTCGGAACGCTCGCCTGCGTGACCGGCGTTTCCGGCTCGGGCAAGAGCAGCCTTGTTATCGATACGATTTATCGCGCGCTCGCGCGCACACTGCATGGATCGGAGCTTCACCCGGGACCGTACGACCGGCTTTCGGGAGAAGAATTCTTCGACAACGTGATCAGCATCGATCAAAATCCGATCGGCCGCACGCCGCGCTCGAACCCGGCGACCTATACGGACTTGTTTCCGAACATCCGCGATCTCTTCGCTCAGCTTCCCGAGGCGCGCATGCGCGGCTTCGGGCCCGGGCGGTTCTCGTTCAACGCGAAGGGTGGCCGCTGCGAAGCCTGTCAGGGCGAGGGCATGGTGCGCATCGAGATGCATTTTCTGCCGGACGTCTATGTGCCGTGCGCCGTCTGCCGCGGAAGACGCTATAACCGCGAGACGCTGGAAATTTTATACAAGGGCAGGAGCATCGCCGACGTGCTCGACTTAACCGTCAACGAGGCGCTGGAATTCTTGAGCAGCTTTCCGGCGATTCGGCGCAAGCTCGAGACGCTGCGCGATGTCGGCATGGGCTATGTTCGCCTCGGCCAGCCGGCGACCACGCTGTCAGGCGGCGAGGCGCAGCGCGTCAAGCTCTCGCGCGAGCTGAGCAAGCGGTCGACTGGGTCGACCCTCTATATCCTCGACGAGCCGACGACCGGGCTGCATTTCGACGATATTCGTAAGCTGCTGGACGTGTTGAACCGCCTGGCCGACGCAGGCAACACTATCTGTGTCATCGAGCACAATCTGGACGTAATCAAGACGGCTGACTTCGTGCTCGATCTGGGTCCCGAAGGGGGCGCCGCCGGCGGACAAGTGGTAGCTTCGGGTACCCCGGAGCAAATCGCCGCGGTCGAAAATTCATATACCGGTAGGTACTTAAGGAACATCCTTCAATCCCATTGAGTTCGCGGTCCGCCGCCCTGGAAAATCCCTAATTAGTCCTTAACTTATGTGTACTTGATAAAAAAAAAGGCGTTGGATATAGTTAAGTAAGACCTACAAGGTCTACAATGGTTAAGATACCGGTTTACTTAGATAATCACTCGACAACCCCAGTCGATCCGCGGGTGCTGGACGCAATGTTGCCCTATTTCAGCGAAAAATTCGGCAACGCGGCGAGCCGCAATCACGCGTTCGGCTGGGAGGCAGAAGCCGCGGTCGATCAGGCGCGCGGGGAGATTGCACGTCTCATCCATGCGTTGGCGCGCGAGATCGTTTTCACGAGCGGCGCTACCGAGTCGAATAACCTCGCGATCAAAGGCGCCGCCGAGGCTTACAAAGACCGCGGCGATCATATCGTAACCTGCGCGACCGAGCATCACGCCGTGCTCGACAGCTGCAAGGCGCTGGAGCGGCGCGGTTTCAAAGTGACCTATCTGCCGGTTGATCGCGCGGGGCATTTGAGCCTCGAACGGTTGGAAGCAGCTCTGACGGACAAAACGATCCTTATCTCGCTGATGGCGGCCAACAACGAGATCGGCACGCTGCATCCGCTGAAAGAGATCGCGCGGATAGCCAAGAAGCGGAACATCGTTTTTCATTCCGACGCGGCGCAGGCGGTCGGCAAAATCCCGCTCGATGTGGAGGAGGCGGGCATCGATCTGCTCTCGATATCGGCGCACAAGATGTACGGTCCCAAGGGTATCGGCGCGCTGTACGTCCGTTCGAAGGGACCGAAGGTGAATTTGAAGCCGATCATCGACGGCGGCGGCCACGAGCGCGGCCTGCGCTCCGGCACGCTGAACGTACCGGCGATCGTCGGCTTCGGCAAGGCATGCGAGATCGCGTGCGGGGAAATGATGCCGGAAGCGCAGCGGATGATTAAATTGAGAGAGAGGCTTAAAGACGGACTTCTCGGGCAGCTCGACGAGATTTACGTGAACGGCGCGCCGGAGCGCCTGCCGGGCAACATGAATTTGAGCTTCGCATATATTGAAGGCGAATCGCTCATGATGGCATTGAAGGACATTGCGCTATCGACGGGCTCAGCTTGCACGACGGCGAGCCTGGAGCCTTCTCACGTGCTGCGCGCGCTCGGCCTCGACGAGAACCTGATCCACGCGTCGATCCGCTTCGGCCTCGGGCGCTTCAATACCGAGGAAGAGATCGACTATGCGATCGGGCGCGTGGCCGAAGAAGTCACGCGGCTGCGCAAGCTCTCGCCGCTATACGCGGCGGCGCGGCGCGCGAGCGGGGCGAGCGCCGAGACGGTATCGTAATTTTGGAGGCATTATGATCGGGGTCAGCATAACGGAAAACGCCGCCGCCAAGATCAAGCAGCTCCTGGCGGCGGACGATCAAAAACAAAAAGAAGGGCTGCGGCTCAAGGTCGTCGGCGGCGGCTGCTCGGGATTGCAGTATAAAATGGATCTCGACGCGTCGCGCCCCGGCGATAAGGTTTTCGAAAAGGACGGGGCGAAAATTCTCGTGGACATGAAGAGCCTGCTTTATTTGAACGGCACCGAGCTCGACTACAAGGAAGAGCTGATGCAATCGGGGTTCGTGTTCCAGAACCCGAACGTGAAGCGGTCGTGCGGCTGCGGCACTTCGTTTTCGGTATAGGGGAGAGGAATGGCCAAGCCAGCAAGCAGCGCAGAGATTCTCGCCGACCGCGAGTATAAGTACGGCTTCGTCACGGATATCGAAGCCGAGACGGTACCGCCCGGCCTGAACGAAGACATCATTCGCCTGATCTCGGCGAAGAAGAACGAGCCCGAATGGCTGCTCGACTGGCGCCTGAAGGCCTACCGCCACTGGGATAAGCTGGAGAAGTCGCAGGCGGAACCTAAGTGGGCGAACATTCATTATCCGCCGATCGACTATCAGAAGATCATCTACTACTCGGCGCCTAAGTCGAAGAACAAGCCGAAGAGTCTCGAAGAAGTCGACCCCGAGCTTTTGGAGACCTACGAGAAGCTCGGCATCCCGCTGCGCGAGCGCGAGCGGCTCGCCGGCGTCGCGGTGGACGCGGTCTTCGACAGCGTCTCGGTCGCGACCACGTTCAAGGAAAAGCTCGGCGAGCTTGGCATCATCTTCTGCTCGTTCTCCGAGGCGGTGCACAACCATCCGGAGCTCGTGCGAAAGTATCTCGGCTCGGTCGTGCCCTACACCGATAACTTCTTCGCCGCGCTCAATTCCGCGGTCTTCAGCGACGGCTCGTTCTGCTACATCCCGAAAGGCGTGCGCTGCCCGATGGAGCTCTCGACCTATTTCCGCATCAACGCGGCGGAGACGGGTCAATTCGAGCGCACGCTGATCATCGCCGACGAGAAGAGCTATGTGAGCTATCTCGAAGGCTGTACGGCGCCGATGCGCGACGAGAATCAGCTCCACGCCGCGGTCGTCGAGCTTATCGCGCACGATAACGCGCAGATCAAATACTCGACCGTGCAGAACTGGTACCCGGGGGACAAGGAAGGCAAGGGCGGTATTTACAACTTCGTCACCAAGCGCGGCAAGTGCGCCGGCGTGAATTCGAAGATCTCGTGGACGCAGGTCGAGACGGGATCGGCGATCACCTGGAAGTATCCGAGCTGCATTCTTCAGGGTGACAACTCGGTTGGCGAGTTCTATTCCGTGGCGCTCACGAACAATTACCAGCAGGCGGACACCGGCACGAAGATGATCCACTTGGGCAAGAACACCAAGAGCACGATCATCTCCAAGGGCATCTCCGCCGGCCACGGGCAGAATACATATCGCGGCTTGGTCAAGATTATGAAAGGAGCGACCGGCGCGCGCAATTATTCGCAGTGCGACTCGCTGCTGATCGGCGACAAGTGCGGCGCGCACACGTTCCCGTATCAGGAAGTCATGAACGCGACCTCCAAGGTCGAGCACGAGGCGTCGACCTCGAAGATCAGCGAGGACCAGCTCTTTTACGCGCGGCAGCGCGGCATTTCGAGCGAGGACGCAGTGACGATGATCGTGAGCGGCTTCTGCAAGCAGGTCTTCCGCGAGCTGCCGATGGAGTTCGCCGTCGAGGCGCAGAAGCTGCTCGGGGTCAATCTGGAGGGCAGCGTCGGGTAAGCCCATGGCCGGAATCGTTTACTTCGACAACAACGCGACGACGCGCGTCGCGCCCGAGGTTTTCGCGGCGATGGAGCCGTATCTGACGGAATTCTACGGCAACCCGTCGAGCATTCATCGCTTCGGCAGCGACGTCGGGCGCAAGCTCCAGGAAGCGCGCACTCAGGTCGCGGCGCTGCTCGGCGCCGCCGACCCGGTCGAGATCGTTTTCACGAGCTGCGGCACCGAGGGCGACAACGCCGCAATCCGCTCGGTATTGGCCGCGCGCCCGGAAAAGCGCCACATCGTAACGACCAAGGTCGAGCATCCGGCGGTCATGGGCCTCTGCCAGCACCTGGAGAAAAAAGGCTATCGCGTGACCTGGCTCGGCGTCGACGGCGACGGCATGCTCGACTTGGATGAGTTAAAAGCGGCGCTCGGCGACGACACGGCGCTGGTCTCGATCATGTGGGCGAACAACGAGACCGGTGTTGTCTTCCCGATCGCCGAAATTGCCGAAATCGTTAAGGCGAGAGGGATCCATTTTCATGTCGACGCCGTCCAGGCCGCGGGAAAAACCGCTTTGGGATTAAAAAAGCTTCCGGTCGACCTGTTGACGATCTCGGCGCACAAGTTCCATGGCCCCAAAGGTGTCGGGGCGCTCTACGTCAAGCGCGGCGTCACATTCCACCCGTTTCTCATCGGCGGCCACCAGGAGCGCGGCCGGCGCGCCGGAACGGAGAACGTCGCCGGGATCGTCGGCATGGGCAAGGCGGCCGAGATGGCCTTGCAGACGATGGTCGAAGACGAGCCTCGCGTGCACACCCTGAGAGACCGGCTGGAGAAGTCTCTCTTGGAATCCTGTCCCGGCAGCAGGGTG
>DASWZY010000084.1:0-1532 GCA_036407055.1 Binatia bacterium
GTCTACAGCCAGCCGGCTCTTGCCGCGCGTCTCACCGGCGCCGATACCGTAATCGTCGCCGGTCTTATAAATACGCCGCTATTTTCCATTATTACTACGAAGGAGATCGCCAAGCCGGAAGAATTGCGCGGCAAGAAAATCGGCATCAGTACGTTCGGCTCCGCCACCGACCTCGCCGCGCGCCTCGCGCTCAAGAAGTGGGGGCTCAAGCCGGAGACCGAAGTAACGATCCTGCAAATGCGGGGCGTGCCGGAGATTCTGCCGGCGATGGTCTCAGGCGCGATTCACGGCGGCGTGCTGTCGCCGCCGACCAACATGATGGCGGTCAAGGCGGGATTCAAGGAGCTCGCCTATCTGCCGCAGGCCGGCATCTCGTTTCAGCACACGACACTCACCACCACGCGAAGATATCTGGAGAAAAACCGCGCCACCGCGCTCAAGGTTCTGAGCGCCTATAAGGCGGCGATCGAGAGAATTAAAAGCGACAAGGCGTTCGCGTCGAAGACGCTCGCCAAATACATGCTGACCAACGACGCGGAAGTTCTCGACTACAGCTACAACGTCTCGGCGCCGCTCTTTAAGCCGCTTCCTTATCCAACGCTCGAAGGCATTCGCGCGACGCTCGATTTCATCGCCGAGCGCGAGCCGAAGGCGCGTCAGGCGGAGCCGAAGGATTTCGTCGACGTCTCGCTGCTCGACGAAATCGAAAAGGCGGGGCATACAAAATAGTTCCGAGGGCTTCATGAAAGCGATCGATCCCATCCGCTTCGAGATGTTCTTCCACCGCCTGTGGGCGATTGGCGAAGAAGGACGCATGACGCTCCAGCGCGTCACCGCCTCGCCCATCGTGTCGCAGGGCGGCGAGTGCATGAGCTCGTTCTATGACGAGAAAGGCGACATGGTGCTCGCCTGTTCCGGCCATCTGCGCTTCGCCGCCGCGACTTCCGACGCGATCAAATTCCTGATCGATGGCTTCGGCGTCACGCCGGGCTTCCACGACGGCGACCAGATATTTTTCAACGATCCCTACGTCGCCGGCTCGCACACCTACGACATGATGGTGATAAAGCCGATCTTCCACAAAAAGAAGCTGATCGCGTGGACGGCGACGAGCACGCACACTGCTGACACCGGCGGCCTGCTGCGCGGCGCCGCCGAGGAAATTTATCACGAAGGCATCTGCATCCCCTGCCTGAAGATCGTCGAGCGCGGCGAGTTCCGCGAGGACGTCTTCCGCACGCTCACCGGCCAGTGCCGCGACCCGCAGTACGTCGGCCTCGATCTGAAAGCGATGATCGCCGGCAACAACGTCTGCGCGCGGCGTTATCTGGGACTAGTGGAAAAGTTCGGCGCCGACTTCGTCGCAGCCGCAGGCCAGAAGATGATCCGCGACTCCGAAGCCAAGGCGCGCGCGAAGCTGCGCTCGATGCCGGACGGCATGTGGGTGACGCGCCAGTACGTCACCACCCTCGACCGCAAATCGCGCAAGTCGGTGGCGCAGCAGCTCTACCTCACGATGACGAAGAAAGGCG
>DASWZY010000085.1:0-4004 GCA_036407055.1 Binatia bacterium
GTTCGACGAGAGCCGCCACCAGAAGGAAGTCGCCGGGGCGCTCGGGACCGACCATCGCGAGGTCCCGTGCTCCTACGGCGACATAGGACGAGTCTTTCCGCGCGTGGTCTGGCATGCGGAGAAGCCGATTCTGCGCAGCGCGCCGGCGCCTTTGTTCATTCTTTCGCAGCTCGTGCGCGAAAACGGCTACAAAGTTGTGCTCACCGGCGAGGGATCGGACGAGATCTTCGGAGGCTACGACATTTTTAAAGAAGCGAAAATCCGGCGCTTCTGCAGCGTCCGGCCGGAATCGCAAATGCGTCCGTTGCTGCTGAAGCGCCTCTATCCTTATCTGCCGAAGCTCCAGGCGCAGTCGCCGGCCTATTTGCAAGCGTTTTTTCAGGTCGGCGACATGTACGCATCGAGCCGACTGTTCTCGCATCTTCCCCGTTGGGAGCTCACTTCGAAGCTAAAGATGTTTTTATCGCCCGAAGTGCTGCGCCGCGTTGTGGCCGATAACCTTTACGAGCAAATCGAGGCGCAGCTCCCGCAAGACTACGATCGTTGGGATTCCTTCAGCCGCGCACAATATCTCGAAGCCAAGTATCTGCTTCCGGGATATCTCTTATCCTCGCAGGCGGACCGCGTCGCCATGGCGCATTCCATCGAGGCGCGTTATCCGTTTCTCGACCACCGTGTGGTCGAGCTCGCGAACGCTCTGCCGCCGCGTCTCAAAATGAAAGTTCTGCGGGAGAAATATATTTTAAAGCGCGCCGCCGGTGGACTCGTGCCGCCGTCGATCCGAAACCGCGCGAAGCAGCCCTACAGGGCTCCTGACGGCAAGAGCTTCTTCGCGGGCAGCGCCCGGGAATATACGGAGGCGGCGCTCTCGCCTGCACGAATCGATAGGCACGGAATCTTTAATGCGGCGGCGGTGCAGAAGCTCGCGGATAAAGTCCGCCGCGGTCAGGCGATCGGCATCAAGGATAACATGGCGTTCGTCGGCGTCCTGTCCACGCAGCTTGCGGTGGACCAATTCATCGACCACTTCGGCGAGGTGCAATAGATGAAGAACGTACTGCGGCAGTTCATCACCGACAACTTCCTCTTCGGTCTGCAGGGACAGACGTTTTCCGACGATGATTCGCTGCTGGAAAGGCGCATCATCGATTCCACCGGAGTCCTGGAGCTGATCGCGTTCCTCGACGCGACCTTCGGCATCAAGGTTCACGACGACGAGCTGCTGCCGGAAAATCTCGACTCCATCAACCGCCTGGTCCGGTTCATCGAAAAGAAGTCCAAAGCCGCCGCGTAAGGAGTAGCTTTGCAGCTCGAAGAGTTCCTCGAGTCAACCGCCCGGGTCGCGAGCACGAAAGTCGCGCTCGTCTGCGGCGATCATCGATTGACATATGGGGAGATCGAAGGCCAATGCAACCGCTTGGCGCATAGCCTCGTCGCCGCCGGCGTCGAACGCGGCGACCGCGTCATGATCTATCTGGAGAACTCCGTCGAGGCGGTGCTCGCGGTCTTCGCGACGCTGAAGGCCGGCGCCGTCTTCGTGATGATCAACCCGACGACAAAGGCGGAGCGGTTCGCTTACATTTTGAATCACTGCCGGGCCGCGGCGGTCGTGACCGACGGCGCAAAATTCGAGTCGGTACGCAGTGCTCTTGACGGGAGCTCCGTCAAAGCAGTGATCCTTACCGGCGCTGAGCGTGAAAAGCAAAACGGCCGACGCGTTTTGTCGCTCGGAGAAATCGTCGCCGATGAAACGATCCACTCCGAACCGCCGGGGAAGCGGCGCATCGACGTCGATCTCGCTACGCTCGTATACACTTCCGGCTCGACCGGGCGTCCTAAAGGCGTGATGATAACGCATCTGAACGCCGTCACGGCGGCGCATTCGATCATCAGCTACCTCGAAAATACGGCCGGTGACGTTGTGGTGAACGTCCTGCCGCTCGCGTTCGGTTACGGCTTGTATCAGGTCTTCATGATGTTCAGGGTCGGCGGGACGGTCGTACTCGAGCGCTCCTTTACCTATCCCGCCGCGGTTCTGGACCGCATCGTCCGTGAGAAGGCGACGGGCTTTCCCATGATTCCCACGATCGCGGCGATGCTGCTCCAGCTGGACTTAACGAACTGGGATTTTTCCCACCTGCGCTACATCACGAACGCCGGGGCGGCGATGCCGCTCGAGCACATCGCCAAACTTCGAAGGCTCATTCCGCACGTCAAAATTTACTCCATGTACGGCCAGACCGAATGCACGCGCGTGACGTACCTGCCGCCGGACCAGATCGACACCCGTCCGGGCTCGGTCGGACGCGGCATGCCCAACCAGGAGCATTATGTCGTCGATGAGTCCGGCGAACGTGTAGGTTGCGGGGTTGTCGGCGAGCTGGTCGTGCGCGGCTCGCACGTCATGAGAGGATATTGGGAGATGCCGGAGGAGACGGACAAGGCGCTTCGTCCCGGTCCGTTACCCGGAGAGAGAGTGCTGCACACCGGAGACCTCTTCAAGACGGATGAGGAGGGGTATCTCTACTTCGTCGCGCGGAAGGACGACATCATCAAAACGCGCGGCGAGAAGGTAAGCCCGCGCGAAGTAGAGGATGTGCTTTACGCACTCCCGGGTGTGGCGCATGCGGCGGTCATCGGTGTGCCCGATGAGATCCTCGGCAGCGCCGTTAAAGCGGTCATCGTTCCGCGCGCCGGTGTGCAGCTGACGGAGCGGGAAGTGCTGCGCCACTGCGCCGCGCATCTCGACGATTACATGGTGCCCAAGTTCGTCGAGTTTCGCGACGAGATGCCGACGACCGCGTCGGGAAAAGTCGCCAAACGGGTTTTATCGGAGGAAGCGGGACAAACCGCATGAAAAGTTCCTTTTCCGCAGAAGCGCTGAACCTCGACGCGGACAAAGAGATCGAGCGGATCTCCGCCGGCATCCGCCGGCAGGTCGCGCTGGAGCTCAAGTGCCGCGGCGTTGTTCTCGGGCTTTCCGGCGGCATCGATAGCAGCGTCTGCGCAGCCCTTGCCGTTCACGCGCTCGGACCCGAGCGCGTGGTCGGTCTTTTTATGCCCGAGCTCGACTCGTCGCCCGAGAGTCTCAGGCTCGGACGCGTGCTGGCGGATTATTTGCGCATTCGCACCGAGCTCGAGGACATTACATCGATACTGCAAGCCGCCGGCTGTTACCGGCGCCGCGACGACGCGATTCGCACGCTCATTCCCGAATATAGCGAAGAATATAAATGCAAGATCGCCTTGCCGGCGGCCGGCGAGCGGACCGGCTACGCGTTATTTTTTCTGATCGTCCAGCCGCCCGGCGGAGACGAGAAGAAAGTGCGCCTCACGGCGGACGCTTACCGGGGCATCGTCGGGGCGACTAATTTCAAACAGCGCGTGCGCAAGATGATGGAGTACTACTACGCCGACCGCTACGGCTACGCAGTCGTCGGAACGCCGAATCGACTCGAATACGAGCTCGGCTTTTTTGTCAAGAACGGCGACGGCGCGGCGGATCTAAAGCCGATAGCGCATCTTTACAAGACGCAGGTCTACCAGCTCGCGGCGGCGCTCGGGATACCCGAAGAAATCCGGCGCAGGCCGCCGACGACCGATACCTACTCGCTCGAACAGTCGCAAGAAGAATTTTATTTCTCGCTCCCGCTCATGCAGATGGACGTGTGTTTATACGCGAAGAATCGCGGTATTCCGCCGGAGGAAGTCGCCGCTGCGGCGGGCTTGACCGCCGCAGCGGCGGCGGAGGTTTACAAGCAAATCGATTCCAAGAAAAGCGCGACGCGCTATCTCCACCTCGCGCCGCTCGTCATGGCTCTGGACGGTGAGACGCTCAACACTATCGCGGCTTTTGTGGAAAGCTTCCGCTAGCGCTTCAAACGCTCGACCACGCGCGCCATGGCATCGGCCTCTATTACGCCGAGGCCGGTTTTTCTCAGCAGACCTGTGAGAGCCGTGACTTCTTCCTTTCTCGGCTCCGGCTGCGGCGGCCGCATGAAAGG
>DASWZY010000086.1:0-10401 GCA_036407055.1 Binatia bacterium
ACGCCGAGCTCGCGGACATCATGCCGGTGGGGAATTACGCGATCATGTTCCGCTGGGGCGACGGCCATGAGACCGGCATCTATACGTTTCAGTATTTGCGCTCGCTCTGCCCGTGCGAGGAATGCAAGCAGCACGCGGGCGAGCAGCGATAGGAGTTAACCATGCCGACCAAGGAAGAAATCTACGAAGTGCTCAGCATGTGCTACGACCCCGAGATTCCGGTCAACATCGTCGACCTGGGACTCATCTACGACGTGCAGATCGAGGGCAGCACGGTGAACGTCAAGATGACGCTGACCGCGCCGGGCTGCGGCATGGGCGGCATGATTGCCGGCCAGGCGCGCCAGAAGATTCTCGACAACGTCGAAGGCGTCGACGAAGCGAACGTCGATCTCGTCTGGGACCCGCCGTGGGACCCGAGCCGGATCAGTCCGCAGGCGAGAGAGAAGCTGGGGATCGGTTAGGTTTTTATTCAATACCTAGTAGTTGATTGAAATCCTCAACTGAGGAGATTTTATACACCGGCGTTCGTTTCATCGATAATATTTGGACCCAACCTGCCGCATCGTAAAGCCAGCGATCTTCCTTTGACTGAGCGGTGACGTCAAGTTTGTAGACCCATTTCAGGTTCGAGGGTGGAGTCTTCTCGGTTTTAGCAGACCATAGCCGCTCGAAACGCGATAACTCTTCTCCCATCAAAAGTGTTTTCTCGCGACCGTCGGGATTAATAACGGAGACCTTCGTTAAAGATTCGACGTTATGGCACGACAAAAATAGAAAGACGACTAACAGAAACACTGCCCTGTGCAGTTTTCCGACATTCGTCATTGTTTTCACCTCCCCGCCGGCTCATCGGGTTTATTTACAATACCATTGGCCTTCAGGAACTCGATCACCCTGCGTCGCGCGTCGCTGGTCGCGTCCTCGTCGTAGCCGAGCTGCATCCCGAGAATCGTCCGGTCGGGAAGGCGCATGTCGAACGTGTGCGGCGCGCGCGGATACACGACCAGCTTCAGCATCGTATCGGACTCGCCTTGCCGGGCTTTCATCTGCTCGCAAAAACGCGCGGGCGCGGCGGTGTCGGCCTTGCCTGTGAGCACAAGCAGCGGCGCATAGAAACGGCTCGCCACATCGGACTGGCAGCCGGGATAGAGCGCGACGCCGGCGACGAACGGCGCGGAATGCTTGAGCGGCGCGCGCAAGGCGGCGAGCACCGTGCGGCCGCCGTTCGACATGCCCATCACCGCAATGCGTTTAGCGTCGACGTAGCTCTGCTCGGCCAGCCACGCGCGGGCGCTGTAGGCGTCGTCGGCGCGGCGCACCGCCCATGTGGCGACGTCTCGTGTGCAGACCTGATCGACCCGGCGATTGGCGAAGCTGTCGACGGCAGCAACGCCGATTCCATGTTGAATAAAAAGGTCCGCCCAGGGCTGCACCCATTTCGTCCACATCGCTGCGGCGGTGAGACCGCCGCAGCCGTGCAGCAACACGACGAAGGGGAAATGGCCCTCGCCCGCCGGCCGGTAAAGCGTCACCGGCAGCGAGCCTTCCTTCGCTCGCGCGCGTTTCTCCTCGGGTGTTCCCGATTGGAAGCTCATGGCGTTGCCGGGTTGCCACGGGATGACGACGCGCTCGGTGGAAAAGGAAAGATTTGTTGAAAGCGTCAGCGAGGCAAGCGCGAAGATTAATAGGATGCAGACCTTCGCGATTGGGTACGGAATATTTGAACTAAAACGAACAATTCCTACGACATGCTTTTCGGCTTTAACTGCCACGGGCGGCTTGTCCAGAGTCCGATAAGTACGAGACTTTAGTAGAAACCTAAACTAGTCCGGACTTCTTTTTCGACTCAGGATCGCAACCGCAAGAATGTTTATAAGATGTATAATGCCAACGACAAAAATAGAAAGACCTATAAGAAAAAATACTTTGCGAGTCGAGTCGCCGAGCAAAAAGACAGTTTCTGTTTGGGTCCCGGTCGGAGTTTGATGGTAAATTACGGTTCCATGAGGACCGGTTCCGATTGTCCACAGTAGTAAGCCGGCGCAAATGATGTAAAAACCGATATTGAGTAGAGAAGCTAGCGCCTCACCCGTGGTCGGTGCGGCTGCAAACGCATCGGCAAGGAAAGCACGACCCTTTCTATTTATAAAGCGACCGGTAAAGATAGTGAACAATAAAAATAAGACCCCGTAACTCAAATCAACCCAGTATTCCGGACTGATGTTCATCTCTAGAGCACTTGGACGGCCGAAGCCGGCGCTATTGACCTATGACCTTAAGAAACAACGGGCAATCCATACTCCACAAGACGCTGCAACGTCAAGCATGCTTTCGTTGCATGTCCTATGCTTGACTCCACCACCAAAACCAAGGCATCTAGAAATTATGGAAGAACATCCTTTGCTCCGACCCGTCGAGGCGTTTCCCGTCCAGCAGGACGGGAAGACGCTGATCTATCTAAGAGACCCCGCGCATTTCGCCGAGACGCTAGTCGTCACGCCGGCCGGTTACTTCGTGCTGGCGCATTTCGACGGCCGGCATTCGCTCGTCGATATTCAGGAAGCGTATGCGAAGAGAACCGGCCAGGCGCTCCCGGCCGACGAGCTCAACAAGATGCTGGAGATGCTGGACCGGAAATACTTTCTCTACAATCAGCGCTTTCTCGACCGGGAGAAAGAGATCGTCGACGACTTCCGCCGCCAGTCGATCCGCGCGGCGGCGCACGTCGGCGGCGTCTACAGCCCCGAGCCGGACAAGCTAAACGCGCAGCTGCTCGGCTACTTCACCGCAGCGAACGGTCCCGGCGCCGTGCAGCCGGATGGCGCGCGGTCGACGCCGCGCGCTCTCGTCGCGCCGCACATCGACTTTCACCGCGGCGGTCCGTGCTACGCGTGGGCGTATAAAGAGCTGATCGAGAAGCCGTGCGCCGATCTCTACATTCTTCTCGGCACGTCGCACTGCGCCGGCGAAAGCCCGTTCGTCGCGACGATGAAAGACTTTGCGACGCCGCTGGGAAATGTGGAAACGGATAAAAGCTTCGTTCAGCGATTACAGCAGGCGTACAACGGCGATCTGTTCGCCGACGAATACTTACACCGAACCGAGCACTCGCTCGAATTTCAAGCCGTCTATCTCAAATACGCCGCGGCCGAGCGCGCGCGGCTGACAGGCGAAAACAGGCCGTTCAAGATCGTTCCGATACTCGTCACTTCATTTCACATGAATCTTCGAAGCCGCGTGCTGCCGGAAAAAGACCGGCCGATCGGTGACTTTCTGAAAGCGCTCGCCGATCTCGCCGCGCAAGAGAGCCGCCGCGTCTGCTTCGTCGCCGGCGTCGATCTCGCGCATGTCGGCGCGCAGTTCGGCGACCGCGATCCTATCACGCCGGAATTTCTCCAATGGGTGGAAGCGGAAGACCGGACGTTGATCGATAAGGTCGCCGCCGCCGACACCGAAGGATTTTTTAACGAGATCGCCAAGGACCAGGACCGCCGCCGCATCTGCGGCTTCTCGCCGCTCTATTCGCTCGCCTATTTGATGCGCGGGCACCAGGGCAGACTCCTCAAGTACGATCAAGCCTTCACGCAGGAGACCGCCTCCGCCGTCACGTTCACGAGCATGGTTTACGATTGAGCGGCGCCGGTGGAGCGGTCGAGGCCGGCCCGCTTTCTAAAATCTTTCACGGCGAGGTCCGGATCGAACTTCTTGCCCCAGACTTTTTTCCCATAGCCGCGCAGAAAGTATTCTACGTTTTTTGCAAACCGGCCTTTGGCCAAAGACAAGGGACTGGCGCGCAGAGCGCGCGCCCATAAGACAACGAGACGTTTCGCAGAAAGCCGCTGTTTTTTGATCACCGCGGCCATGTCGTCGATGTCGAGTTTCATGAATCGCGTCATCTTGCCGATCGTCCAATAATCCGGAGCGATCAGGCGAACGTCGAGCCGGCCGACGCTTTTATACGGTTTCGAGGTTTTTCGGTAATTGAGGTAGTCGATCATCGACCAGTGGCCGATATCGTCGGAATAGTTTACCGCCAAGCCGGTTTTCGAAGACGCCTCGCCGATCAGGTCTCCGATATTTGCCTCGTCGCTGGAGCCGCGCCGTCCCGAGATACGAATTTCGAAATCGATATCGGCGCTCGGGCGGATATTGCCGTAGAGATTTCCCGCAGCCGCCCCGGTGAGAATGACACGGGCGCGCTTTCCGAGGACGCGGTCGAGCTCGCGAAAAAAGAGATCAATGACGTTTTTTCGCATCGCGTTTTCTTTGCAAGGCGTCTTCGACCCGCTGCCGCAGGATTTCGATAGCCTCGGCGGAGAGAAGCCGGCGCAAATCCGTCCAGGCGAGAACCGTTCGCTGCGCGGATATCCGCGCGTCGGGAAGAATAGCCTGCCGGAGCAGGGCGATAATTTCCTTATCTTCCGCAGATACGCGGGCGTCGTCGAGCACGGCCGCCGCGATGCGTTCGACCCGTGCTCTGGAGAAATTCGGCGCGGTCGGCGGGCTCGCGTCGAAGATAACTGACGGGCGAACGTCGAGCGCGGTGCAGATCTGCAGCAAGGTCGAGACGAGGATGTCCTGTCTGCCGCTTTCGATCTTTGAAATATTCGCTTGGGCGATGCCCGTGCGGTGCGCTAGCTCGGATTGCGATAGGCCCTTGCGGATGCGCTCCATCCGGATTCGCGATCCGATCGTCAGCATTTCGTGAATATAGCTTATTTACTATATTGCTGCAAGCCGTGATGCGGGCAGCGGGCGACCGGCTCAATACATGTTCGCGCCGCCGTCGACGTTGATCGTCTGGCCGGTGATGAAGTCGCTGTCGTCGGAGGCGAGGAAGACGACAGTGCCGACGAGATCTTCGGGCTTCTGGTCGCGCTGGAAGGAGCGTTTCTTTCGCCGGTCGGCCATCTGCTCGGGCGTCAGCGTGCCTTCCTGCTGCGGGCTCGAGATCGTGAGGCCGGGCGTGATCGCGTTGACGCAGATGTTGTCGCCGCCGAGTTCGCGCGCGAGCGCGCGCGTGAAGCCGATGACGCCGGCCTTCGAGGTCACGTAGTGTAGATAGAAGGGCGTGCCGCCGAGCGCCGTGCCGGATGAGATGTTGATGATCTTGCCTTTGCCCTGGCGCTTCATCGCGGGATAGACCGCCTGCATACAGAGGAAAAGGCCTTTCACGTTCACCGCCATGACGCGGTCCCACTCGTCTTCGTCGATCTGCATGAACGGTTTTTTCTTGATCGCCGAATAGAGCGCGGCGTTGTTGACGAGGATGTCGATGCGGCCGTAGCGCGCGAGCGCCGCTTCCGCCATCACGCGCGTCTTCTCGGGCGAGGTCACGTCGACCGAGACGGCGATCGCATCGCCGCCGTTCTGTCTGATTTCTTCCGCGACTCTTCCCGCCTCGACATGTTGAATATCGGCGGCGACTACCTTGGCACCCTCGCGCGCGAGCGCGAGGCAGTAAGCGCGGCCGATGCCGATGCCGCCGCCGGTGACGATCGCGACCTTGTCTTTGAGACGCATAAAAATTCTCCCGTCGGAACCCTTCGACAGGCTCAGGGCGTACGGAAACTCAACTCGCTCCGTTCATGCTGAGCTTGTCGAAGCATTCTTCTAAAGCTCCAGGCGGTAGAAATTCTTCGGGTTGTCGTGGAGTATCATCTTTTTCTCGGCATCGGAAAGATCCTCGCGCGCGAGAAACTCGGGGATATCGTGCTTGAACATGTCCGGCAGCCGCTCGTGCGGATAGTCCGACGGCCACATGAGGCAGCGCGGGTTGAACTGGCGCAGGACCTGGATGAGCGCGCGCTCCTCGACCTCGCAGGTCGCCCAGACTTGGCCGGAGCGGATGTACTCGCTCGGTTTTTTCTTGAGCGCCGGCGCGCCGACCTTATGCGGCTTTTCGTACTCCTCGTCCATCCGGTCCATCATGTACGGCAGCCAGCCCGAGCCGGCTTCCAGATACGCGACGCGTAATTTCGGAAACCGCTCGAAGACGCCTTCGTAGATCATGTGCGTGAACTGGATCAGGATCGCGAAGGGATGCTCCAGCGTATGCACCTGGATAAACTTATCGAAGAAGTCGAAGCCCATGCCGCGGCTCGGCGCGCCGTGGACCGCCAGCGGCATGTCCAATCGCTCGGCGGCGCGATAGATCGGATCGAAATCGTTGTGCCCGTAGCCTTTGTGCAGGACGGTGACGGCCGGCATCAGGCCGGCGACCAGGCCCAAATCTTTCGATCGCTCCAGTTCCTTCGCGGCTTCCTCGGGAACCTGCACCGGCAGGAGCGCGACGGCTTTCAGCCGCGCGCTTTCGCCCGTGTAGCGCGCGGCCACCCAGTTGTTGTACGCGCGGGCGACGCCACACGCCCAGTTATGGTCCTGAATCAATCCCAGCGCGAGGCCGCCGGTGGGGTAGAGCACGGTGGTATCGACGCCGAGCTCGTCGAGAAAGCCGAGCCAGCGCGACGCCGGCACGTCGGTCTCTTTGCCTTTCGCGGAAAAGCCGCGGTGCCAGCCGTCCAGCGAAGGAAAGAAGCCGTAGGTCTCGTTCCGCTTCATCTCGCGGTAGCGGCCTTCGAGAAAGTCCGCCAGCTCGTAATCCTTCTCGAGCACGTGGCCGTCCGCGTCGATGATCGGATAATTCGGCTTCATCTTATAAGCCGTACAGCGCGCGGGCGTTGTCGCTCAGGATCTTCTGCTTGAGCTCCGGCGCCACGTCGCCGCGCGCCTTGAAGGTCTTGATCGCGTCGACGTCGCTTGACGTATCGGTGTGACCGTAGTCCGTGCCGATGACGAGGCAGCCCTCGCCGGCCTGATCGACAATGTACGGAATATCGTCGGAGTTCTCGCAGGTGATGAACATGCGGTATTCGCTGATGCCGCGCTCCGGCCATTTTCTGCCCAGCGCCCTGAAGCGGTTCTTCGCCTCGTGCACGACCCACGGCACCCACTGCGCGCTCGCCTCGATGAAGCCGATACGGAGTTTCGGGAAATTCACCAGCACGTCGCTGAGCACGAAATCGCTGAAGCAGGCGACGGTCGGGATGCGGAATTTGTGGAACGCCGCCGCGGTCGCGACCGGATGTTTGACCATGTCGACAATCCACGAGTTGCCGTTGGAGATGTGGATCGCGATCGCCATATCGAGGCGGCTCGCCTCGTCGTAGATTGGATAAAAGTACGGATCGACGAGCAGCCGGTTGCCCTCGATCGGCCGCAGCAGCACGGCGACGGCGCCGTTCGCTTTGCCGAAGCGGATCTGATCCAGCGCGTCCGGCATCGAGAGCGTCGGCGCCATGCACGACCAGCGGAGCCGTCCTTTCCCCTGGCGCCAGATATCCGCGAGCCACCGGTTGTAGCTCTTGGTCAGCGCCACCTCGACCTCCGGCCGGTCGGTCGCCGGCTCGATGAACATCGTGTTGTGCAGCACCTGCACATCGACGCCGCTGCCGTCCATGTGCTCGAGGCGGAGACCGACATTCCCCAATTCGCGCACCTCCTGGACGTCGGCGAATTTCCGGCCCGCTAGATCCATTCGCTTTTTGAGCGCGTCCTCGGAAAACGCGGGGAAGCGGAATCCGCGGACTTTTCCATCGATCAGCCAGTATTGCAGCTTGACGCCGGCTTCCTCCGGCGTCTCCAGCGGAATCGGCCGGAACTGCTTGTCGGACGCGTCCATGTACTCCCAGGTGCGGGCGGACTCCACTACGTGGGCGTCGGCGTCGATGACGGGATGAGACTCCATCTTTCCAGCCCCCTTTCAGGGAATGTCGGTTCAATCTAGTTTGCGGCCGCAAGCCGTGTCAAGACGAGCTAAGGCCGGACCAGCGCCTTGGTAGGATAGAGCTCGGGGAACTCGCCGCCGACGGCGCGGATCGCGCGCTCGATCTCGTCGAGCGGGAAGACGTGGCTGACCATTTCCTGGACCGGAAACTTGGTTGCTTCGAGAAGGCGCATGGTCGCCTCGACGGCGTCGTTGTCGGCAGTGAAGGCGCCCTGCACGCGGACTTCTTTCCAGACGATCTTGTCGATCGGCATCGGCGTCAACGTCTGATCGCCGGTAAGCCCGGCCAGCACCACCGTTCCCTGGCGGCGCGCGCAGTCGATCGAGACGGGGATCGCCTTCGGGCTGCCCGAGACGTCGACGACCACGTCGGCCATCGCACCGCCGGTCTCTTCGCGCACGACGTCGAGCACGTGCTCTTTCTCGACGTCGATCGTGCGGTCGGCGCCGAAGCGGCGCGCGAGCTCGAGTCGGCGCGCGTCGCGGCCGATGCCGGAGATGAAGACGCGCGCCGCGCCCGCCTGCTTGGCGGCGAAGGCGCAGGAAAGCCCCTGCTGACCGGGCCCCTGGATCAGCACGTAATCGCCCATCTTGACGCCGCCGTGGCGGAGCGCCCATTGATAGCCGTTCGCCATCACCGCGCCGACGAGCACGGCCGCCTCGGCCGGCAGAGAGTCGCTCACTTTGGTCGCGAGCGCGTCGGGCGCGAGATAGACGTAGTCGGCGAAGCCGCCGAAGAGGTGCGGCGGGTTTGCCGAGCTGGTGCGTCCGCCGTAGCTCGTGCGCTTCTTGCAAAAGCGGTCGGCGCCGCGTCGGCAGTCGGCGCAGCGGCCGCAGCCGCGCGCGCCTTTTAAAATAACGCGGTCGCCTTCCTTGAGGCCGTGAATGTCCGCCGCTTCGCGGCCGAGCTTGACGACGCGGCCTAAAATCTCGTGGCCGAGGATGATCGGCAGCGGCAGGTCGAGCCGGCCGTGGAAATACTTGACGTCGGTGCCGCAGATGCCGGCGCGCTCGACGGCGAGCAGCCCGCCGTCCGCGGGAATATCCGGAATGGGATATTCGCGGAGCTCTAATTGATTCGGCGCAAGCAGCGTCGCGCCGCGGCAGGAAGGCATAAAGCAACTCCGTTAAAGGGTTTCAGGGTTGAAGGTTTCAGGGTTAAAGACTTCGTCTTGCCTTTAACCCTTCAACTCTTAAACCTTTCAACCCTTAAACCATCTTAGATGCCCTCGATTTTCCTGAGCGTCTCGGCGTAGTCGCCGAGCGCTTTGTTCAAAAGATAATCGGGCTCGTATCCCAGCTTCTCTTTCGCGCGCGAAAGGTCGCTCGGAATGCGCTCCTCGGGATAGGGCATCGGGCGCGCGCCGCGCGTGAGCGTAATGTCGGCGTCGGGAAAGTGGCGTTTCAGCGCCAATAGAATGTCGTCGCCGGTCGACGTTTCGCCGGTGCCGATGTGAAAGATGTTTTCTTTCAGATTGTCTTTCACCACGGCGAGCACCGCGCCTTTGGCCGCGTCCTTGCCGTAGAGCAATTGCGCCGGGCCGTAGGGCCAGTTGATTTGCGCCGCCTCGCCTTTGAGCGCCGCGCGCACCATCTGCTGGATCGCCTGCTCGCGCGTCGCCTTGAGGCCGGCGGGCGACGGTCCGTAGAGCGCCGCGAAGCGCACGGTGATGAACTCGAAGCCGAAGCGCTTCGCGTACGCGCGGCCGAGAAATTCCGAGGAGGCCTTGGTCGCGGCGTAGATCGAGAGCGGATTCAATGGAATCGTCTCGTCGATTTTTTTCGGTCCGCCCTCGCCGATCTCTGCGTGAAAGACGGTGCTCGAGCTCGACAGCACGACGCGCTTGACGCCTTCCAGCCGCGCCGCTTCGAGCACGTTGACGGTCCCCATGAGATTCAACTGCACGCCGCCGTACGGCCGGCGCTGTACTTCCTCGCCGAGAAAGGCCGCGAGGTGGAGCACGCGGCCGATTTTATGCTCGCGCAGCGCCGAGATGATGCCCGGCAGATCGCCGACGTCGCCGCGCACGGCGGTAATCTCCGCGGGGTCGACGCCGACCGCGCGCAACAGGCGCTCGTTGAGCGCCACGTCGAACAGTACCGGGTGCTCGCCGCGGTCGAGCAGCATACGCGCCGCGTTGGCGCCGACGAGTCCGCTGCCGCCGGTGATTAAAATCGCATCGCCTGCCATGGGATCTCCTTCTATTTCACTTTGTATTCTTTCGTCAGCTTGTCGATGAAACCGCTGTCGTCCAATTCCTTGATCAGGCTCATGTCGGCAAAGCGGTCGGGATTTTCCTTCAAGATGCGCGGGTCTTTGCGTCCGACTTCCTGAATCGGCAGCGCGTAGTATTCCTTCGCCGGATACGGCTTTAGCGGGAACTCGTACTCGCGAAAAGTCTCTTCGATCACTTCGGGGTCGGAGAGGTGCATGTTTTTCGCGATCACCTTAAAGCTGAAGTCCTTGTGCGCCTTGAAGTAGTGCACGCCTTCGATGATCGCCTTCATGACGTTTTTCATGTCTTCGCGGTGCTGCGCGAGATAGGACTTTCTCGTGGTGAAAAACAGGCTCGAGTAGGGGATGTTGAGCTTGGAACTGTCGATCAGCAGCG
>DASWZY010000087.1:0-3895 GCA_036407055.1 Binatia bacterium
GGCCGGCGTCATCGGCTTCACGCGCGCGCTCGCGCGCGAGCTCGGCGGCGACAACATCTGCGTCAACGCGATCACGCCCGGGCTCACGATCTCGAGCCCGCAGCAGGAAGGCACGCTCACGCCCGAGCAGATGGCCGACCGCAGAAAGAAGCGTTCCTTTCAGCGCGACCAGAAACCCGAGGATCTCGTCGGCACGGTCGTCTTCCTCGCCTCGGACGACAGCGACTTCATCACCGGCCAGACGATCAACGTCGACGGCGGCGCGAACATGTACTAGACCGCGCTGCACCGGCGTCCGGCCGCGGCGCGCGTCTTGCAAAATATAGTAAATAAGCTATAATAGTCCGGATGCTGACCATCGGGCCCCGAATCCGCCTGGAGCGGATCCGCAAAGGCGTCTCGCAGGCGGAGGTCGCCCGCCGCACGGGCATCGCCCAAGCGAATATCTCCAAGATCGAAAGCGGCAAACAGGACATCCTCGTCTCGACGCTGCTGCAAATCTGCGCCGCGCTCGACGTCCGGCCGTCGCTCCTCTTCGACGCGAGTCCATCGCCTGAGCGGCGCTTCCCCAGAGCACGGCTCGAAGGCATTGCGGCGGCCGTGCTCGGCGCCGACGCAGCGGTATCCGGGGCAGACAAGAAGATCGTCGCTCTGCTCCGTCAATGTATTCTTCCCGACGCGCGAATATCCGCGAAGCGAACGTTTCTCGCTTGGTCCGATTTGCGCCGGCTCCTCGCCGACGAGGCTATCGAAGTCCTGCGCCAGCGGATCGAAGACGCCCGGCAGAGAAATATCGATGCGAAAAGACGTCGTTGATCTCTTTTTTCGCGAGCTGGACCGCGCTCTCAGAAAGCGCGCCCGTGTCATTCTCACAGGCGCCGCTGCGGGAAATCTATACGGCAACATTCGGCCGAGCGCCGACATCGATTTTGAGATTCGCATCGCAGGACGACGCGGATCCATCGACGAGGCGAAGATCGGAGAACTGATCGCCGATGCGTCATCGAAGACCGGCCTGGCGGTAAACTATTCCGACGACATCGGCCACTGGTCGATGATCAACTATCTCGATTATCGAAAAACCGCGAAGCGCTATAAAAGCGTCGGCCGGCTCGACGTTCGTTTGATGGCCCCGGACTACTGGACGATCGGCAAAATGGCGCGATTCATGAAACTCGACATCGACGACGTGGTCGCGGTGATCAAGAAGCAGCGACTGCCCGTGAACCGTCTCGTCGCGCTTTGGGGGCGCGCTTTGCGCGCCAGCCCTTTGTCATTAGCCAAAGGCCGCTTCGCAAGGAATGTAGAATACTTCTTGCGCCGCCATGGCAAAAAACTCTGGGGGAAAAAGTTCGATGCGGAGAGTGCCGTGAATGATTTTCGAAGGCAAGCCGGCCTCGACCGCTCCTCGGCCCCAGCTCGATCGTAGACTATGCCGGGACGTCGGAAGGCGTCGCGCGGCTATTTTTGCCCGTAGAAACGGAGCAGGGTTTTCTTATCGCGCGCGGAAAGCTCCCGGTCGGTCTCCGCGACGGGAATGGCAAAATACATCACGTCGCGCGGATCGTTGCTGTGGCCCAGGATGCCGAGCGCGTGTCCGATCTCGTGCAGCGCGATGAAGCGGATCGAGCGGTCGGTGACGCCCGCCAACCGGCTGACGGGCACGGTTAGAATGACGATCTGTGCGTCGTAAATCCCGCCGTTTTCGCGATAGAAGAGGCGCGTCTCGCCCCCTTCCGAGATGCTTTTCAGCTGCTTCGGATCGCTGCTCCACAAACACTCGATGTGCGCGTCCGCCAAGCGATTCGTAAAACGGAACTTCACCCGGCCTTGCGAGGCCGCGCTCCATTCGTCAAAGGCCGATTTGAGAATGTCGATATAGCGCGGTTGGAATCCCTGCTGCCCCTCGCCGTCATGAATATAGACCCGAAGCGGCATCGCTTGCTTCGGCCAGTTCCTCGCACGGCCTTGCGAGGCTAAGAAGTAATAATCCTGACCGTTCGCCTCGCTCGCCGGGCGGGATTTCACCAGGCGATATTCGCGCTCGAGGTTTTTGAGCGCATCCGCGACCACGGAGGAATCGGCATCCTGAGAGGCGCGCTGCAGGAACTGTTTATAGTGCGCGATGCTCTCGTCCAGGTTTCCGGTCTCTTGATAGAGGACCGCGAGGTTTAGCCAGATCTGCTCCCGTTCCGGCTCGCTCGCGAGCGCGGCTTTGAATTGCTCGATGGCTTCGGCGCTCCGGCCCGTCCTGGTGAGCGCCAGGCCGCGATTGTAAGAGTACTGCTGCACGTTGCGCCAATCCGCCGCGGGGAACGCGCGCACCGCCTCGTCGAGCAGAGACAAGGCCTCGTCGTACTTTCCTCTATTGCAGTAGATCCCTGCGAGCGTTACCCATGCCTCCGGCATCTCGGGCCGCGCGGACACGAGCTTGGTAAGCTCGGCGACGGCGGCGTCATCCTCTCCGAGCCGCGTGTAAAGAACCGCCAGATTGTACCGGGCGAGGTAAAAATCCGGGGCGAGACGCAGCGCTTCGAGCAATGCGTCTTTGGCGTTGTCGAGACGCCCTGCCTCGATCAAGGGAAGCGCGTCGTTCGTCAGCCGCGCCGCGCGGTAAACGGGCTCGGAGACCTTCTTCCCGCTGACGAAATATTCTTTTTCCTGGGCGAGGAGCGCTGCGGCGAGACCGAGAAGAATCGCCGCCGCAATGACGATGCAGCGGGCGCGGCGGGGGACTTGCGGCGGCAAGCTGCGCATACCGCCGGCAATATTCTATATTTTCGTTAAACTATCAATCGTAAACCATGCTGGTGAAGGTGACGGCGGAGGCGGTCTCCTGCGTGAACGCCTGATCGTACTTGAGCAGCCTGCCCTGGTGCCCGCGCATGAGATACGCGAGCGAATAGAGCGGCGAAAAGCCGCAGATGCGGCGGCGGTCCTGGTCTTTGGCGATCTCGTGAAAAAATCCCTCGGCGTCGGCGGCGGCGAGCTTATCGATCAACGTCCGGTCTTCCGTTTCCACCCACTGGAGGAATTCCGGCGTGATCGGATCGCGGTCGCCGAACTGCGCGCCGACATGCGCGAGATCGACGCCGGCGACGAAGCAGACGCGGCGGGTCTCTTGCGCGGCGAGCTCGGCGAGCGCCTTGAGAAAGTCGCCGATGCGCGGTTCTTTTTCCGGCAGCACGCGGCTCCGGACGTTCATGTGAAACGACGTCACCAGGATCGGCACGATCTTGAACGGCCGGTTTTCGCCGGTCAGCCGCGCGCGCTCGGCCGCGGCGTATTTAAGATAGACGGCTTGAAACTCGAGCGAGTGCTCGGTGCGGTGTAAATATTCGTCGGCGAAGAGATCGTCGTGGTAAGCCTGCTGCAATCGCCCGACGAAATCCTTGTCGGTTTCCACGTTCCCCAGCGGCGTCGCAAAGTCTTTCATGGTGGCGACGAACGGGCTCTCGCCCGCGCAGTGCGACGTGCCGAGAAGAATGTAGAGATCGGCTCCCGGCTTCTCGATCAGTTCCTTATACGCCCACGCGTAGCACGGCCCGCCGCGGTGAAAGTCGATGTGCGGCGCGACCAGCGCGCACGGCGTCGACTGCGCGCCGTTCGCCTGCACGGCGCCGGGGCCGTTCGCGGCCGTGAAGTGGCCGAGCAGCTGCGCGTTCAGCTTGTCCGGCTCCGGGCTGTAGACGCCGCCGACGTGCGCCGCGGCGCGAATCGACTGGCCACGGAACTCGTCGACGATTTCTTTTTCCCGGTCGAGAAAGCGCTGGTTATAGAGAAAGTACTTCCGGTCCAGCATCTCGAGCATTTTGTCCAGCTCGTCGGTGGGAAGCGCCTGACCGGTTCTCTTCGCGTACGCTTCCTGAATATCGGCGAGCGAATGCCGGCCGTC
>DASWZY010000088.1:0-5371 GCA_036407055.1 Binatia bacterium
CTTCATCGCCCATGAGCGTCGAGAAGATGTCGTTCGCCTCGACGGCGTCTTCGACGCGCACCTGGAGGAGCACGCGCGTCTCCGGATTCATCGTGGTTTCCCAAAGCTGCTCGGGGTTCATCTCGCCGAGGCCTTTGTAGCGCTGGATGTATTGGCCTTTCTTGCCGGTCTCCATGACGTATTCGAGCAGCTCGGTCAGCGACCCGAGCTTCGCGTTGTGGTCGCCGTTGTCGAGCTGATACGGCGGGTAGCCGCCGCCGGTGAGCTCGTCGAAGAGGCGCTTGATCTCCCTGTATTCGGGGCTGATCAGGAGCGCGCGGTCGACGACCGTCTTTAAGCCGGTGCCGTTATGGCGCGTCGAGCAGATAAGCCTGAAGCAGTTGTGCTCTGTATCTTCCTCGAGCTCGACCGCGAGCGGCGCCTCTTCCGGGGCTCTCAGATTGATGTAAGTCTTCAACCGCTCGGCGATCCGCCCGAGAGCGGCCTTATCTTTTAACGCCTCTTCGCTCAGCTCCTCTTCGAGGAGCAGCGCTTCCATGACCGCGCGGCTGCGTTTTCTCTTCCGCGACGCGAGGTTCATGAGCTTTTCCCAGCGGAGCACTTTTTTGATGAAAGCCTGAAGGGTTTCTCCGGCCATTCCCTTGCCATCGTTGACGGCGCGGACGCGGACGTTCTCGGTGCCCATCTCTATGAGATAGTCTTCGAGGCTGTTCTCGTCTTTCAGGTAGCGTTCCTGCTTGCCGCGCTTGATTTTGTAAAGCGGCGGCTGCGCGATCATGAGGTGTCCTTTTTCTACGAGGTCCGGCATCTGGCGGTAGAAAAACGTCAACAGCAGCGTCCGGATATGCGAGCCGTCGACGTCGGCGTCGGTCATGATGATGATCGAGTGATAGCGCAGCTTGCCGGCGTCGTAATCCTCCTTGACGCCCGCGCCGAGCGCCGTGATGACGAGGCGGATTTCCTGCGACGACAGCATCTTGTCGAAGCGCGCCTTCTCGACGTTCAGAATCTTGCCCTTGAGCGGCAGGATCGCCTGCGTGCGGCGGTCGCGGCCCTGCTTGGCTGACCCGCCGGCGGAATCGCCCTCGACAATGAAGATCTCGCTCAGCGCGGGATCCTGCTCCTGGCAGTCGGCGAGCTTTCCGGGCAGCGAGCCCGAATCGAGCGCGCCTTTGCGGCGCGCGAGTTCCTTGGCCTTGCGCGTCGCCTCGCGCACGTGCGCCGCCTCGACGCCTTTGACGATGATTTTTTTCGCGTCCGGCGGATGCTCGGCGAGATAAGAGGCGAGCTTCTCGTTGATGAGCGCCTCGACGATGCCTTTCACCTCGCTGTTGCCGAGCTTGGTTTTCGTCTGGCCCTCGAACTGCGGCTCGGGGACCTTGACGCTGATGACCGCCGTCAAGCCTTCGCGGACGTCCTCGCCCTGGAGATTCTCGTCGTCCCTCTTGAGCACGCCGCTCTCGACGGCGTAATTGTTGATCGTGCGCGTGAGCGCCGATTTAAAGCCGATGAGGTGCGTGCCGCCTTCGATCGTGTTGATGTTGTTGGCAAACGAGAAGGTGTTTTCGGTGTAGCCGTCGTTCCATTGCAACGCGATCTCGATGTCGACGCCTTCTTTTTCGCCCTGGAGATAAATCACCTGCGGATGGATCGCCGTCTTGGCGCGGTTGAGGTGCTCGACGAACGAGACGATGCCGCCTTTGTATTCGAGCTCGTGCTTTTTCTGGCTGCGCTCGTCTTCGATAGTTATGTGCACGCCCTTGTTCAGAAAGGCGAGCTCGCGAAGGCGCTGCGAGAGCATATCGAAGCTGAGATCCAGGCTTTGAAACATCTCCGGGTCGGGCTTGAACGTGACGCGCGTCCCGGTCTGCTCCGATCGGCCGATCTCGGCCAGCGGCGCCTGCGGCGCGCCGCGCTTGTAGTGCTGCTGATAGACTTTGCCGTCGCGCTTGATCTCGACTTCCAGCGTCTCGGAGAGCGCGTTCACGACCGAAAGGCCGACGCCGTGAAGACCGCCGGAGACTTTGTACGACGCCTTGTCGAATTTGCCGCCGGCGTGAAGCTTCGTGAGCACGACTTCGGCGGCGGAAACTTTTTCCGTCGGATGGAGATCGACGGGAATGCCGCGGCCGTTGTCGATCACCGTCACGCTGTTGTCGATGTGGATTTTGACCTCGATCTGATTGCAGAAGCCCGCAAGCGCCTCGTCGATGGAATTATCCACGACTTCATAAACGAGGTGATGCAAGCCCCGCTCGCTGGTGTCGCCGATGTACATTCCGGGCCGCTTGCGAACCGCGTCGAGGCCTTCTAGGACCTTGATATTATCGGCACCGTAATGGGATGGAGGTGTGGTTTTGTCCGAAGCCATATTTCAGCTTAAGAACTTTCTGACTTTTCTCTTTATTGTCTAGGGGTTAGTGAATTTATGAACCTTAATAATTCTACCCTAAAATGGGAGCCGAAGTAAAGCAAAAAAAGACCCGATTTTGGCAGGTATATAATGGCGTTTTGTGCTTGTGATTTACGGCCTAAATGGCCTTGGAAACGGGCGCTTCCGGAAGCCGTTGTCCGGCGCGGATATGATATAAGGTAAACCCGATATCCATTTTGAAGATTGCGGGAACTTCCTTATTGACATTTGATTCGCGCCTTGCTAGGTAGCAGCAGATTAAACGCCCGATGAGGGCGCCCAGGAGGCATCGTATGGCTAACGAAGCAGGCGAGGAGCTATTATTAGACGTAAGAGTCGCGGAAGCGTCGTGGCTCTACAAGTTCTATCTCAACCAGGAGCGGAAAATCCTCGGAACGCTCTCTGTCGCGATCTTCCTGATCGCCTGGGAGCTTGTGGGCGGCGTCTATCAGGTCGTGAACCCGATGTTCATGAGCGCGCCGTCTTTTATTTGGAAGGCGGCGATCCAGCTTTTCGCCTCCGGCGAGATCTGGAACGACCTCTATGTGAGCGGAGTCGAGTTCGCCTGGGGCTATGTCTTATCGGTCGTCGTCGCAATCCCATTCGGCATCGCCGTCGGCTGGTATAAAAAGATGGCCTACCTCTTCGATCCCTTCGTAAACGCCATGAATGCCACGCCGCGCGTCGCCCTCTTGCCGCTCGTCATCATCTGGCTCGGGATCGGCATTCTCTCCAAGGTCGGCATCATTTTCCTGGGCGCCGTTTTCCCGCTCTTGATCAATACCCGCGACGGCGTCAAGACGACCCCAGCCAACCTGCTGAACGCGGCGCGGAGCTTCGGCGCCTCCGAGTGGCAGATCTTCAAAAACGTGGTGCTTCCCTCGACCGTGCCCTTCATCCTGACCGGTCTTCGCCTCGCCGTCGGCCGCGCGCTGATCGGCGTCATGGTCGGAGAGCTCTATGCCGCCACGGCAGGCATCGGCTTCATGATCACCGTCGCGGGCGCGACCTTCCAGACCGACAAGGTCTTCGTCGGCGTGCTTATTTTTGCGATCTCCGGCATGGCCGCGACCGAAGCGATCGACCGCTTCGAGCACCGCTTCGACAAATGGCGCCCGAAAGTCGGCGCCGCATAAGTTCGATTCGCAATAGATAGAAAATCAAAAGGGCGGCCGTTCGGCCGCCCTTTTTTTATTTTTGCTGTCCGGGTTTCCGCCGCGTCGCTAGCTTCCGGGCCGGTAGGTAAAGGTCGGATACGCGCCCTTCCTCGGCTCGGCTCGCTGATTGTCGGTGGGCGACTGAGCCACCGAATCGTGGCGCGCGACTTCGCCGGCGCAGCCCGCCAGTAAAAGCGAGGCGAAAATCCAGAAAGACATGACTCTGTAAATCATCCCATACTGATTAACACGCGAGGCAGATTGCGCAACCGGCGCACCCAAACGCATTGCTTTCAATAATCCGGTTCTGTAGCATCGTCGCGCTTAAGGTATATCTGTGGAGGCCGCAATGAAACGCGCAAGCGCATGGTTGCTTTTCGGCGCATTTATTATCCTCTTGTCAGTCGGCCAGAGCATCGCGTTTTATACCGATTGGCTATGGTTTCAGGAGGTCGGGTATACCGGCGTTTTCACGACGATCATCGGCGTCAAACTGCTGCTCGCACTCCTTTCCGGGGGACTGTTTTTTCTCTTCTTGTACTTCAACGTGAAATTCGCCGCGCGCACGCCGCCGCGCGGGATACGATTTTTCGATTATGAAAACGTGCTCGAACTGCCCAGCCCCGAGCTGATCGATCCGTTCGTCCGGCGCTTGCTCATGCCGGCTTGCATCGTGCTCGCGCTCATCCTCGGGCCACAGGGCGCGGGCGAATGGGAGGACGCGCTGCTTTTTTTCAACGCGGGCCCCTTTAGCCTCAACGACCCGGTGTTCGAAAAAGACATCGGCTTTTTTGTCTTCCGGCTGCCGTTTCTCATGGCGGTCTATCATTGGTTCATCGTCCTCGTGGCGATTACGCTCGTTGCCACGGCCGCTGTCTACGTGCTCTACCGCGGAATCCAATATGGCCCGCGCGGGTTGTCTTTCAATACACGGGCGAAATCGCATTTACTCGCGCTGGCGGCGGCCTTCCTGCTGGCGAAAGCCGCCGGCTATTATCTCGACGGCTTCCAGCTCCTCTATTCGCCGAGCGGCGCCGCCTTCGGCGCAGGCTACACGGCGCTCCACGCGACGCTCCCGGTCCTGCGGCTGCTCGCGGTGCTGTCGGTGATCGGCGCCGGGGTCCTGCTGTTCCAGATCTGGCGCCCGGGCATCCGATATGTCGCGCTTACGGCCGGCGCGCTGGTCCTCATCCACGTCGTTGGACTCGGTATTTATCCGGTTTTCTTGCAGCGCTTCCGCGTGGGTCCGAACGAGATCTCGGCTGAGCGCCCGTTCATCGAGCGCACGATTCAGTTCACCCGCCGCGCGTATGGACTCGACAAACTCGAAGTTCAGGAGTTTGCCGCCGACGAGCGCCTGACGGCCGCCGATTTGAAGCGCAACGACGCGACTCTCAAAAATATACGCCTATGGGAGCACCGGCCGCTCTTGGCGACGTACGGGCAGCTCCAGGAAATCCGCACCTACTATAAATTCGTCGACGTCGACAACGACCGCTACCCGATCGAAGGCGTGCCGCGCCAGGTGATGCTCTCGGTGCGCGAGCTGTCGCACCCGCACCTCAACAACGCCGGCTGGATCAACGAGCATCTGACGTACACGCACGGCTACGGCGCCGTTTTCGGACCGGTCAACCAGGTGACGCCCGAGGGTCTGCCCGAGTTCTTCATCAAGGACATTCCTCCGGTCGCGACGATCGACGCGCTGAAAATCGCCCGTCCGGAAATCTATTACGGCGAGCTCGCGAACGATTATGTCTTCGTCAAAACCCGCGCGCGGGAGCTCGATTATCCGGCCGGC
>DASWZY010000089.1:0-4267 GCA_036407055.1 Binatia bacterium
GCGGGGATGTAATTTCGCGGCACGGAGCCTCCGACGATCTCGTCGACGAACTCGAAGCCTTTGCCGCGCGGCAGCGGCTCGACTTTCAACCATGTGTCGGCGAACTGTCCCCTGCCGCCGGATTGCTTTTTGAGTCGGCCCTGCGCGTTGGCGCTTCCCTTGATAGTCTCTTTGTACGGCACCTTCGGCGCTTTGAGCTCAACGTTCGCGCCATATTTACGGTGTAATTTCTCAACCACAACTTCAATATGCAGTTGCCCCATGCCGGCGAGGATGAACTCCCGCGTCTGAGTATCGCGATGCATATCGATAGTAGGATCTTCCTCCATCAGCTTGTGCAGTCCCTGCGGAACCTTCTCTTCGTCGGCCTTCGTCTTGGGTTCCAGAGCGAAGGAGATCAATTGGGTGAAGTGCTCGAGGCCGTCGAACTGAACCGGCGCCTTCTCATCGCAGAGCGTGTCGCCCGACGATATGTCCTTCGTCTTGGCGGCAGCGACGATTTCGCCGGCGACAGCTTCCTGCACAGGCTCCTGCTTCTTGCCTTCCAAGCGAAACAGGTGGCCCAGCTTCTCGCGCACCTGCTTGTTGGAATTATAAACCGTCATGTCCTGCGTGACCTTCCCCGACACGACGCGCATCAACGAAAGCTTTCCTGCGAACGGATCGATCAGCGTTTTGAAAACGTAGGCGGAAAGCGGCGCGTTGGGATCGCATTTCCGCGTCTCCGGTTCTTTTGTCACCGGATTGCTGCCGGTGAACTCCCCTTCTTCCAGCGGCGACGGAAGATAATCGATGATCGCGTCGAGCAGCTGCGGTATGCCGACCTGGTGCAACGCCGAGCCGAAGAAAACCGGCACCAGCTTGCCTTCGATCACCGCGGCGCGCAGCGCGCTTTTGAGCGCTTCCGGCGCCATATCCTGCGCCTCGAGATAAGTCTCCAGCAGCAGGTCGTCGGTTTCGGCGACCGCCTCCATGAGTTCGACCCGCGCCTTTTGCGCATTGTCGGTGAGGTCGCCGGGAATATCGCTTTCCTTGAATTTTCCCGTGTCGCCCTCGAACAGGTAAGCCTTCATCGTAACCAGGTCGACGACGCCTTTGAAATTCTCCTCCGATCCGATCGGCATCTGCATCAGGACGCCTTTCGCTTCGAGAGAGGAAAAGATCGATTCGAGTCCTTCCTTGTAACCCGATTTCTCGCGCTCCATCTTGCTCACGAACGCAATGCGGCTCACCTTCAAGTCGTTCGCGCGCTGCCACAGCCGTTCGGCTTCTACTCTGACGCCCGTCGAGGGGCTCAGAACAAATATGGCCGAGCGAAACGCGCGCATGCTGTTGAGCGTATCCGGAATAAACGGCGACTGTCCGGGCGTGTCGACGAGGCACACGCGGTTTTTCTTCCACGCGAGCGAGTGCAGCGCGGTGGATAAGGTGGAGTGGCGGTGGACTTCCTCGGGTTCGAAGTCGAGCGCCGAGGTGCCGTCCGCGACTTTGCCGAGGCGCGCGGTCGCGCCGGCCGCAAAGAGCATCGCGTCGCCCAAAGATGTCTTGCCGGAGCCGCCGTGGCCGAGGATGCCAACATTGCGCAGTTTGTCTATCTCGATCATCTGCTGCCGACCTCCTTTTTGAGCTCTTGGGGCCGCTTCTTGACGTCTTGCAGGGCGTTGCGCTCGTGAATGATTTTTAGACCTTCCAGCGTAAGGAACTCATCGACGTCGTCGATACCGGCGCACTCGGGAGCGATGACGCGCGCGAGGCCGCCGGTGGCGACGACGCGCGCCTGGGAGCGGTTTTCCTTCTGCATCCGCGCGACGACGCCGTCGACGAGCCCGACGTAGCCGTAGAAAACGCCGGACTGGATCGACTGGACCGGCGTCTTGCCGATGATCTCCTTCGGCTTGATGATCTCGACGCGCGGGAGTTTGGAGGCGCGCTGGAAAAGCGCCTCGACGGAAATCTGCAGGCCCGGCGCGATCGCGCCGCCGACGTATTCGCCTTTTTTGGAGATGAAATCGAACGTGGTCGCCGTGCCGAAATCGACGGCAATGCAGCAGTCGTGGTAGCGCTCGTACGCGCCGATGCCGTTGCAGATGCGGTCGGCGCCGACTTCCTTCGGGTTCTCGTACAGGATCGGCATGCCGGTCTTGACGCCCGGGCCGACGATCAGCGGCGCGAGGCCGAAGAGCCGCTCGCCCAATTCCTGGATCATCGCGATCATCGGCGGCACGACGCACGAGACGACGACGTCGGAAATTCTATCGCAGCCGATGCCGCCCGCGGCGGCGAGCTGCGAGATCAGCACGCCGTACTCGTCGGCCGTGCGCTCGGGCACCGTGAGAAGACGCCAATGGGTGACGAGCTTTCGCCCTTCGTAGATGCCGAGGACGATGTTGGTATTGCCGATGTCGATCGCTAACAGCATATCAGGCCTCGGCCGCGGTCACGTCGCCGGCAATGATCCGCTCGGTCGCGCCGCCCTGCTTTTCGAGGATCAGCGCACCGTCGCGGTCGATTCCTCTGGCGATTCCTAAGACGACTCGGTCCCCCATTTCAACCTTGACCTTTCGTCCTTTGAGCTCGAAGAAGCTCTCCCAGCGGGCCGCCATAGGGGGAAAGCCGCTTTGCTCTAGTTCCCCATAGCACCTGTCAAGGCTGTGAATCAATTCCTTTGCGAACGATGTCCGATCTGCCATTTGATTGGTCAAGATGAGCAAGGAAGTCGCAAGGCCGCGAATGTCTTCCGGCAGCATGCTCGCCGGCATATTCAAGTTGACCCCGACGCCAACCACAACGAAGTGAAGGCGCTGCGAATCGACCGACGACTCGGTGAGGATTCCGGCGAGTTTTTTGCCGCCCACGAGGATATCGTTGGGCCATTTGATCGCAGGAGCTCTTCCGAGGAAACGCCGGACGGTGTCCGCGAGCGCGACGGCCGCAACGAGCGTCAGCTGCGGCGCGTCCGAAGGCGAAAGCTTTGGTCTCAGAATGACCGAGAGATAGAGATTCAACCCGGGCGGCGAGAACCAGCTCCGGCCGAGCCGGCCTTTGCCGCGGGTTTGCGCTTCGGCGAGGACGACCTCGCCCTCGGCGGCACCCTCGCCGGCGAGCTTATAGGCTGCTCTATTGGTTGAGTCGAGCTCAGCGAAATAGTGGATTGTTTTCCCGAGACGCCCGGATGCAAGATGCTTTCTGATCTCCTCCGGCCTGAGCGACTCGGGCATGCGCGCGACCGTTCAACCTTTGAACCCTTTGACGGTCTTGTTGCCCTCACCCGGCTGGATCTTCATGTTGAAATCCAGCGCCGGCGCGGAATGGGTGAGCGCGCCGACGGAGATGAAGTCGACGCCCGTGCGCGCTACGTCGCGGACGGTGTCCATATTGATGCCGCCGGAGGCTTCGACGGCCGCGCGCTTGGCCACCACGCGCACGGCTTCGGCCATCTGCTCGATATTCATGTTGTCGAGCATGATGACGTCCGCCGCCGCGGCGAGCGCCTCTTTAACCTGATCGATATTCGTGCACTCCACCTCGACCTTCGCCATGAAGGGCGCCTGTTCGCGGACCTTACGCACAGCGGCCGCGATCGAGCCCGCGGCCGCGATGTGGTTGTCCTTGATCAGCGCAGCGTCGTAGAGACCGAAGCGGTGGTTGGTCGCACCGCCCATGCGCACGGCGTATTTTTCCAGCGTGCGAAATCCCGGCGTCGTCTTACGCGTGTCGATGATCTTGCAGGGGAAATCTTTCACGGCGTCGACGTAACGGCGCGCGGCCGTCGCGGTGCCGGAGAGCCGCTGGATGAAGTTGAGCGCGGTCCGCTCGGCGAGCAGCAGCGAGCGTGTCGGCCCGTGCGCCTCGGCGACGACCTGCCCTTTGGTTACCGCCTCCCCGTCGCGCGCAATACAGCGCACGCGGACTGAAGGATCGACGCAAGCAAAGAGCTTCTCCAGCAGGATCAGGCCGGCAACGACGCCGTCGCGCTTCGCGCGGAAGAATCCCGTCGCGGTCGCCTCCGGCGCGATCGTGCTCATTGTCGTGATGTCGCCGGGACCGATATCCTCGTCGAGCGCCGTCTTGATCAGCTGCTCGACGGCCGCGGTGACGACGATGTCCATTGCTACGCCTTGCCCTCCGCTATCTCGCCGATCCGCCCGAGGCTTAAGTTGAGAGTGCGAATCTTCTCCTCGAACTCCGCGGCTTTTTCCTTTTCGCGAGTGACGACTTCCGCTTTTGCCTTGGCAATGAAATCACTGTTGCCGAGTTTTTTCCTAAC
>DASWZY010000090.1:0-6502 GCA_036407055.1 Binatia bacterium
TCAACCGCGGCGCTCGCGAAATGTTCGGTTTTGAGGCCGGCGAGCTCGAGGCGGATCCTTCGCTGTGGATGAACCACATTCATGCGGAAGACCGGGATCTTTTCAGTGCCGCGTGGAAGAAGTTGATGGCCGGCGAGAAAAGGATCTCCTGCGACTACCGTTTCGTTCGCGGTGAAAAAGAATTTTGGATCCGCGACGTGTCGGTGTGTCGCGACGGCGGCGACGCCGCGCGCGAAGGAATCACCAGCGTTTATGTCGATGTCTCCGATCTTCGCCGCGAGCGGCGCAGAGAACGCGACGAGAAGCGCTTCGAGGAAGTCGGCGACATCATCGACAGCATGGTTCATGGCGTCAAGAACGACCTTCAAATCATCAGCTCGGGATTCGATCTCATGTGCTTGACCACGGGCACCGAAGCCTCCGATTATCAGTCCCTATTCGAAAGCATCCAGCGTATCAGCCGGACCATTATGGAGCTGCGCGAGTTTTTCTCGCCTCCCGAACCGAAGCTTTCGCGCGCAAGCCCGAAGGCGATTCTCGACGAATTGGTGCGAGACACGCAGGCCAAACTCAGACGACAGAACATCGACTTGCGCGTGCGCTGCCAGGGCGCCATGCCTCTGTTGCGCCTCGATTGGAACGAGTTTCGAAAAGTCCTCGGCCAGGTTATCGAATTTGCCGGCTTTCTCCTTCCCGGAGGCGGCGAGCTCGAGCTCAAGATCGCGGTCCAGGAGGTCGACGGCAAGCACCAGATCGCGTTGCAGGTCGGTTGCGCGTCGGCGACGTCGCTGGCGGTCAAAGAAACCGACATCTTCCGACCCTTTCTCAAGGTTAACGGTCGGCAGGCCGGTCTGGGCATCGCGCTTGCCCGGCAGATACTCGGCCGCCATAACGGCGATATCTCGTTTCAGAAGCCCGACCCACGAAGAGGCTTGTTCACCATCTCTTTACAGGCGCACTAGACGTCCGGAAATATCTGACGATCGCCATGGATGACGTACAAAAAACGTTGAAGCCGGCTCAGGCGGTCAACGCCAAACGAAAAAAATCCGAAGAAATCGACGGCGAGCTGCCTGCCGCTGGCCCGTTCATCCCCACGATCCTTGTCGTTGATGACGAGGAGATCATTCGCCAACAGCTGGAACGGCTATATGTCACCGGCGGCTTCAAGGTGGCGGCCTGCGCATCCGGCGAAGAAGCGCTCAAGCGCCTCGAGGCGGAAGACATCGACCTGATCATTACCGACATCCGCCTGCCGGGAATGACGGGTATCGAGCTCACGAAGTGCGTGCACGAGCTCTATGCGGACGTTCCCGTTATCGTCATCACCGGCTACGGCGATATCGGCACCGCTGTCGAGGTTCTGAAGCTCGGCGCCAGCGATTATATCGTCAAGCCCTTCACCGCCGCGACGATCCAGGAGTCGACGCGCGTCGTCCTTGAAAAAGCGCAGATCTTCACCGAAATACGCCACCTCCGTCGCATACTGAAAGACCGTTGCGAATTCGGCGGCATGCTCAGCAAAACGCCTGAGATGCACCGCGTCTTCGAAATCATCCGTATGGTCTCGGATACCGATATGACCGTGCTCGTTGAAGGCGAGACGGGAACAGGCAAGGAGTTGGTCGCGAGCGCGATCCATTATCAAAGCCGGCGCGGGCAGGCGCCGCTCGTCACGATCAACTGCGCAGGCGTTCCGGAGTCGCTGCTCGAAAGCGAGCTCTTCGGCTACGAGCGCGGCGCCTTCACCGGCGCCGATCAGGCGCGGCCCGGAAAAATCGAGCTCGCCCACACCGGCACCCTCTTTCTCGACGAGATCGAGAGCATCTCGCTCTCCATGCAGGCTAAGTTGCTGCGCGTATTGGAAGATCAGAAAGTGATGCGTCTCGGCGGCAGCAAGAAAATCCAGGTCGATATGCGCGTTATCGCCGCCACCAATGTCCCGCTAAAGGAGCTCGTCGCCAGCGGCCACATGCGCACCGATTTCTACTACCGCATCAACGTCATCCCCATTCATCTCGTTCCGCTGCGCAATCGCCGGAAGGATATCGAGCTCTTGGTGCTCGATTTCATCCGTCATCACCCGCTCGCGCTGAGAAAAAGAATCTCCGGCGTCAGTCCGGCGGCGATGAGCCGGTTGATGCAGTATCCGTGGCCGGGAAATATTCGCGAGCTGCAAAACGTTCTCGAGCGCGCGATCGTTATGACGAGCCGCCGGATCATCGACAAAATCGAATTGCCGGAACAGCCGGCGCCGCAGTCCGCGTTCGAGGAGCGCGTTATGTTTGCCGACGTTTCGCTGCGCGACTGGATGCGCGAACAGGAGAAGCAGTACCTCGCGCGCCAGTTGAAGGCCTTCGGTGGGAAAATCGGACCGACCGCGCGCCATAGCGGCGTGGACGTAAAGACGCTCTACCGCAAAATGCGCGAGCATAACTTAGACAAGAAAGATTTCCAGGCCAAGGTCACCCCGCAGACACCCGCCGACAGCTCGCCGCTTAGTTCCTGGTCGACCATTCCCGATCACCCGCCGCGCGATTCCTGACCTCAATCGACTCCTTCAATTCTCTCGTTCCCAGGCCGTCGTTTCTCCCGCCGTTTTCTGCTAATGACATTTATCGATGGCGGGGGAATTGCGGCAGATTACACTCGGAGACGGGCGGCGCCTCGCGTTCTGCGAATACGGCGCTCCGCACGGCAAGCCGATTTTTTATTTCCACGGCTGGCCGGGCTCCAGACTGGAGGCCCGGCTCGCAGAGTCGACGGCGCGGCGGTTTAATGCGCGGCTCATCGCCGTCGACCGGCCCGGCTTCGGCTGCTCCGATTTCAAGACTAAGCGAACGCTGATCGATTGGCCGCGCGACGTTGCTGAGCTTGCGGACGCGCTCCGCTTGGAGCGCTTCAGCATCGCCGGTATTTCCGGCGGCGGTCCTTACGCACTCGCCTGCGCGCGGCACATTCCCGACCGCCTCAACGCGACCGTCGTCGTCTGCGGCGTCGGACCGATGGAATCCGCCGATGCCTGCGCCGGCATGTCGCGTCTCGCCCGGCGAACATTCTATCTCTGCCGCAACGCGCCGTGGCTACTGCGCGCGGTCTTCGCGCGTACCGCCTGGAAGCTCAGGCGCGATGCGAAGTGGTACTTGGCCAATCTCGCCGAGTCGCTTCCGGAGGTCGACAAGAAAGCGCTGCTCGGCTCCGAGCTGAAGGACGTAATGGTTCAGAGCACGATCGAGGCGGTGCGCGCCGGGACCCGCGGCTCGGTATGGGAGGGAAAAATCTACGCCTCGTCGTGGCCTTTTCGCCTGGAGGACATTTCCGCCGAGGTACATCTCTGGCACGGCGAGCTCGATGAGACGGTCCCCGCGTCCATGGGCCGCCATCAGGCGCAGAGGCTTTCGAATTGCCACGCGCACTTCTACGCCGGTGATGGACACTTGTCGCTCATCACCAATCATATGCCGGAGTTCTTCGAGGTCTTAACGGCATAAACGACCTTTGCCGCTTGCAACCGCCGGCGTTCATTCGATAGTCTCGGTTTGTATGGCGGCTCCGCAGAGATCATGCGAGGCATGAAATGAACTTGGATCTCACCAAACAGGCGGCTTACACCGACAAAACGCCCTACGAGATTTGGCAGCAGAGCGAAGGGGTGCCGACTTATCACGGCCTCGCCATCGACGATCTGCGCACCGTCGAGCTCAAACCATGGGCGCGCAAGGGCGTCCTCGGCGCGTTCATCAATCTTCTCGGCGCGGGCCGGGCCTGCGATTCCTATGCTGTGGAGATTCCCGCGAAGAGCCAGAGCAAGCCCGAGCGCTATCTCTTCGAGGAATTGATTTACGTCGTCAAAGGACGCGGCGCGACGACTGTGTGGAACGAGAACGGCCGCAAGCAGACCTTCGAGTGGCAGGAGGGCAGCATGTTCTCGCCGCCGCTCAATACCTGGCGGCAGCACTTCAATGTCCAGGGCGACGAGCCGGCGCGCTTCGTCGCGCTCACCGACGCGCCCGTCACGATCAATCGCTTCCGCAACATCGACTTCATCTTCAACAATTCGTTCGGCTTCACCGATCGCTTCAACGGCGAGGAAGGATATTTTAACGGCAAAGGTAAAGCGGTCGAGGAGCACCGCACCTGGGATTCCAATTTCATCGCCGACGTGCCCGGCTTTCGCCTGATGGACCACAGCAAGCGCGGGCAGGGCGCGCGCGGCATCCTGCTCCATTTCTCCGCCAACACGATCAGCGCGCATATCGAGGAATATCCCGTCGGCAGCTATCCGCGCGCGCACTGGCACGGCCCCGGCGCGCACATCCTGATTCTCTCCGGCGAGGGCTATTCGCTCTTATGGGAGCCCGGCAAGCCGCGCACACGTATCGATTGGCGGCCGGGGAGCTACTTCGTGCCCCCGGCCAAATGGTTTCACCAGCACTTCAATTCCGGGAAGGAGCCCGCGCGCTATCTCGCGCTCAAGCCCTGGGGTTTTACCTATCAGGTCGAAGATTTAGTGAAGACGCTCGAGGTCGAGTCCGCCGGCGGAACGCAGATCGACTACAAGGACCAGGACCCCGAGATCCACGCGACGTTCGTCGCCGAGTGCGCCAAGAGCGGCGTCGAGGTGCGGCTCAAGTTCTGATAGCCAGGAGGAGCAGATGCAAGTGCAGATGAGCGGCGCCGATGCCAAAGCATACGTCGACGAAATTTATCGCAAGGTCGCTCAGCGCTGGCAGGAGCGCGTTACGACGTCGCGGTTCATGACCGCGCTCGCCGCCGGCAAGCTGCCGAAGGAAGCTTTTCGCATCTTCTACAAGAACTGGGGCGCGTACACGATCGAGATCAATACGCTGGAAGCCGCCACCTATCACAAACACATCCATTTTTTTCGCAAGCACCGCGACCTGATGGCGGCGATGGCCGAAAAGCTCGCTGATGAATTGATCCATCCCAAACCGCCCGGCCATATTCACGTGGTAGTCGAGACCGGCAAGGCGCTCGGCATTACGGAAGACGAAATTTACCTCACGCCGATGCTCGCCGAGTTCCGCGCAAAGATCGACTGGTTCCGCGCCGTCGTGTGGGAAGGAACCGTGGCGGAATTTTATTCGGCCGGCGCGACCGAAGAAGTCTTCGGACATTGGGCAGGTGATGTGTACACGGCGCTGACGAAGCATTACGGCCTCACGCCCGAGCAGGCGGTTTATTTCTCGCTCCACGAGGAGGCGGATACGCGCGAGCACGAGGGCGTTATGGGCCACGGAAGCTTCCGCCGCATGGTGCTCCAGCGTCTGTTGGAAGAGGGCGCGGAGGTGCGGCCCGGCTACACGCTGGAATACTGTGCGCTCACTTCGATCGACCTCCACGGCGCGATCCTCGAAGCCTCGCTCAACGAGGCGGCGCGCAGATGAAGCTCCGCGCGCTCTTCGCATGCGCAGCCGCGCTCTTGATCCTCGCGCCCGGCGCCGCGCGCGCCGACGAGCGCGTCGTCGCGGCCTATGACGGTTTTGCCGGCTTTCAGGGGCCGATCTGGGCGACCCGCGAGCTCGGCCTCTTCAAGAAGCACGGGCTCAACGGCGAGCTGGTCTTGATCACCGGCGCCGCCCGCGGCATGGCCGCGCTCGTCTCCTCCAGCATCGATTTCGCCATGGGCTCGGGCACCGCATCGCTGCCGATCCGGCTGCGCGGCGGCGACGTCGTCATTCTCGGCGGCGCGCTGAATAAATTTCCCTTCAGCTTCGTCGCGCAAAAAGAGATCCGCAAGCCGGCGGATCTGGTCGGCAAGAAAATCGGCATCCTCAATTTCGGCGGCTCGACCGACCTCGCCGTAGCGCTCGCGCTCAAGGAATGGAACCTGCCGCGCTCGTCGATGACGATCTTCGCCGCCGGCGGTGCGCCCGAGCGGCTCGCCGGGCTCTCGTCGCGCGTGCTCGACGCCACCGTCCTGTCGCCGCCCGAGACGATCGCCGCGGCGCGGATGGGCATGAGTGTTCTCGCCAACCTCAGCGACCTGAAGGCGAGCTTTCCTCAAACGGTCATGACCACGCGCCGGTCGTTCCTTGAGAAGAACCGCGATACCGTCAAGCGCTTCGTGCGCGCCTACAGCGAAGCGGTTCACATCTTCAAGACCGACAAGGCGAAGGGCTTGGCGGTGTATACCAAGTGGCTCAAGCAGCCCGACGCGAAAATCATCGAGGCGACGTACGACTACTTCGCGCCCCGGTTCTCGTTTCCGCCGCGCATCGACCGCGACGGCATCCGCAATGCGCTCGAGCTCGTGGGCGACCGCGACCGGGAGGCGAAAGGCGACATCAATATTGAGCAGTTCCTCGACGAAAGCCTCCTCGACGAGCTGGAGCGCGAAGGATTTTTCAAAAAGCTCCGCTGAGCCGAAGGATTCGATGACTCTGGACGATCTCAACCGCGAGCTGGCGGCGCTGCACCTGGTGGGATTCTGGAGCGGCAACGTCACCGGCTTCGAGCAGGACATCGAGCCCAAGAGCGC
>DASWZY010000091.1:0-5387 GCA_036407055.1 Binatia bacterium
CTCGCAGGATAGCATGGCGGGCGAGCTGGAACTTCCGTTTTCCGAGATGCGCTACGACATCACGATGCCTTTCTTCGAAGGGCGCGTGAAGATCGACGGCGTCAAGTTGAAGCCGACCAAGACCTCGTCGATGGTCTTCGCCGATTACCCGCAGCTTCGCGAGGGCGATTTCGGCGTCTGCGATCTCAACCTCGGCTATTTTCTTCCCGCGATAGACGCCGGGTGGGAGCTGATCGGCCTGCCGGTTTTTTCGAAGCGCAAGCCGGTCTATCCATTTATATTCTGCCGCGCCGACGCCGGCATCCAAAAACCGAAAGACCTCGAAGGCAAGACGATCGGCACGCGGCAGTACCGCACCGCGATCAGCGTCTGGGTGCGCGGACTGCTGAAGCATCGCCACGGCGTCGATATCACGAAGATCGCCTGGTCGGCGCAGGTGAAGGAAGTTTTTCCGAATTACGACAAGACGACGCGCATCGACTACGTCGAGAGCAAAAAGAGCGCCGCCGACCGCTTGCTCGACGGCGAGGTCGACGCGCTCGTGACCGATATTTCCGACGCGAAGCTGCTCGAAGTGCTCGAGAACAGCCCGAAGGTGAAGCGCCTCTTCCCGAATTACATGGAAGAGGACGAGAGGCTCTACCGCGAGGCCGGCATTTACACGCCGGTGCACATCATCGTGATCAGCAAGAAGCTCGACCGCGCGCATCCCGAGCTCGCCGGCAAGCTCTACGCTGCCTTCGAGCAGGCGAAGCAAACCGCCTACGACGACATTCTCAGCGACCGCGGCGGTTTTTCGGTGATTTATCTGCGCGAGCGGGCGAAGGAGCAGTTCGCGCGCTGGGGCGATCCGTGGAAATACGGCATCCGCGCCAACCGCAGCACGATCGACGCGCTCGTCTCGTATAATCATGAGCAGGGGATGACGCGCGCGCGGCTCGCCGATAAAGATATCTTCGCCGCCGCGACACTCGCTACGTGAAGCTTTCTTAAGGAGAGATTGCGATGCTTCCCAAAGAGCAGAATGAGCTGCTGACGCGAACGGGTTCGGGCACGCCGATGGGCGAGCTCATGCGCCGCTACTGGATGCCGGCGCTCTTGTCAGAGGAGATCCCGGCGCCCGACTCGCCGCCCGCGCGTGTGCGCCTGCTCGGCGAGGAACTGGTCGCGTTCCGCGACACCAACGGCCGCATCGGCCTCATCGGCGAGCACTGCGCGCACCGCGGCACCTCGCTTTTCTACGGCCGCAACGAAGAATGCGGGCTTCGCTGTATCTATCACGGCTGGAAATTCGACATCGACGGCAACGTGCTCGATACGCCGGCGGAGCCGCCCGACAGCGACTTCAAAGCCAAGGTGAAGCATACCGCCTATCCGACGCACGAGGCCGCGGGCATCATCTACGCCTACCTCGGTCCGCGCGAGAAGATGCCGCTGTTTCCGAATTACGAATGGAATCGGGTCCCGCTGAACTACACTTACGTCACCAAGTGCTTGATGGAGTGCAGCTACCTCCAGGGCCTGGAGGGCGAGTGCGACTCCTCGCATCTGTCCTTGCTGCATCAGACTTTTGTCGACGGTCCGGCGCGCGCGATATGGCGGCTCGATTCCGCGCCCGCCTACGAGACTGAAGAGACCGATTTCGGCGTGCGCCTGATCGCGACGCGGCAAGCGGGGCCGGGCCGGCAGTACATCCGTTTTTCGAGCTTCGTGATGCCGGTGCTCGGCGGCGTGCCGGCGGGACGTCCGCCCGACGAGCTCGACGGCTTCGAAGTGCATATGTACGTGCCGTACGACGACACGCACTCGTGGCGCTACGACTTCGGCTTTCGCCGCACGCGCGCCGTCGAGCCGCAGGAAGTGCACCGGCGAAAGCAGATCGGCCCCGACTACCGGCGCATCCGCAACGCGGGCAATAATTATCTCCAGGACCGCGAGATGCAAAAGAAGGTCAATTTCACGGGCATCGAGGACTTTCTCAACCACGACGCGTGTGCGACCGAGAGCATGGGTCCGATCTACGACCGCAGCAAGGAGCATCTCGGCTTGAGCGACAAAGCGGTGATCGCCGTGAGAAAATATCTCTTGAACGCCGTCAAGGCGCTGCAAGACGGCAAGGAGCCGCCGAACATTGTGCGCGATCCGGCGAAAAACCATTTTCCGCACATCGATTGCTTCGCGCATCTCTTGCCGGCGGAGGTGCTCTGGCGCGAGCGCTTCGATTTTCTGACGGCAACGGCGCAAAAGGAAAACCCCGCGGCGTACATCCCGGCGGGAAAAAAGGCATTGCAGGCGGGGGAGAAATGAAGAAGCAGCCGCAACGGGTAACGGCCAAACAGGGCACAGCCAAACAAACGGACGAGGAGCTCAGGATCGCCGCCAAGATTCTCGAATGGGAGATCGGCGACATCTGGGGCCACGTCGGCGTGCGTCTGCCGGACGACGAGGGCATCGCCGTGCAGATGTTCCGTCGTGCCGAAGACGAGGGCGCGAAAGACTGGCTCGTGCGCTTCGATTATTCGCTCAAAAAGCTTTCCGGCGTCGGCACGCCGCCGCGCGAGTCGACGATTTATACGGAAATTTTCAAAGTGCGTCCCGACGTCAACGCCATTGTCCACTCGCATGCGCCGGCGTGCATCGCGCTCGGCCTCGCCGACAAGCAGCTCGCCTGCGTGCACATGCAGTCGTTCCGTTTCGGCGCCGGCGTGCCGGTGTATCCGAGGCCGATCTATATTCTCGACTCCAACGAAGGCGCCGAGCTGGCGCGCGCCCTCGATGAGGCGTCGGCGGTGATGATCAAAGGCCACGGCATCGTCACCGTCGGCAAGACGATCGACGAGGCGTCGATGACGGCGCTCTACATGGAGCGCACCGCGAAGATCCAGGCGATGGCGCATCTTCTCGGCTTCCAAGGGCCGACGGAAGAGTTCATCGAAGAGCTCACCGTGAGCAAGGACAAGCTCTTCGCCAACGTCAACCGCATGAAGATGGCGCACTCCGCCGAGTGGCGCTATTATTCGGACAAGATCAAGAAGAACGAAAAGTGGACGCGCGGATGGTCGTAGGAAGGTTTCGAGTTTCGGATTACGCGGGCTCTGACACAGTTCCTCATGTCATTCTGAGGCGAAGCCGAAGAATCTCTCCGAGAGTCCCTTGACGCAAGACTGTTCTTCACGGGCCTTCACCTGACCGATTCGGAGAGATGCTTCGCTGCGCTCAGCATGACAGGCGACGGGTCAGGCCCAGTGAAGATGTGAAGCTGAAGTCGTTCGAAACTTTTCACTTCGGATTGCTTGCCTTTATCGGGCTGCTCTTCTCGCAAGGCGTTCACGCCGCCGAGCCCGCCGATTTCGCCAAAGTCGTCGCCGCCGCCAGGCAGGAAGCCAAAGTCGTGGTCGCGATCCCGCCGAGCGCCGATCTGCGCAAGCAGATGGACGCGGCATTCAAGGCCAAGTTCGGCGTCGATATCGAGCTCGTCACCGCGCCGGGGCCGCAGAACGCGAGCCGCATCGCGGCGGAGCAGAAGGCCGGCGTCCGGTATTTCGACGCGCTGATCGTCGGCACGGGAACCGCGCTCTCACTGGCGCATGGCGGTATGCTCGAGCCGATCGAGCCCAACATGGTTCTCGCCGAAGTCAAAGATCCGAAGAACTGGTGGGGCGGACATATCTGGGAAGATAATTTAAGAACGAAGCGCTTCCTTTATTCCTTTATCGCCGAGGTCGGCACCGGCGGTCTGTGGTACAACTCGACGCTGGCGAAACCGGGAGAGCTGCGCTCGCTCGACGATTTCTTGAATCCCAAATGGAAGGGCAGAATCGGTCTCAGCGACCCGCGGGTCCCCGGCTCGGGCCAATCGCTGTGGTCGCTCTGTTGGGAGCTCAAAGGCGAGGATTATCTGAGAAAGCTGGTGCAGCAGAATCTCTTCGTCAGCCGCGATCTCAGACAGATCGCCGACGCGCTCGCGAAGTCGAAGCTCGCGCTGACGATGGGCGCGGGCCACTCGCAGTACGAGCCGTTCATCAACTCGGGACTCCCCGTGAAGCAGCTGCCCACGCCGAAAGAGGGGCTGCCGGCGAGCAACGGCTACGGCATCGTCGGCATCGTCAAGAACGCTCCGCACCCGAACGGCGCGAAGCTCTTTCTCAACTGGCTGCTCAGTCGCGAAGGCCAGGAGTTTTATGGCAGAGTCATGAAGTCTTCCACGCGCCGCCTCGACGTCGACACGAAATGGCTCGCCGAATTCGGCACGCAGGCGGCGAAAGATACGCTCACGCTCGACGAGTATAACCGCCTGCGCAACCATCTCGAAGATAAGTACACCAGGGTCCGCCTGCCGGCGGCGGAATTCGCCGAGCAGATTCTCAAATAGGAGGCCCCATGCGGCTATTGTCGATGCTCGTTTTCGCGATCGCGGTGCTTTTTCCCGCCGGCGATCTCGCCGCGCAGAGCGATTGGAAGAAGGATTGGGAGCGCACGCTTCAGGAGGCGAAAAAAGAGGGCAAGATCGTCGTCGGCATCCCGGCGCGCGCCGAGCTGCGAAAGGAACTGGAGCTCGTTTTCAAGCCGAAATTCGGCTTCGACATGGAGCTCATGCCCGCGCGCGGGCCGCAGAACGCGAGCCGCATCGCCGCGGAATTCAAAGCCGGCGTGAAATATTTCGACGTCTTCATGGGGGGCTCGGGTACTTACGAATCGATGGCCGAAGACGGCATGGTCGAACCGATGCCGCCCGGCTGGATTCTCCCGGAGGTCAAAGAAGAGAAATACTGGTGGGCCGGCCACGTCTGGGAAGACAATTTGAAGACCAAGCGCTTTCTGTACTCGTTTATCGCCGACGCGGGCACCGGCGGCTTCTGGCACAACACCGGCATGGTCAAGCCGGAGGAGATCCGCTCGCTCGACGACTTTCTCAACCCCAAATGGAAAGGCAAGCTCGGCTTCCTCGACCCGAGGACGCCCGGCTCCGGGCAGTCGATCTGGTCGTTCATCTGGGACGTGAAAGGCGAAGGCTTCCTGCGCAAGCTCGTGCAGCAGGACCTCTTCGTCAGCCGCGATCAGCGCCAGCTCGCCGACGCGCTCGCGAAAGGCAAGCTCGCGATAGCCCTGGGCGTGAGCTTCTACACGCTCGAGGGCTTCATCGTCGCGAACCTGCCGATTAGGGAGCTCCCCAAGTTAAAGGAGGGCGCCCCGTCGAGCAACGGCTCCGGCGTCATCGGCATTGTCAAAGGGCCGCCGCATCCGAACGCGGCGCGGCTCTTCGTCAACTGGCTCCTATCCAAAGAAGGACAGGAGCTTTATGTCAAGGTGATGCATCAATCAACGCGCCGCATCGACGTGGACACGAAATGGCTCCAAGCCGAGGGGGTGCAAGCCGCGAAAGACGT
>DASWZY010000092.1:0-7871 GCA_036407055.1 Binatia bacterium
AGCTCAGCAACGCGGATTCGAAAAGAGGATGAAAGCCGAAGTCAAAGAGCTGCCGCAGGATATCATGGAGCTGCAGATGGGCCCGTCCCATCCGGCGACCCACGGCACGATCAAATTCAATCTCAAGCTCGACGGCGAGACAGTCGTCGACTGCGACACCGAAGTCGGCTATCTCCACCGCGGCTTCGACAAGAGCTCCGAGCAGGGGACCTGGACGCAGGTGATTCCTTACACCGACCGGCTGAACTATGTCTCGCCGCTCATCAACAACGTCGGCTACGCGCTCGCGGTCGAGAAGCTCCTCGGCGTCGAGACGACGCCGCGCTGCCAGTTCATCCGCGTCGTCGCGAGCGAGATCTCCCGCATCACCGATCATCTTACCTGCTGCGGCATGGCGGCATCCGAGCTCGGCGCCATCACGGCGGGCTTTTACATGATCGAGGCGCGCGAGATGCTCATGCGCATCGTCGAGGCGCTGACCGGCGCGCGTCTCACCGTCACTTACGTGCGGATCGGCGGGCTCAAACACGATCTGCCCGAGGGCTTCGCCGCGCAGGTGAGAGACGCCTTCGCGAAGACGAGGCGGCTCCTCAAGGACGTCGAGAAGCTGCTCGCGCGCAACCGGATTTTTATCGACCGCATGTCGAACGTCGGCGTGATCTCCAAAGAAACCGCGCTGAGCTACGGCCTTGCCGGTCCGATTCTCCGCTCGACCGGCGTCAACTACGATGTCCGCAAGTCGCAGCCGTATCTCGTTTACGATCAGATGGATTTCGAGGTGCCGATCGGCAGCCACGGCGACAACTACGACCGCTTCATCGTCCGCGTCGAGGAGATCGAGCAGAGCATGCGGATCGTCGAGCAGGCGCTGGAGAAAATGCCGACCGGGCCTATTTCGATCGAGGATCCGCGCATCGTGCTGCCGGACAAGGAAAAAGTTTACAACAGCATCGAAGGGCTGATGCATCACTTCAAGATCATCATGGAAGGCGTGCAGGTGCCGCCGGGCGAAGTGTACCAGGCGGTCGAGGGCGGCAACGGCGAGCTCGGCTTCTATCTCGTGAGCGACGGCGGCGGCAAGCCCTACCGCGTGCGCGTGCGGCCGCCGTGTTTCATCGCGATGGGCGCCTTTCGCGAGATGATCAAAGGCTACACCGTGGCGGATATCGTACCGACATTCGGCATGATCAACATGATCGGCGGGGAATGCGACAGGTAAGTAGTTTCGCCTCTCGAGTTTCGGGTTTCGAGTAAGATGGCGGTTCAGTTTTCGCAAGAGTCGTTGAAAGAGTTCGACAACATCGTCGCGAAGTATCCGCATAAAAACGCGGCGATGCTGCCGGTGCTTTATCTCGCGCAGAAGGAGTTCGGCTATATCAGCTCCGAAGTGATGGAATACGTCGCGCAAATCATGGACGTGCCGGTCGCGCGGGTGTTGGGTGTCGTGACGTTCTACACGATGTTCAACATGAAGCCGATCGGGCGCCATCACATCCAGGTCTGTCGCACGCTGCCGTGCGCGCTCGGCGGCTCCGAGCGCATCACCGCCGCGATCAAGGAGAAGCTCAAGATCGGCCTCGGCGAGACGACCGCCGACGGCCGCTTCACGCTGTCGGAGGTCGAGTGCCTGGCATCGTGCGGCACCGCGCCGATGATGCAGGTGAACGACGATTATTACGAGAACCTGACGGAAAAGAATGTCGGCGAGATTCTCGACCGATTGAAATGATGGAAAAGATTTTACTTCGAAATATCGACGCGCCCGATTCGCAGACGCTCGCGGGCTACCGCGCGCGCGGCGGTTATCGCGCCCTGGAAAAAGTTCTGCGCGAGATGACGCCGGAGAAGCTGATCGACGAGGTCAAGGCATCGGGCCTGCGCGGCCGCGGCGGCGCGGGATTCCCGACCGGCATGAAGTGGGGCTTCGTGCCCAAGGATAACCCGAAGCCCAAATACGTCGTCTGCAACGCCGACGAAAGCGAGCCGGGCACGTTCAAGGACCGGCTCCTGATCGAGAAGGACCCGCACGCGATCGTCGAGGGGACGATCATCGCGGCATACGCGATTCGCTCGAATACCTCGTTCATCTACATCCGCGGCGAGATGTTTTACGGCGCGCAGGTGCTCCAGCGCGCGCTCGACGAAGCTGCCGCGGCGGGATACCTAGGCAAAAACGTTCTCGGCTCCGGCTACGACATCGATTTGATTCTGCACCGCGGCGCCGGCGCTTACATCTGCGGCGAAGAGACCGGGCTTTTGTCGTCGCTCGAAGGCGGCAAAGGCTGGCCCAAGATCAAGCCGCCGTTTCCGGCCACGCACGGCCTTTTCGGCTGCCCGACGGTCGTCAACAACGTCGAGACACTCGCGGCGCTGCCGTGGATCATCGCGGAAGGCGCCGCGCGCTACGCCGCGATCGGCACGGAGAAGAGCAAGGGGACGAAGCTCTTCTGCGTCAGCGGGCACGTCAAGAAGCCCGGCGTGTACGAAGTCGACATGGGCTATCCGTTCAAGAAATTTCTCGAAGAAGACTGCGGCGGCATGGCCAACGGCAGGAAGCTCAAAGGCGTGATTCCCGGCGGCGCTTCGATGCCGGTGCTCCGCGCCGACGAGCTCGACGGCATCACGATGGACTACGAATCGTTTCAGGCCGCCGGCACGCTGCTCGGCTCGGGCGGCGTGATCGTCATGGACGAATCGACCTGCATGGTGCGCGCGGCGTGGAATCTCTCGCGCTTCTTCGCGCACGAATCGTGCGGGCAGTGCAGCCCGTGCCGCGAAGGGTGCCACTGGATCGAGAAGATACTCAACCGCATCGAGCACGGCGCTGGGACGTCCGGCGATATCGAGAAGATTCTGAGCGTGAGCGGCAACATCGGCGGCAATACGATCTGCCCGTTCGGCGACGCGGCGTCGTGGCCGCCCGCGGCGTTCATCAAAAAATACCGCAGCGAGTTCGACGAGCACATCGCCGCGGGCAAATGCACGATACATTAAGTTAGTGAACCGATCGGTTAAAAAATGGATCCGGTAAAAATCACCATCGACGGGCGCGAGATCACCACGCAAAAAGGCAAGACCGTCATCCAGGCTGCCGAAGACGCGGGCATCGACATCCCGCATTACTGCTATCATCCCAAGCTCACCATCGCCGGCAACTGCCGCATGTGCCTGGTCGAGATCGAGAAGATGCCGAAGCTCCAGATCGCCTGCAACACGCTTGCGACCGAAGGCATGGTGGTGAAGACGCAGAGCCCGAAGGTGGAGGAGGCGCGCCGCGCGGTCCTGGAGTTTCTCCTCATCAATCACCCGGTCGACTGTCCGATCTGCGACCAGGCCGGCGAGTGCTTTTTACAAGACTATTATATGGAGCACGACCTCGCCGCGAGCCGCTTCGAGGAGCGCAAGGAGCACGACCGCAAGCGCGAGATCTTCGGCCCGTACGTCGTCTTCGACGGCGAGCGCTGCATCAAATGCACGCGCTGCGTGCGTTTTCTCCAAGAAGTCACCCACACCGACGAGCTTACGGTGGTGAACCGCAGCGATCATGCGACGATCGCGTTGTTCCCGGGAAAAACGCTCGACAACCCGTTCTCGGTCAACGTCGTCGACATCTGCCCCGTCGGCGCGCTCACCGACCGGGATTTCCGCTTCAAGGTCCGCGTCTGGTATCTGAAGAAAACTCCGTCCATCTGCCCCGGGTGCAGCACCGGCTGCAACATCTCGGTCGAGACGTATCAAAACCGCATCGCGCGCTTTAAGCCGCGCGTGAACGACGCGGTCAACAGCCACTGGCTGTGCGACGAAGGGCGTTACTCGTTTCATTCGCTGACGGAGGGCGACCGGCTTACCTCCCCGATGATCCGCCAGGAAGGCGGCCTCGTTCCCGTGGACTGGGACACCGCGCTCCGCGCCGTCGCCGCGGGCCTCGCCGCGAACGCGCCGGCCGCGGCAGTTTTGTCGGGGCGAAACACCAACGAAGAGGCGTTTCTCTTCGGCCGCTTAATGAAAAAATTTGTATCCGACGGAGGCCTCGAAGTCTTTTATCGCGAGCGCGAGCTGACGGAAGTCGAAAAGATATTGATGAGTCCCGATCGCTCGCCCAACTTTCGCGGCGCGCGCCACATGGGTGTCGGCTCCGAGGCGGGCGTCGATCCGTTGCTGAAAAACATCGTCGCAGGTAAATTCCGCTCGGCTTACGTTGTCGGCGAAGACCTCGCGTCGCTGCCCGACCTCGGCGACAGCCTCAAGTCGGCACTCGGCAAATTATCTTTTCTCGTCGTGCAGGATACGCGCATGACGCCGACGGCGGCGCTCGCGCACGTCGTGCTGCCGTCGACGAACTTCGGCGAGAAGGAAGGCACGTATACCAACCGCCGCGGCCGCGTGCAGAAGCTCAACCCGGCGCTCGTCCCGCCTGCCGGCGCGCTGCAGGACTGGGAAATCTTTGCCCGCCTGCTGGGCGAGAGCTACGCCGGGCCGGCGGACATCTTCACGGTCCTCGCGCGACAGGCGCCGGCTTACGCCGGCCTCGACTACAAAAAAATCGGCGCGCTCGGCGCCGATCTCGAAGCGCAACGTCAATGATTCTCGATTTCGGCATCGTCGCGGCGAAGGCGTTTCTCGTTCTTTTCATGGTGCTGAACCTCGCCGGAATCCTCGGCTGGATCGAGCGCAAAGGCAGCGCGCTGATCCAGGACCGCATCGGCGCGAACCGCGCCTCGGTCTTCGGCTTCGCCGGCATGGGGCTTGTCAACACGCTGATCGCCGATCCGATCAAGATGCTCACGAAAGAGGATTTCATTCCGGCCCACGGCGACCGGCTGATGCACACGCTCGCGCCGTGCCTCGCGCTTTTTCCGGCGCTGGTGACCTTCGCCGTGATTCCGTTCGGCGATGTCTTGGTTGTCGGCGGGCGCGAGATCAATCTGCAAGTCGCGAACCTCAACATCGGCATTCTCTATATCTTCGCGATGGCCTCGCTCAGCGTCTACGGCATCGTGATCGGCGCGTGGGCTTCGAACAACAAGTTCTCGCTCTTGGGCGGCGTGCGTGGCGCGGCGCAGATGATCTCGTACGAGATCGCGATGGGCCTGTCGGTCATCGGCATCGTCATCGTCTACGGCACGCTCGAGCCGCAGGCGATGGTGCGCGCGCAGGGAGAGCTGCTCTGGGGCTGGCTGCCTGCCTGGGGAGTCGTTCGGCAGCCGCTCGCGTTTTTGCTCTTTTTCACGGCCGCGGTCGCGGAGACCAAGAGGCTTCCGTTCGACGCTCCGGAGGGCGAGTCGGAGATCGTCGCCGGTTATCACGTCGAATATTCGGGCGGCAAGTTCCTGATGTTCTTCGCCGGCGAGTTCGCCGAGGTGGTCACCGCCGCGGGACTGGTGACCACGCTCTTCTTCGGCGGTTGGCAGGTGCCTTATCTCCTGCGCGACGGATTTCATTTTCCGTGGGGCAGTATTGTTTCGCTCGCGCCGCTGACGGTGACGATCCTTCAGGTTGTCGCGTTCACGATCAAAGTGGTCTTTTTCTGCTGGCTGCAGATCATTCTGCGCTGGACGCTGCCGCGCTTTCGCTACGATCAAATCATGCGGCTCGGCTGGAAGATGCTGCTGCCCGCCGCCCTCGTCAACCTATTTCTCACGGCGGCGTGGATCGTCGTGCGCCGGCCGGCTTGAACCCATGATTGTTTTTTTCATCCTGGCGTTTCTGTCGATCGTCTTCTCGCTGCTCGTTGTGACGCAGCGCAACGTCGTGCACAGCGCGATGGCGCTCGCCGCGACGCTCTTCATCATTGCGGTTCTGTTCCTTACGCTCGACGCGCCGATGCTGGGCGTCCTGCAGATCCTCATTTACGCCGGCGCGATCATGATTCTTATTTTGTTCGTCATCATGCTGCTGAACCCGATGTCGATCGAGGCGCGGCCGGCGGCGTGGTGGACGGTGGGCTCGCTCGGCGCGGCGGCGCTCTTTCTCCAGCTCGCCGCGCTCCTCCATCGGCCGGCGGTTTCCGCCGAAGCGGCGGTGTCCGCCTCGTTCGGCGGCCCCGAGAATATCGCGCAGAGCCTGTTCACGGACTTCGCGCTGCCGTTCGGGCTCGCTTCGGTGCTGCTGCTGGTCGCGATCATCGGCGCGGTGGCGCTGGCGCAGAGGCAGCGATGATGCAGGCGCCGCTGGAATACTATCTCGTGCTGAGCGCCGTTATCTTCGCCATCGGCGTCGCCGGGGTCGTCATCCGCCGCGACGTCATCGTGATCCTGATGTCGATCGAGCTGATGCTCAACGCGGTCAATCTGACCTTCATCGCCTTCTCGCGTTTTCTCGGCTCGGTCGAAGGGCAGGTGATCGTATTTTTCGTCATGACGGTGGCAGCCGCCGAGGCCGTGGTGGGACTGGCGATCATGATCTCGGTGTTTCGGTTCCGGCAAACTCTCGATCCCAGAGATATGCAGCTCCTGAAGTGGTAGCTCACTCGACGGCCGACTCATGACGACCAATCTACTGCGCTGGATTCCGCTGCTGCCGCTCGTCGCCGCCGTGCTCAACATTTTCTTCGGCGGCCGATGGGGCAAGAAATTTGCCGGGGTCCTCGCCTCCGCCGCGGTGCTCGGATCGTTTCTGATCGCGCTGCGCGTCTTTATGCTGCTCGCGCCGGACGCCCTCTTGCGCGACACGCTGTATACCTGGATCGAATCGGAGCCGTTCAAAGTGCAGGTCTCCTTTCAGGCCGACGCGCTCACGGCGGTCATGCTGCTTGTCATCACGGGCATCGGCTTTTTGATCCACCTCTATTCGACCGGCTACATGGCGCACGACGAGGGCGAGGCGCGCTTCTTCGCGTACCTCAATCTCTTCGTCTTCTTCATGTCCGTGCTGGTGCTCGCCGACAATCTGCTGCTGTTTTTCGTCGGTTGGGAAGGCGTCGGTCTCTGCTCGTTTCTGTTGGTCGGCTTCTGGTTCGAAGACCCCGTGAACACGACCGCCGGCAACAAAGCGTTTATCGTGAACCGCATCGGCGACTTCGCCTTTTTGTTGGGCATGCTGCTGCTTTTCTGGGAGATGAACGGTCTCGGCGTTCCGTCGCTCGATTTCGCCGCGCTGAAAGACGCCGCGGCGCGCATCTCGCCGGACACTGTCGTGCTGGTCACGCTGCTTTTCTTTATCGGCGCGACGGGCAAATCGGCGCAGATCCCGCTGTACGTGTGGCTGCCCGACGCGATGGCGGGCCCGACGCCCGTGAGCGCGCTGATCCACGCTGCGACGATGGTGACCGCGGGCGTCTATCTGACCGCGCGGCTGAATTTCCTATTTGTCCTCGCGCCCTATACGCTTTCGCTCATTGCCATCATCGGCGCTGCGACCGCGCTCTTCGCCGGAACGATCGCCGTCGCGCAAAACGACATCAAGCGCGTGCTCGCCTATTCGACCGTCAGCCAGTTGGGCTACATGTTTCTGGCGGCCGGCGTCGGCGCTTTCAGCGCCGCCGTCTTTCATCTGTTCACGCACGCGTTTTTCAAGGCGTGCCTGTTTCTCGGCGCGGGCAGCGTCATGCACGCCATGGGCGGCGAGCAGGACATGCGTAAGATGGGCGGGCTGCGCCGCAGGCTGCCGGTGACGTACTGGACGTATCTCATCGCGGGACTCGCGCTCGCGGGCATTCCGCCCACTGCGGGCTTTTTCTCGAAAGATAGAATCTTGCTCGAAGCCTATACGAGCCCGCACGGCTCGATCGTGCTCTGGCTCGTCGGCTGGATTACGGCGGGGCTTACCGCGTTTTACATGTTTCGCCAGTTCTTCCTGGTCTTTCACGGCACGAGCCGCGCGCCGGAGTCGGTGCAGGCGCACGTCCACGAGTCGCCGGCATCGATGACGGT
>DASWZY010000093.1:0-6512 GCA_036407055.1 Binatia bacterium
GCCGACCAGCTTGAGAAGCCCGCGGCGGGAGTGGTGATCCTTCACGTGGATCTTGAAATGCTCCGTGAGGTGATCAATGCGCTGGCTCAGCAAAGCGACTTGAACCTCCGGCGAGCCAGTATCGCTCTGATGGAGTTTGAACTGCTCAATCACTTCTTTGCGCTCAGGTTGAGCAATTCCCATCGTTCCTCCGTTCATCATCTCTCTTTCTTGATTTTGTTCATACATTTCTAGCACAGACATTTCATCATGTAAAGGCGGGCTAAACGACGTTTTTCTCGCGGCGCGGTTGTGCTAAATTGGCGGCAATGAATCTAAAGCCGGTCTTGATCGCGGCGGTATTGCTCGCGGGCGTGGCGTCGGCGCGAGCGCAGATCGTCGAAATGTATCGCTGGACCGACGCCGCCGGGATCGTCCATTTCACGAACAATATCAACGAAATTCCCGAGCAATTCCGCTCCCGGGCGACGTTAATTCGGCGCGCAGAGCGGCAGGCGGCTCCGGTCGCGCCGCCTAAGCCGGAAAAGGCGTCCATCCAGTTTCAACGCCGCGGCGATCTGATGGTCGTCAAAGGCGTGCTGAACGGCAGCGTTCCGGTAAATTTCGTCGTCGATACCGGCGCGAGCTATACGACGATCTCTCAGGCAACGGCGGCCGCCCTCAACCTGGAGCTGGGCCCGAATCCGACGTTGCTTTCTTTCAATACCGCAAACGGCGTCATCCAGGCGCCGCTCGCGACCGTCCGATCGATGGAGGTCGGGGGCATGGAGGTGAAGGACGTGACCGTCGCGGTTCATGACGTTTTCCCGGATGCGGCGGTCGCGGGCCTTCTAGGGCTCAATTTTTTGAGCAACTTCCGCCTCGACATCGACAGTCAAAGCGGTCTGCTGAATTTGCAGAAAAAATAGATCGCGCGTGCTCGCGCTTGCGAGCGGGCGCTAGCGGCGCGAGCCGGGGAGGTCCACGATCGAGCTGCGGCTGCCGACGAGCTGCCTGATCTCGGCGAGATAGCGGCGAATATCACCGAGTAATCGGGTTCGGCTCATCGGCAGGAGCGCGTAATTCAAATAATCGCCCTTCAAAAACTGGCACTCCTTGCAGCTGGCGACGGTATTTTCGGGAGCGTCTTCGCCGCCCTTGGAAAGCGGCACGATGAAGTCCCTTACCTTCGTGTCGTAACGACCGCCGAAAACGGAGAGGCGGCGCCCGCAGTACGTACAAACCTTCGCGGCGCTCAGCGCTTTAGTGCAGAAAGACTTTACTTCGCCCATTCCTCGTCGTTGCGTGTTGCAGAACGTTATGAGCAGCCGCTCACCGCGCCGCAATTCATACACTTGTAGCAGGCGCCGCTCCGGATCATGATCGCGCCGCAGTCCGGGCATGGCGGCGCGTCCTGCTGATACAGGCTCGTCACGCTGCTGATCGATACCGGCGCTCCCCCGCGCGGAGTAGCGGCGGCAAGTTGGACGACCTTGTGTTCGGTGCTGACTTCCGCCGTTTCCTCACCGCTGTGGTCGCGGATGACTCCCGCCTCCTGCTGCGCGTCGCCGTCGAGGAACTTCGTCGCGAGCCAGCGGAAGATGTAGTCCATGATCGATTTCGCGATCGGGATGTTCGGATTCTTCGTGAATCCCGACGGCTCGAAGCGCATGTGGCTGAACTTGTCGACGAGCGCCTTCAGCGGCACTCCGTATTGTAGCGAAATGGAAATCGCGGTCGCGAAGGAGTCCATCAGACCGGAGATCGTGGACCCCTCCTTCGACATGACGATAAAGATCTCGCCCGGCTGTCCGTCTTCGTACATGCCGGCGGTGATGTAGCCCTCATGGCCGGCGATGTCGAACTTATGCGTGATCGAGCGCCGCTCATCGGGCAGCTTGCGCCGGAGCGGCCGCGATTCCTTGGTGTCGGCTTTTGCGGCTTTGGCTTCTTCTTTCGACGTGTTGAGCGGCTGCGTGCGCTTCGACCCGTCGCGGTAGATCGCGACCGCCTTGACGCCGAGCTTCCAGGCCTCGACGTAGGCCTGCATGATCTCGTCCACGCTCACATCCGACGGCATGTTGATCGTCTTCGAGATGGCGCCGGAGATGAACGGCTGCACGGCGCCCATCATCTTTAAATGGCCCATGTAATGGATGGTGCGGCTGCCGTTCTGCGGCTTGAAGGCGCAGTCGAAGACGGCCAGGTCCTCGTCCCGCAGATGCGGCGCGCCCTCGATCGTCTCGTGCTCCTCGATGTACTCCATGATGTCCTGGATCTGCTTCACATCGTAGCCGAGGCGCCGGAGCGCGCGCGGCACCGTGTGGTTGACGATCTTCAGGAGCCCGCCGCCGACGAGCTTTTTGTACTTGACGAGCGCGATGTCGGGCTCGACGCCGGTCGTGTCGCAGTCCATCATGAAGGCGATCGTGCCGGTCGGCGCAAGCACGGAGATCTGCGAATTTTTGACGCCGCTGACCTCCGCCTCCTTGCAGACCTCGTCCCAGGACTCGCGCGCCGCGGCGAGGAGATCGAGCGGGACCTGCGACGGCGAGATTTTGTAGGCCGCGCTGCGGTGCTTGCCGAGGACGCGGAGCATCGGCTGGCGATTGGTATCGAAGCCTTCGAAGGGCTGTAACGCCGCCGCGACGCGGGACGACTGCAAATATCCCTCGCCGGACATGAGCGCCGTGATAGCGGCGGCGTAGGCGCGCCCGCCGTCGGAGTCGTAAGGCAAACCCAGCGACATGAGCAGCGCGCCGAGGTTGGCATAGCCCATCCCTAGCTCGCGGAACGCGTGCGCGTTAGAGGCGATCTCCGGCGTTGGGTACGACGAATTGTCGACCAGAATATCCTGCGCAAGGATGACGATGTCGACCGTCCGGCGAAACGCCTCCACGTCGAAGCCGCCGTCGTCGCGCAGAAACTTGAGCAAGTTGAGCGATGCGAGATTGCACGCGGAATTGTCGAGGTGCATGTACTCCGAGCACGGATTCGAGCCGTTGATACGCCCCGTATTCGCGCACGTATGCCAGTCGTTGATCGTGGAGTCGAATTGCATGCCCGGATCGCCGCAGAAATATGTCCCATCGGCGATCATGCGCAGCAGGTCCCGCGCCTTGTACGTGTCGCAGACCTCGCCGCTTTTGACGTAGCGCGTCTGCCAATCGCGATCCTCGGCGACGGCCTGCATGAACTCATCGGTCGCGCGCACGGAGTTGTTGGCGTTCTGGAAAAACACGCTACCGTAGGCCGGCCCGTCGAGGCTCGCGTCGTAGCCGGCGTCGATCAGCGCCCAGGCCTTCTTCTCCTCCTCAACCTTGCACTTGATGAATTCTTCGATGTCGGGATGATCGGAATTGAGAATGACCATCTTCGCCGCGCGCCGCGTCTTACCGCCGGATTTGATGACGCCGGCAGAAGCGTCGGCGGCCTTCATGAAAGAAACCGGCCCGGACGCCGTGCCGCCGCCGGTCATCTGCTCTTTGGCGGAGCGGATTCTCGAGAGGTTGACGCCGGAACCGGAGCCGCCTTTGAAGATAACCCCCTCTTTACGATACCAGTCGAGGATCGATTCCATCGTGTCGTCGACCGACAAGATGAAACAGGCGGAGCACTGCGGCTTCTCTTCGATGCCGCAATTGAACCACACGGGGCTATTGAAGCAGGCGAGCTGGTGAACGAGGATATGCGTGAGCTCGTCGGAAAACGTCTGGGCGTCTTCCTCCGTCGCGAAATAGCCGTCCTTCCGCCCCCACCCCGTCACCGTGTTGACGACGCGGCCGATGAGCTGTTTCACGCTATGCTCACGCTGAGGGCTTCCCAGTGGACCGCGGAAATACTTAGACACGACGACGTTGGTCGCCATCAGCGACCACGCCTTCGGAATCTCGACGTTTGTCTGCTCGAAAACTACCTTGCCTTTTTCGTTGACGATGGAGGCCGACCGGGCCTCCCATTCCATCTCGTCGTATGGGCTGATCCCGGCGCGAGTGAAATAGCGCTCCAGGGTGAGACCTGTGCGACCTGTTTCCCCTGGATTTTCGCCGGTTTCATACGGTGCGGCTTTTGCCATCGCGCAACTCCAATCTGAAGGCCCGCCCTAGGTGTAGTGGGCATCCCTTCTATTCTACCCCAATATGTTGTTGTGACAAAGGCCCTTATGAGACCATTTAAAATAATTGTCAAGAAATTTTTTTTTCATTTAAAAAAAAATTTCCTTGACAGAAACCAACGATCTCGATCTCCGAATGAAACATGGCGCTTCGCGCGACTCCGTCATCAAAATTCGATGCTTTTACAAGCCCGCGTCGGCAAAAATTTCTGGCTCCGGCAATCGTCTTTTGTTATAAGCTCAGCATATGGCGAAGAGCGACGCATTCATCGAACAGCTGGGTCAAGTATTGGAGAAGTCGCTCAAGCGCATCGATCCGTCCGGACGGCTAGCGGAATACGGCGTGTGGCCGATCTGGAACGATCTCGTCGGCGATATCATCGCGCGAAACGCCCAGCCCGAGAAAATCCGCAACGGCACGCTGTTCGTCAAAGTATCGAGTCACGTCTGGATGCAGCAACTGCAGTACATGAAGGACACGATCACGGACAAAGTAAACGAGAAACTCGGACGCGAGGTGGTCAAAAATATTTTTTTCTACGTCGGCGAAGTGACTTCGCCGACCCCTGAAGTCTCCGCAAGGGACAATGTGCCCATCCCCCGGGCCCCCGCGGCCCTGGGGGAAGATACGCTGCAGCCCGTCAAGGATCCGGAAATCCGCCGCGCGCTCGAGAAGCTTTTCGCAGCCCACGCGCGACAGCGCAAGGCTTAGCTTTCAGTTTTTCCTGCCAGCAGCGCGGATATCTCCGGCGTGTACTCGTGTCCGGCAGTATGAATCGTCAACGGCGGCAGCACCTTGAGTTCGGCGCGGCCATCTTTAACGCCTTCGGCCAACGCGAGCGACGCTTCCGCGCCCGCAAACGAATGAACGAGCCGGAGCCGTTTGGGCTCGAAGCTCTCCCGCCGCATGATTTCGAGCAAATCGATCAGGCGCCGCGCCGGATAGACGACGGCGAGGCCGCCGCCGGGCCGCACGGCATACGCGGCGGCGCGCACGAAGTCGCCGACATCGGCGACAATCTCGTGACGCGCCAGGCGCTTTTCCGCGTCGGGATTGATTCTGCCGCTGGAAGCCGCGCGATACGGCGGATTCGCGACCGCACCGTCGCAGCTTTCTCGCGCCATGAGCGCGGCGATCGATCGCACATCTCCCTGCATCACCGTCACGCGGCCCTCGAAGCCGTTCAGCGCCGCGCTTCTGCGCGCGCGTTCGACCATCTTTTCCTGCAGCTCGATCCCGACGATGTCGACGTTAGGATCGAGCTCGGCCAGAACCATGCCGACGACTCCGCTCCCGGAGCCGAGGTCGACGATTCTCCGGGCGTTCTTCACCGTCGCGAAATGCGCCAGCAACAGAGCATCGATCGAAAAACGGTATCCTGTCCGCTTTTGGATGATCGAGACCTTCCCATTGAACACCGTATCTACGGTTTCGTCCGGTGCGAATGTCGATTTCGATCCAACCATAGACTTGCAAAACTTCCTTCTTTTTTATAATAGCGTGAGGTTAATCTCGCACACCGATGCTTTTCTTCTTAGGTCAAATCGGCAGATTTACACTACGCCAGCTTTCGGAGATGGGAAGAATCTTCCTCTTTCTGCTCTCCGCGCTCGGCTTGGCCTTCCGTCCGCCGGCCAAACTCCGGCTTGTCGTTTATCATTTAAAGACGATCGGCGTCGACTCGCTGTCGGTCGTCGTCCTTTCGGGCTTTTTTACCGGGATGGTGATGGGATTTCAATTTTATTACAGCCTGCGGAAGTTCAACGCCGAAAGCTGGCTCGGCTCCGCCGCGGCACTCAGCCTTTTGCGCGAGTTGGGCCCGGTGCTCTCCGCGTTCATGGTCACCGGCAGGACCGGCTCCGCGATGGCGGCCGAGCTCGGCACCATGCGCGCAACCGAACAGATCGACGCGCTTTCTTCGATGGCTATCAATCCGATCAAGTATCTGGTGTCTCCGCGCATTATTGCGAGTCTTATCGCGATGCCGCTTTTGACCGCCATTTTCGACGTCGTCGGCATCTTCGGCGCGTATCTCATCGGCGTCGGACTTCTCGGCGTCAGCTCCGGCAGCTATTTCGCCGGCATGGAAAGCAGCGTCGTGTTCCAGGACGTCTACAGCGGCTTCGTGAAGTCGTTGAGCTTCGGACTCATCATCACCTGGGTGTGCTGCTACAAGGGCTTCAACGCGCCGCCGATGGCGACGGGGGTCAGCAAGGCGACGACCGAATCGGTCGTGCTGTCATTCGTTCTTGTTCTGGTTTGGGATTATTTTTTGACCTCGATTATGCTTTAAATCGCGTTCGCCCAATGATACGAGTAGTCGATCTGCATAAGAGCTTCGGGACGCAAAAAGTCTTGAAGGGCGTCAACCTGGAATTCGTCACCGGTAAAACGACGACGATCGTCGGCACGAGCGGC
>DASWZY010000094.1:0-3530 GCA_036407055.1 Binatia bacterium
CCCGGCACCGCGCGCTTGAGCCGCATCCACGGCGCCTTCGTCTCCGACCAGGAGATCAAAAAGGTGATCGAGTTCATCAGCCGCCAGGCCAAGCCGCGCTACCGCCCTGAGGTCTTCGAGGCGAAAAAAGAGATGGAAGGCGGCGCGGGCGGCGAGGACGAATATGACGAGATGTACGATCAGGCGGTCGAGCTCGTTTCCGAGACCCAGCAGGCTTCCATATCGATGATCCAAAGACGGCTTCGCGTAGGTTATAATCGGGCCGCTCGTATGATAGAACAAATGGAGCGGGATGGCGTTGTCGGCCCCGCTGATGGAGCGAAACCTCGTGAAGTCTATGCCAGAAAAATCGAGACTTAGCCGGATACTTTTCAGCGCATTGTCGCTTCTTGCCGCCTCTTCTCTCTTCATAGCTTCGCCTGAACCGTCGCCCGCCGCCGAGGGCGACGACCAGATCGTCGACCAGCTGCAAAAAAGCTACGACTCGATCACCGACTTCACCGCCGATTTCCAGCAGGAAACCGAGTACAAAACGCTGAACAAGACGATTAAGGCCCACGGCAAAGTGTCGTACAAGCGGCCGGGAAAGATGCTGTGGAAGTTTGACGAGCCCAAGAACCAGTGGGTCCTCGCCGACGGCCAAAGCCTGTATTTTTATCAGCCGGAGAACAAGCAGGTGCTGAAGACACCGCTCAAGAACGCCTTCAGATCGAGCGCGCCGCTAACGTTCCTGCTCGGCATCGGAAACCTGAAACGCGACTTCAAGGCGACGTCGAAAGGCGTCGAAGGCAACCTGTACGTGCTTCAGCTCGGGCCCAAGGACGGCTCGATAGGCGGCGACGAGATAACGCTCGGCGTCGACAAGCAGAACTATCAGATCAACTGGGCGCGCATCAAAGATCCCGGCGGCAATCTGACGACCGTCCACTTCATCAACATGCGCCGCGGCGTCGGCGTCAACGACTCGATCTTCCGCTTGCAGGTTCCGCAAGGCGCCGATGTCGTCGACGTGGGGACGCAACAATAGCCGATGGCCGAAAAGATCAACATCGTCAGCCTCGGCTGCGCGCGGAACCTCGTCGACTCGGAAGTCATGGCGGGGATCCTGCGACGTTCGGACTACGAGGTCGTCCCGGAAACGGCCGGCGCCGATATCGTTCTGGTTAATACCTGCAGCTTCATCGACGCGGCGAAAGAGGAGTCTGTCGATACGATCCTCGAGATCGCGCGGCTGAAGAAAGAAGGCAGCCTCAAGACGCTGGTCGTCGCCGGCTGCCTGCCGCAGCGTTACGCCGGCGAGCTCGCCCGCGAGCTGCCGGAGGTGGATCTTTTCATCGGCACGGGCGAGGTGCCGAACATTGCCGGCATCTTAAAGGAGCGCCGTCAAAAGCGCGTCTTCGTAGGCCTGCCTAGCTACTTGTACGATCACGAGACGCCGCGTATTCGTTCGACGGCTTCGCATACGGCTTTCGTCAAAGCTTCCGAGGGCTGCGACCACAAATGCGCCTTCTGCATCATCCCCCAGCTACGCGGGCCGCACCGGAGCCGCCCGATCGCGTCGATTGTCAGCGAAGCCGAGGCGCTTGCCCGCGACGGCGTCAAGGAGATCAACCTTATCGCGCAGGATTTAACCGCGTACGGACGCGAGCGGCGCGACGGAACGACGCTGTACGGCCTGCTGAAAGAGCTGGACCGCGTCGATGGCATCGAGTGGGTGCGGCTCCTCTACGCCTATCCGAATTTTCTCGACGACGCTCTGCTCGACTTCATCCGCGACGGTCGGAGAATCTGCAAGTACGTCGACATCCCTCTGCAGCACGCGAGCCGGCACATGCTCATGAAAATGCGCCGCGGAAAGAGCGGCAGCGCAGTTCGCGACGCCGTGGCGAAATTACGCGCGCGCATTCCGGGGGTTACGCTCCGGACGTCGCTGATTGTCGGCTTTCCGGGCGAGACGGACGACGATTTTCGCGAGCTTCTCGACTTCGTCGAGGAGTCGGAATTCGACCGCCTCGGGGTTTTTAAGTATTCCGTCGAAGAAGGCACGGCCGCCGCGGCAATGGACGGCGGGGTTCCGGAAGCGGTCAAAGAAGCCCGCTGGCAGGAGGTCATGGACCTGCAAGCCGATATTTCAAGAAAAAAGAATCAGGCCTTGATCGGCGTGGTTCAGCGCGTTATGATTGACAACCTTGCGTCCGACGGCGGCATGCCACAGGGGCGAACGCAAGGCCACGCGCCGGAAGTTGACGGAGCTGTTTACATCGCCGGCGAGCCGCGCGGAGTTCGCGCGGGGGATTTCGTGGAGGTAAAAATAACCGAGGCTTCCGACTACGACCTCACAGGTGAAATCATAAATGGCTAAAACAACCAAAGCGGTAGAGGCGCCGGTGGAAGATAAGAAGCTTCGCCGGGAGTTTCTGAAAAAGGCCGAGGAAACGCTGCGCGAGACGAAAAAACAACTCCTGCGCGAGATTCAGGATCGCGTCAAGACGGAGACCGAAGGCAGCAAAGACGAAGGCCGCGACACCTACGATCTGGCGAGCGATGAGCGCGACCGCGAGATCAATTTCATCTTGACCGACCGCGAGCGTGAGAAGCTTCTGGCCATCGACGAGGCGCTCCAGCGCATCAAGGAGAAGTCGTACGGCATCTGCGAGTGCGGCTGCGACAACTGCGAAGGCGAGATCCGGCTCGGCCGTCTGCAGATCCTGCCGTTCACGCGGCTCTGCGTCCGCTGCCAGGAAGAGACGGAAAAGGAAAGCAAGATGCAGCGGAAAATGGATGACGATCGGAGCTACCGCAAGCTCGCGATCACGGACACCGAAGAGGACGTTTTCTAACCGGGCCTCGTCTCTTTCTCCGCCCTTTTTCAGAGGGTGGCAAACATCTTCCAGCATTCTTCGCCCAGAGTCGGGCTACGACGCGGGGAACGGGACCGGCGGCGCGCAAGGCATTCGCTCGAGCGCATCTATCGCTCCGCCGTCGCCGCCGCAGATCCCGCGCGCATTCTGAAGGCGCGCGTCGGAACCGCCGGGAAAAATCTCATCGTCAAGACCGGCCGCGGCCGGTTAACGATCCCGCTCGGAAAAAGCACTTATCTGATCGGCGTCGGCAAAGGCGCCGAGCGCGCGGCGCCGGTTTGGTCGCGTCTATTGGGCAAGCGGCTTAAAGCAGGCATTTTCATCGTTCGCTATCGCGGTATACGCCGTCGCTTGCCGCGCATCGATTTCGTCGTCGCCGGCCATCCGCTGCCGGACGCGAGAAGCCTCGATGCCGCGCGCCGCTGCAAGCGGCTGCTGGCCGCGGCGGGCGCCGAAGATTTAGTAATCGTTTTCCTGATGGGCGGCGCGTCGGCGCTTCTGGCCGAGCCGGCGCCAGGCATCACGTTGACCGACAAGCGCGCGGCGACAAGACTGCTCCTAAAGAGCGGCATGGCGATTGCCGAGATGAACGCCGTTCGCAAGCATCTTTCCGCCGTGAAGGGCGGCGGGCTGCTCCGCGCGGCGCACCCCGCGCGGGTGGTCACGCTC
>DASWZY010000095.1:0-4085 GCA_036407055.1 Binatia bacterium
CCGCCGCTCCGCGACTCCTCCGCTCTCCGCCGCGCTCAGCGTGGAGTACGAAGGGCAGTGGTATTACATTCCGTCCGGACCCGAAGGCGGGCGCTCGATGCATGTGCTGTCGCTGGTCAATCAAATTTTGAGCCTGCACAAATCGCGCGGCGAATTGCCGACGACGAGTGCGGTCACGGTGGTGGGGAGATAAAAAAGTTTCGAGTTTCGGGTTACTAGTTTCGAGTGCGGACTTTAAGAGTTTCGCCTTTACGGGTTGCAGTCTTCGACTACGCTGAGAGGACTTTCAAGCTCCCAACTTGAAACCCGAAACTCTTTATGTCGGCGGCGAGTCGGCCTTCTTCGCTTCTTCCAATTGCTTGACGCTCGCGCCCGCGGCCTTGGCGATCGCGGCGAGCGTGCGGCGCGAGACGACCGAGCGGTTCTTCTTCGCCGTGACGTCGTCGGTTGACGCGGCGGCGTCGCGGTGCTTGATCAAGAGATACTGGCGGCTGCGCATGCGCACGAGCACCCACGAGCCGCGGAGCTTTTTTCCGTGGAGCTGGAACTTGAGGTCGCCTTTCTCCAAAGCGCGATCGACGTCGTCGACCTCCGGCTCCCACGTGCCGTTGTCCCAGATCATCACCGTGCCGCCGCCGTATTCGCCCTCGGGGATGACGCCCTCGAATTGGTTGTAGTCGATCGGGTGATCCTCCGTCTGCATCGCGAAGCGCTTGACCGACGGGTCGAGCGACGGCCCCTTCGGCACCGACCAGGAGAGCATCACGCCGTCGTGCTCGAGGCGGAAATCGTAGTGCAGATGGCTCGCGCGATGCTTCTGGATGACGAACTCGCGCTGTTTTTGCTTCGCTCGGCCGACCTTTCCCGACGGCTCGGGCGTGACGTCGAAGCGGCGCTTGCGGTTGTACTCGGCGAGCTTGCCGTAGCGGCCGAGGTCGGGCTCTTGCGCGCGCGATTTCTTCATCGATTTTAATTCGTCCCGTCCAGCTCGAACGTGGCGATCACCGGCGCGTGATCGCTCGTGCCGAACTCGCGGTACGCGGCGCATGCCGATGCTTTCGCCGCCAGCGGCGCGCTCGCGAGGACGTAATCGAGACGCCAGCCGATGTTCCGCTGGCGCATATTGCGCCACGGCGCCCACCAGGTGAACAGCTCGTCGTTGTCCGGGTCGAGCTGGCGGCCGACGTCGACCAGCCCCAGTGCGAGGATGCGCTCGAACCACTGCCGCTCGTCGGGCCGCTGGCCGATGACGTTGGGATTGCGCTCCTTTGGGTGCACGTCGCGCTCGGTACGCGCGATGTTGATGTCGCCGCAGATCACGAGGCGCGCGCCGCGCCCGTGCGCGTCCTTGATGTAGCTTTCCATCTGGCCGAGGAAATTCATCTTCGCGGGAAAATCCTTGCCGCCGTTCGGCACGTAGACCGACGTGAAGGTCACGCCGTCCATCTCGGCGGTGACGATGCGGCTCTCGTAGTCGAAGGCGGGATGGACGAACTGCGGCTCGTTTTTAAAAGATTCGCGGCGGATGTGCAGCCCGACGCCCGAGTAAGCTTTCTCGCCGTGCCAGTAGCAGCGATAGCCCTGGAGCTCGCAGATCGATTGCGGCACCTGCGCCTGCGGCGCTTTGATCTCCTGCAGGCACACGACGTCCGGCTGCTCGCGCTCGATCCACTCGCGGAACTGCGCCTCGCGCGCGCGGATGCCGTTCACGTTCCAGGTCGCGATTCTCAATCGGCCCATTCGGGAATGAGTATAGCAGGGGCGTCGCGGCCGCCGCTACTTTTTGCTCTCGGCGCGGCGGATCGCGGTCCAGAGCTTCGGCGCGGTGTAGGGCATATCGATGTGATCGATGCCGAGCGGCGCGAGCGCATCCATGACCGCGTTCGCGATGCACGGCGGCGCGCCGTTCGTGCCCGCCTCGCCGACGCCCTTGACGCCCATCGGGTTGAACGGGTTCGGGGTCACGGTCTCGCCGAGCGTGAGCGCCGGCATGCTGGTCGCGTGCGGCACGGCGTAATTGACCAGCGTGCCGGTCAGCACCTCGCCGTCCTCGCCGTACTGCATGTGCTCGAGAAACGCCTCGCCGAGCCCCTGCGCGGCGCCGCCATGAATCTGTCCCTCGACGATCATCGGATTGATGATCACGCCGCAATCGTCGACGAGCACGAGCTTTTCGATCTTGCTTTCGCCGGTGTCGCGGTCGATCTTGACGAGCGCGACGTGAGCGCCGAAGCCCCACGCCTCGCGCTTGGGATCGAAGAATACCGTCTCCTGAAGTCCAGGATCCATGCCTTTCGGCAGGCGCCCGTACGCCGCGCCGGCGATCTGCCGCCACGTGACTTTTTTCTCCGGCACGCCGGCGACCGCGAAGCCGCCTTCGGCCGGCACGATGTCCTCGAGCGAGGCTTCCAGGAGATGCGCGGCGATGCGGCGCGCCTTGTCGCTGACTTTTTCGATCGCCATCGCGAGCGCGCCGCCGCCCATGACGGCGCTGCGGCTCCCGAACGTGCCGACGCCCTGCTGGATCGCCAATGTGTCGCCGTGGCGGATCGCCACGTGCTCCATGCCGACGCGCATCTTGTCGGCAACGACCTGCGCGAACATCGTCTCGTGTCCCTGGCCGTGCGAGCTCGATCCGGTCAGCACCGTGATCTCGCCGGTGCGCTCGACGCGCACCGTGCCGCTCTCGAAGCCGGCGCCGCCGCTCGGCTCGACGAAGGTCGAGACGCCGACGCCGGCCAATTCGCCGCGCTGGCGCGCCTCGTCGCGCTCGCGCATGAGCCGGTCGTAATCCGACAGCTTGATCGCCTCATCGAGCGCTTTCTCGTAATCGCCGGAGTCGTACTCGACGCCGGTCGCCGTCTTATAGGGAAATTGTTCCGGGCGGATGAAGTTCTTGCGCCGGATCGCCAGCCGGTCGATGCCGAGATCGCGCGCCGCCTTGTCGACCAGGCGCTCGATGTTGAGCACCGACTCCGGACGGCCCGCGCCGCGGTAGGGGCCCGTCGAGACGGTGTTGGTGAAGACCGCCAGCACCTCGACGAAGACGTTCTTGATCTGATAGCAGCCCGGCGCCATCGCCATCATCCGCTGCGGCGGCCCCGCGGTATTCGAGCAGAGATAGGCTCCGAGGTTTGCGACTACACGGACCTTTAAGCCCAGCATCGTGCCGTCGCGCTTGAGCGCCAGCTCGGACGTCATCGCCTGGTCGCGTCCTTGAATGACGGTGAGAAAGTCGTCGCTCCGCGTCGCGGTCCATTTGACCGGACGCTTGAGCTTGAGCGCGCAATACGACGCGAGCGTATATTCGCGGTAAAGCGGCCCCTTGCTGCCGAAGCCGCCGCCGACGTCGGGCGCGATCACGCGAATGCGGTGCTCGGGAAACTTGATCGAGGTCGCGAGGTCGGCGCGCGTGCGGTGCGGCGATTGCGTCGAGAGCCAGACCGTCAGGTCGCCGTTCGGCTCGGGCTTTGCGGTCGCGGCGCGCGGCTCGATCGCCATCGCGACCTGCCGCGGGCTCGCGATGTGCATTTTGACGATGTGATCGGCATCGGCGAACGCCTTGTCGACGTCGCCGCCTTTATTCACCGCGCGGTAGCAGATGTTGGTATCGAGCTCTTCGCGCGCGATCGGCGCGCCGGGCTCGAGCGCTTTTTCAGCGTTGACGACCGCGGGCAGCGGATCGTACTCGACTTCGATCGCATTCGCGGCATCGACCGCCTGCGCGCGCGTCTGCGCGACCACCGCCGCCACCGGCGCGCCGACGGCGTGCACGGCGCCGCGCGCGAGCGCCGGATGCGGCGGAATCTTCTGACCCGGCACCATCGGTGGCGAGGGGATGTTGATGTCGATGTCCGTGCCGGTCAGCACGAGCTCGACGCCGGGCATTTTGCGCGAGGCGTCCGCGTTGATCGAGGTGATCTTCGCGTGCGGATAAGGGCTGCGCAAAAGCGCCAGATAGAGCGCGCCGGGGAGCTGTACGTCGTCGACGTAGCAGCCTCTGCCGGTGGCGAGCACAGGGTCTTCGACTCTGAGAACGGATGCGCCGATCAGGCCGGCGGGGGCGTGTTCTGTCGTCATAGGTT
>DASWZY010000096.1:0-2704 GCA_036407055.1 Binatia bacterium
CTCAAAAACGCGCTGCTGCCGGTGATCACCGTCCTCGGCCTCGAGTTCGCGTTCCTGGTCGGCGGCCTCGTCGTCACCGAGCAGGTTTTCAACCTGAACGGTATCGGCAAGCTGTTCGTCGAGGCGATCAGCCAGCGCGACTATACGATGGTCCAGAGCCTCGTCTTGCTTACCGCGTTCGTTTTCATCTTTGTCAACTTCCTCGTCGACCTCGTCAACGCCTGGCTCGACCCGCGCATCCGCTACCAATGACCATGGCGCAAGAGACGGCGCGCGCTCCCCGCGCGCACGCATACGGAAGACGCATTCGCGCCTGGCTGCGCGTGACGCTCCGCTTCGCGCGCCGGCGGCCGCTCGGGGCGGCCGGGGCTCTGATCATTCTCGTGATGCTCGCCTCAGCGATGCTCGCCGGATTCATCGCGCCCTACGATCCGCTGACGACCGATTACCCCGCGATGCTCCAGGCGCCCTCGGCGGCGCACTGGCTCGGCACCGATGCGTTCGGCCGCGACGTGCTGTCACGGATCATCTACGGCTCGCGCACCGCGCTGATCGTCGGTTTCTGCGCGTCGTTTTTCGGCGCCTCGCTCGGCACCGTGCTGGGCGTCGCCAGCGCTTATTTCGGCGGCAAGACCGACCTGATCGTGCAGCGCTTCATGGATCTGCTGCTTTCCTTTCCGTTGATCGTGCTCGCGCTCGTCGTCGTCGCGGTCCTCGGGATCGGAACGGTGAACGTCATTCTGGCGATCATGGTGCCGATGATCCCGCGCTCCGCGCTCGTGGCGCGGAGCAGCGCCCTGTCGCTCCGCGAAACGCCGTTCATCGACGCCGCCCGCGCTCTCGGCTTCGGCCACGCGCGCATCATCTTCCGCCATCTGCTGCCGAACGTCATGGCACCGTACCTGATTCTGCTCACGGCGTTTCTCGGCCAGGCGATTCTCCTCGAAGCCTCGCTGTCATTTCTGGGCCTCGGGGTCGCCGAGCCGGTGCCGGCGTGGGGGCTCATGCTCTCCGGCGCCGCCGTCGAATTCGCCGAGCGCGCGCCATGGATGGCGATCTTTCCGGGCATCGCGATCAGCGTGTCGGTCTTCGCGTTCAATCTCTTCGGCGATTCGCTCCGCGACGCCCTCGATCCCAAACTCCGCGTCTCGTAATTCTGTCAGAGCGTTTCAGCTATCCACAGCGATAAATTCCGCTGTTACCCACCTAGGGTAAAAACCGCTATCGCAATAAATCTCGGCGAACGCGAAACTTACCTATGGAGAGGCTAAGTATGCGCGTTCGGAAGATGCTCATTGCAGGGATGCTTGCCGGCTCGGTGGCGTTTTCCGCCGGCCCGGCGTTCGCGCTCGCGTGGGACTGGCCGTATCCGTGGGCGGACCCCAAACCGGCAGCTCAGGACGGCAGCGCCGTACGTAGCGAAAGCCATGCGATCGAAAGCGACGGCCACCAGTTCGAATTCGCTTCCGGCCGGCGCCCAACGGGGAAGAACCGTCACGTCGTCGGCGACAAAAACGCGCTCAGAGGCAATCGCGGTGATCTCGACAGCGATCGCGCTGAATTACATCGCGATAGACGCGACCGCTAGGAGGGAAACTTTATCGGCGCGGCTCAGCGCGCCGAATCCTTTTTCTCCCGACGGAGGGTAAAATGGAAAGTAGCGCCTTCGCGCTCTCGGCTATCGACCCAGATTTTGCCGCCGTGCGATTCCACGATCATCTTGCAAATCGCAAGTCCGAGACCGGTTCCTTTGTATTTTGATTTTCTGCCGCTTTGAGCCTGGCGGTATTTTTCGAACAATCCCTCGATCTCGTTGGCGGAGATTCCGACGCCGGTGTCCTTCACCCAAATGCGCACCTCGTCGTCGCCTTCGCGAGCCGCGCTGATGTCGATGCTCCCTCCTTCGGGGGTAAACTTGATCGCATTGCTCAATAGATTTGCGAATACCTGGCCGAGCCGCGTGCCGTCTGCCTGTACGCGGCAGCCGACATCGGTTAGATGGGTCGATAGCGCGATTTTTTTCTCGCGCAAAAGAACGGCGTAATCATCGAGAGTGGCGGCGACGAGCGTTGCGAGATCGACGTCTTCGAGGACCAGGTCGAGGCGTCCGGCTTCGATCTTCGAGAGATCGAGAAAGTCGTTGATCAGCTCCAAAAGCGTCCGGCTCTGACCGGCGATTTTCGCCATCCAGCTTTTTTGCTCGTCGTTGACGGGTCCGACGAGGCCGTCTTCGACGATCGCCGCGGCGGACATAATCGCGGTGAGCGGGGCGCGGAGGTCGTGGACGATCATCGCGGTAAAGTCGGCCCTGAGCTTTTCCAGAGCTTCGGCTTGCAGCGTGGCGGAAAGAATCGGCTCCAGCTCGGCGGCTGCGATCCGCAGCGTCGCGGTCGTCTCCTCGCTGTACAGGGCTCGATCGGCGGTAAAAACCGCCAGGCCGCCTTCTTTGGACCGCGTGAAGCGCGCCGCGACTATTGCAAGGTTCTTTTTCTCCGCCGTCTGGTTGTCGAGCATCTCCGGATTGAGGATCCTTACCGACAGGGATTCGCCGTCGCCGACGGTCAGCAGGCGGTCCCGCAGAATGCTCTCCTTCGCCGCTTCCAGGGTTTCAGGAGCGAGGGGAGTAGCCGTGCGCACCAGCATCTCCGGTCCGGCCGGTCCGCGGAGGCAGATGACGCAAAGCTCGTAATCGATCAACTCATAG
>DASWZY010000097.1:0-16792 GCA_036407055.1 Binatia bacterium
CTCGGCGCGGATCGAATCCTGAATCGCGGCAAGATTTTTTTTCTGTACACTGGCCGCCGCGCGTTTGTCTTCCAGCTCTTCGGCGAGCACTTTCTGCCGCGCCGATTCGTCGCTCAAGCGCGCGACCTGCGCGCGATCGTACGCGAGCGTCGCCTCGAAATAGCGGCGGCGCTGCAGCGTTTCGCCGGCGCCGTCGGCGCCGCTCAGGAGAACGAAGGGGCTGCCGGAACGCTGCCAGCGATAGAGCGCCGCGGCGCGGCGCTTGAGCCAGTCCCGGCGCGCCGCAAGCGAAGAGTCGATCGTCCGAAGCTCCTGCTCTTTGCGCGCGAGATCGGCGAGAATCGTTTCATATAAAGCGTTGACGCGTTTCAGATCCTTAGTTTTCCGGTCGAGCTCGGCGTCGATCTTCGCGAGACCGCCGAGAACCGATCCTTCCTTTTTTTGCGCCTGGCTGATGCCCTGGCGCTCGCGCCGCATCTTTTGTTTGACGCCTTCGAGCTCGCGCGCCGGCTGCGCCGCGTGAGCGAGCGCGCCCGCGAGCGCCACAAGCGACAGAGCTGCGGCGAATCTCGTCATCGCCCGAACTGCCGGCCGAGCGCAAATAGGCTGGCGGCGGCGCCGATCGCTGTCCCGAGAATCAGCAGGACCACGCAGCTCTCAATCGTAAGAAACTGTGGCGGCTGCGCGTAGGCAATGCCGGTCGCGCGCGGCAGCGCCGATGCGGCGAGATAAAAAACCGCGGCAAGCAGCGCGAGCGACAGCGCCGCGCCGGCGAGGCCCTGGCTCATGCCTTCGATGAGGAACGGAACGCGGATCAGCGCCGGCGGCGCGCCGGCGAACTCCATGACCTCGATCTCGTCGCGGCGCGCGACAATCGCGAGCTTGACCGAGTTGCTCACGATGAACAGCGCGGCGACCGCGATGAAACCGCCCAGAACCCATTTCGCCGCTGAGAGCAATAGCGCGAGAAGGTCGAGCTTGTCCGCCCATTCCGCGGCATAATCGACCTGCGTGACGCCCTTTTCGGCGCGCAGCCGCTGCGCGACTGCGGCGATCGAAGCCGGGCCCCGCGCGGCCGGCTTGAGGGCGATCTCGAACGAGGCGGGCAGCGCTTCGGCGGGCACGCCTTCGAGGATTCCCGACTGCGCGCCGACGCTCTTCTTGAAGCTCGCGAGCGCTTCAGTCTGCGAGACGAAGCGCGCGCTCTCGACTTCGGGATACGCGCCGATGCGTGTCGAGAGCGCCGAGACGTCCGCCGCCGTAAGACCGCCGTCGATGTAGGCGAAAATCTGGATCGCGCTGCCCCAGCCCTGGACAAGGCCGTGAAGATTTTCCTGCAGCAGTAAAAAGCCGCCGAGCAGAAAGAGCGTAAGCGCCACCGTGCCCGCGGTGAGCAGATGAGTCCAGAAGATCTCGCGAAAGCTTCTCGCGACCTTGCGGGCGATGAAAGCGATTTGATTCAGAGCGCGGCCTCCCGCAACCGAGCGCCGGCCTCGACGACGCGGCCGTGCTCCAGCAACACGACGCGGCGGCCGGAGCGCCCCGCGAGCGCCGCATCGTGGGTCGCGATGACCACCGTAGCGCCGCGCTCGTATGCGCGCTCTATGAGTCCTATAATGGAATCGGCGCTTGCGGGATCGAGATTCTCCGTAGGCTCGTCGCCGAGAATCAGCGGCGGCTCGTTGACGAGTGCGCGGGCCACCGCGACTTTTTGCCGCTCGCCGGCGGAGAGCATCGGCGGCTTTGCGTTGCGCTTCGATTCAAGCCCGAGTTCCTCCAGCAATGCGGCGGCGCGCCGGCGGCTTTCGCGCGCGGACACACCCGCCACCTCCGCCGCGAGCGCGACATTATCCAGAGCGGTCATAGACGGCAGCAGCTTAAACTCCTGGCAGACGAGACCGAGGTCGCGCCGGTGTGCCGCGAGCGCGCGAGCGGACAGCCGCCGGACATCGCGCCCGAGCACGAGGACGTCGCCGGCCGAGGTGCGCAGGCCGCCGAACAGGAGCTTCAAAAGGGTCGTCTTTCCGGCCCCGGTCGGGCCGCTCAAAAAGACGAATTCGCCTCGATCGATATCCAGATTGACTTCGGCAAGGGCCGGACTTTCGGGCGAGTAGAGCTTGGAAACGCCAGCAAGCCGGATCATTCTCGATGAGAGCTCCTCATTCGCCTTGACATCGGGGAGGAGCGGCTGTAAAACGGTGCTATCTTCAGCAGTTTGCACCATTTATAAGACATGTTCGGACAACTTACAAGCCGCGGCGCAACCGCGCAGCCTCAACCCCGCTTCGATAAATTCCGCATCGTTTTGATCAAGCCGTCCAAGTACGACGACGACGGCTATGTCATCCGCTTTTGGAAAGGGGTGCTGCCGAGCAATACGCTGAACGTGCTCCACGGGCTCACCGACGACGTCAGGCGCCGCGGCGCGCTCGGCGACATCGACGTCGAAGTCGTGACCTTCGACGAGACCGCCGAGCGATTGCCGGTGAAAAAGATCATCCGGTGGGGCCGCCGTCCGCGCACGAAGCTGCTCGTATGCCTCGTGGGCGTTCAGACGAATCAGTTCCCCCGCGCGCTCGACCTCGCCAAGGAGTTTCGCGCCGAAGGCATCGACGTCATGATCGGCGGCTTTCACACCAGCGGCACCGTCTCGATGCTGGGCGAAGAGCAGCCGGACATTCAGGAGCTTTTCCGCGAGGGGATCACGGCGATCTCCGGCGAAGTCGAAGGCAAATGGGAAGGCATTCTCGCCGACTGCCTGAAGGGCGAGCTGAAGCCGCTTTATCACTACGCGCAGGATTTACAGAACCTCGTCGACATCGGCGAATCGCCGCTTCCGGTGACGAGCCCGAAGACGATGAAGCACTTCGCCCAGCCGGCTTTCGGCACCGCCGATACCTCGCGCGGCTGCCCGTTCGCCTGCTCGTTCTGCACGATCATCAACGTGCAGGGGCGCAAGATGCGCGAGCGGAGCCCGGAGAGCATCGCCGAGCTGCTCAGAACGAATTACGAGCACGGCGTCCGCTTCTATTTTTTCACCGACGACAACTTTGCGCGCAAAAAGCTCTGGCGTGAGACCTTTCTCGAGATCATCAAGCTGCGCGAGCAGGGCCTCGACGTTTCCTTTATGATGCAGGTCGACCTCGCGAAAAAGTCCAAGGACTTCGTTCCGCTCGCGGCGAAGGCCGGCTGCACGCAGGTCTTCATCGGCATGGAGAGCGTCAACCCGGAGAACTTGAAGGCCGAGGGCAAGGCGCAAAACAAGGTCGAGGAATATCAGAACATCATCAAGGAATGGCACGACGCCGGCATCGTCGTGCACACCGGCTACATCATCGGGCTGCCATGGGACGATACCCCCGGGGTACGGCGCGATGTCGATTATCTCATGAACACGATCGGCCCGGACCAGGCCTCGTTCTTCATGCTCACGCCGCTGCCGGGCTCGCAGGATCATAAAGAGATGAAGCAACGGGGCGAATGGATGGACCCGGATTTCAACAAGCGCGACTCCTTCCACGCGACGATCCATCACCCGCGCATGAATGCGGAGGAATGGACGGCCGCTTACGACGAGGCGTGGCGCTCGTTCTACAGCAAGGACAATATGATCCGCATCCTTTCGCGCTGGAGCCACAATCCGAAAGTCTATTGGAATCTCATGTCCTTGTTTTTTTGGTATAAGAACGCCGCCATCATCGAAAAGCAGCATCCGATGATCGCAGGCTTTTTCCGCTTTAAAGACAGAAAGGCGCGCCGCCCCGGCTTTTCAGTCGACTCGCTCCCGGTCCATCTATGGAAACGCACGCGCGAGACCGCGCGCCTGTTCATCGCCTGGGCCAAATTCGTGAAAGAGATGGAAGAGGTCTGGCTCCAGACGCGCAGGAAGAGCGAGCGCGAGGAGCGCTGGCTGCAGGAGATCCAGAGAATCCAGGGCGAGATCTGGCAGTCGCTCAAGATCGCCGAATGGCAGAAACTCTACAACGGCGCGAAGGCAATGCTGCCTGAGAAGGCCACGGCGCTGCTCGATCCGGTCGAGGAGCAGTGCTCGAAGGTCATCACGAGCCGCAAGGATTTGAACGCATTCTTAAGGCGCTGGGCGGGCGTGCAGAAGCGGCTTGCGAAATTGCGCGAGTATCTGCCCGACGGCGACGCCGCGCGCCGTGCGATCGACGAGATGTCGCGCCTCCATAAGAGCGGATGGGCCGGCAACAAGATCCACGATTGGCAGCAGGCATATTCCCGCCTCAAGCACGAGCTGCCGCCCAAAATCGAACTGATCCACGTAAAATTCGACGCCTTGACGAACCGCGCCGTCTATTCACGCCAGGACCGCCAGCGCTTCTGGACGAATACCGTCGAGCATCTGAAGAAGATGCGGCTGCGCCACATCCGTCCCTGGAAACTTCTCACCAACTTCGCGAAGGATTTCGATCTTACGACCTCCTTCGCGTCGACGTTCAAAGCCGCCGCGCGCGGAGATCGCTGATTGTCAGTGCAGGGCGGCGCTCTTCTTTAGTTCCACCACCTGATCTCTAATATCTTCCGCGTCGCTCGCGTCGGGCGCGAGTCGTAGGTACGCCTCGAAGTCGTTGATCGCCTGCTGGAAGCATTCGAGCTTGAGATACAGCGCCCCGCGATCACGGATTTCCGGCGCCGAGGCGGGATCGAGGATCACCAGACGCTCGGCCGCTGACAGCGCCTTGACGAGATTTTCCTCGCTCAAGTAGAGGCTCTTCAGGTTGTTGAGCATGCGGTGGATGATCTGCCGGCTGGAGACCGGCGCGAGGAATTCCGGCCGTAGCGCTATCTTGCCGTTATAGACGCCGTCGAGGAGACGCTGCAGCTCCTCCAGCGTCCGCACTTCGCCATTATCGAACGGGTCGATCACGATCTCCTCGTCGTCGCTCTCGTATTTGACCAGAAAATGACCGGGAAATCCGACGCCTTTGAGCGGCAGGCCCGCCCGGCGCGCGACTTCGATGTAGATCACCGACAAGGTGATCGGTATGCCCTTCTTGCGCTCGAGGACGTCGTTTAAGAAGCTGTTGCGCGGATCGTAGTAATCGCCGCGGTTGCCGCGAAAACTCTCCCGCGTAAAGAGAACATGATTGAGCGACGCGATCAGGCGGTAGGGATCGATCTCGCCGCCGGCGACATCGCGCACGCGCGCCGCAAGCTCGTCCAACCGGGCGAGATACGTTTCCGGCCGCAGCGCCGGGTACTCCTCCTGCGCGATGGCTAGAGCCGCGCGCGCGAGATCGAAATCATCGCCTGCCTGTGCGACGACCCGGCGGAAAAGACTGTGTCGGTCGCTGCCCATCCATGATTGGATTAGCGCGGCTCGGAAATCACGTCAACGAGCGCGGGAAGCTTTTTTTCCTGCACGATTTTGAGCGCGCGCTCGATGGCCGGGCGCACCTCCGAGGGTTTCGAAATCGGACCCTCGGCGTGGACGCCGAAACCGCGCGCGACCTGCGTGTAATCGACGGCAGGATCGTCCACGTGCGTGCCGATGCCCGCGTTCTCGACCGGGCGCTTGCGGAACTTGGCGATCTGAACGCCGTGCTCCTCGGAGTTGTAGAACGACTGATTGTTGTGCATCACGATGAGCAGTGGAATGCGGTGCTTCGCAGCGGTCCAGAGCGCGCTCGACGTCATCAAGAAGTCGCCGTCCGCCTGGATATCCACGGCGAGCGTCCCGCTCTCTTTCAACGCGAGCGCCGCGCCGATCGCCGCGCCCATGCCGTAGCCCAGGCCGGCGCCGCCGCTCGTGCCCAGATGCTGCCGCGGCTTGGTGAAATTCCACAGTTTGCGCGCCCAGCCGTTGGCGCTGCCATTGACAAGCACCCAGTCCTGTTTTTTGATCGCCTCGCCGATCTCGTAGGCGAGAAAAGCCGTCGAGACGGTCTTGCCGTTGGCGGCGCGGGCCTCGCCCTGCCACTTGCTGCGCAGATCGTCATGGCGCTTTTTGATCTCACCCATGCGCGCTTCGATGGCGGCCTTCTTGCCCCCGATGAGCTCGCTGCAGAGGCGTGTCAGCTCCGGCACCGCGACCGAGCTGTCCGCGGCGATCGGCACGTCGATCGCCTGCAGCACCTGGTAGTCGCTGCACCAGCTGCGGACCAGCATGTCGGCGAGCGTAATGTGGATGATCTTGGCGTTGCCGGTCACATACTCCGAGACGCGCGTCGTGCGGTTGACGCGCGTGAGCGAGCCGTAGAGATCGATCACGTCGAGCGCGAGGATCACGTCGGCCTTCTCCAGCAATTCGCGCGCGCCGTCGGTCACATCGAGCGGATGGTTGTTCGGGAAATTCATCCGGTTGCCTTTGTCGACCACGGGAATCGCCAGCAGCTCCGCGAGCTCGACGAGCGACTTCATCGCCTCGGGCTTGCGGCCGTACATGTCGGCGATGATGAGGGGCGATTTGGCCTCGACGAGAAGCTTCGCCGCGCGCTTCATCGCTTCGGGATTTCCCTGCATCGGCGCGGGCGGCTCGTAGCGCGATACGTCCGGCAATTCGAATGCACCGGTGAGCGCGTCCTCCTGGAGATCTGCGTCGTAGTTGATGTAGACCGGCGCCATCGGCTCGGTCGTCGCGATGCGGTAGCCGCGGATGAACGACTCCGGCACGCTCGCGAGCGTATAGGGCTGGTCGTCCCATTTAACGTAATCGCGTACCTGATTGCCCTGGACGAGTGCCGTGTGGATCCAGTCGATGCGCGGGCGTCGCCGCGTGGTGTCCATCGGCCCGGTGCCGCCGAGAACGATCACCGGTACGCGGTCGCACCAGGCGTTGAAAATCGCCATGCTCGCGTGCTGCAGTCCGACGATGTTGTGGACGATCGACATCATCGGTTTGCCCTTGGCTTTGGCGTAGCCGTGAGCCACCGCGACGGAGATCTCCTCGTGGAAGCAGAAGATCACCTCGGGCCTGTAATTGCCGCCGTAATTGACGATGGAATCGTGAATGCCGCGGAACGTCGCGCCCGGATTGAAGGCCGCGTACTCGATATCGAAGGACTTCATCAAATCGACGATCACGTCCGAGCCGTACTCCGGCCGCTTTTTTTCTATCGGTGCCCTCTTTGCCACGATCGGTTCTCCCTTCTACCTACCGTTGAACGAACACAACGATTTCACCCGCGCGACGCGGATCCGATTGCGCGCGCGGAGCTTCCGTCCTCGCTAATTTTTGCGTTGCAGCAGCCCGCGGTGTGAGAATAATTCCAGAGTCTCCATCAGATCGCCGTCGCGAGCGCCGATTTCCGAAGCTTTGTGCAGATCGAGAGCGGCGATCTCTTCGAGGATCCTCCGCGTCGCCGGCGCGACGACCGGCTCGAGGCCGGAGTGGCGGTAAGTCTCTGCGAGCTCGGCCATTTCCTCGGCGCGGCGGCCGGCGTGCAGCGTCAGCGCGGCGATGCCGCCGCCGACTTTGTCGAGCAGGCCCGGAAAGCTCTCTTCGTACCGCTTCATGATCGGCTGCAATAAATCAAACTTTCGCGCCCCGAGCAACAGCTCGGTGAACAGCCCCTGCAGCCCTTTGGTGAGCCCGGCGTAGACGACTTTGAAAGCCGAGGCCTGCCCGATCTTGGAGCCGAGAACCTCGACCTTCAGACCCGCTTCTTTTAGGGCCAGTATCTCCGCGGCTCGTGGTCCCGAGACATAGATCGTCGCGTTCCTGAGTTTCGCCGCCGATCCGATGATCGATCCGTCGACGAACGACCCGCCGGAGCGCGCGATCAAATTGCCGGCAGCTTCCGCCGTCATCGGCGAGATCGCATTCGCTTCGAGGTAAAGGCAGCCTTTCCGGCCGGCTTTTGAGAACGCACGCGCTACGTCCGCCGCCACTTTCTCCGCGGCCGACGGAACGACAATCGATATGATGAGCTCGGCTCGGCCGACAAGCTCATCCATCGGCACAAGGCGGACGCCGGCATTTTCGGCCCGCTTGCGCGTGACCTCGCTGCGGCCGTCAGCCGCCGTCAGCACCTCGACGCCGCGCTCCTTCACAAGCCGCGCAAAGTGATACCCCATCTCGCCGATGCTCAGAATTGCCACGCGTTTAAAAGCCATCTTCACACCTCGCCGTTGAGCACATCGATCATCTGTCTCAGGCGTCCGAAGTTTCGCCGGTTGAAAGGCACGAGAAGCCGCGGATAGGAAAGCGTCGCCGGATCGTCGAGCTCTTCCGGCAGCGGCGGCGTCTCTTTGATATCGCCGGTGAGAATATCGCGGAAATTTTTATTCAGCGCCGCGATGAGCGCAGGCGTGGGAGGCTCGACCAGGCGGATCACGAGCTCGCGCTTGACGTAACGATAGGAGTGAAATCTCCGATAGAAGCGCTTGATCTCCGCCACCGCCGCCGGGGCGTTGTCGACGATGGTGAAAAAGGACAGGTCCTCTTCCGAGATGAAGCCGTCGGCGAGCAGCCGCTCTTTGACGAACGCGAGCCAGTCGCGCCAGTAGGTCCGCCCCGGGAGATCGACCATGACGATCGGAACGATCTGGCTCTTTCCCGTTTGCGTCAACGTGAGGACTTCCAGCGCCTCGTCGTGTGTGCCGAAGCCGCCCGGGAAAAACGCGAACGCGTCGCCCTCCTTGACGAACATGAGCTTGCGCGTGAAGAAGAAGTGAAACGGCATGTGCTTCGCGTCGCCCTGGATGAAGCGGTTCGGCATTTGCTCGAACGGCAGCTTGATATTCACCCCAATGCTTTTCGTCCGGCCCGCGCCCTCGTGCCCGGCCTGCATGATGCCTTCGCCCGCGCCCGTGATCACCATGAAGCCCTCTTCGGCGATCAGCCGGGCGAACTCGCGCGCGAGCGCGTAGTAGGGATCGGTCTCGGCGATGCGCGCGGAGCCGAAAATGCTGATTTTTCGCACCGAACGATACGGCGCGAAAAGCCGGAACGCGCGCCGCATCTCGCGCAGCGAGCGCACGAGCACTTTGAGATCGCCGCGGTCGAAGTCCCGTTTGGTGAGATCGAGGACCAGGTAAACCATTTCGGCCAATAAGTCCTGGTTCACCCCCGCGGGCGCTTCTTGCAGCCACGCGTCGACCTCGTGCACGAGATCATTGAGGCTCAATCGCTTGCGTCTTGCCATGCCGTACGTTTATCGTCTATGGCACATTGATTGGCGAAAAAAAAGCAGAAGAGCGGCTCCAAAAATAGCAGAAATTCCAGACGCGGCAGATGACGTCAAGGGAGACGTTATGAAGTTTCACGACATATCGCTGAACCTGTCCGAAGATACCGTGCGCTGGGCCACGTCGACGCCGTTCGACCTCGTCGCGCGCCGGCGCATGAGCCGCGGCGACGCCAATAATTCCTCCGGCGTGGCGATGAGTCTCCACGCCGGCACCCACATCGACGCGCCGTTCCATTTCATCGCCGAGGGCGAGACGATCGACGGCGTCGCGCTCGAGCGCTTCATCGGACCGGCCGTGGTGCACGCCGTCGACGCCGAGCGCTACATCGAGCCGCGGCATCTCGCAGGCCTCGACCTTAACGGCGTGCGCCGCGTGCTGTTCAAGACGCGAAACTCCGCGCTCCTGCGGCAGAAGAACTACGAGCCGAACTTCGTCGCGTTTTCCGTCGAAGCGGCGGAGCTTCTCGCGACGCATGGGCTGGCCCTCGTCGGGTTGGACTATCTCTCGGTCGCGCATGCCGGCGACGAGCAGGTGCCGGTGCATCGCGCGTTCCTCAGCAGCGGCGTGGCGCTGCTCGAAGGCGTCGATCTTTCCGACGTCGCCCCCGGACGATACGAATTGATCTGCTTTCCTATCAAGGTACGCGGCGCCGACGGCGCGCCGTGCCGCGCGGTGTTGCGGGCACTCGAATAATTTTTCCGTGCCGCCGACGGCCACACGTTTAGGGCTTTTCTTCCAGCGAGAAATTTGCTTCGCGCTTTGCTTCTTTAAGCCGCGCGGCGCGATTTCGACGAGCGAAATATTCTTGACATCCGGGCGGCTTTAGCGCATATCTGTGCCCCCTCCACGATTGGTATTTTCGCCCCGTAAAGAATGGAGCGAAAGGGAGTTCTAGGATGAAAAAATACGCGCCGCTGATCGTTTTAGGTGCCGCGCTAATGTGCTTCACCGACACGGGTTTCGCCGCTCCGCAGGCAACCAGCGCGAAGCGGCCGCTGCTTGAAGGCGCGCCCGCGGACATCGCTCCCTGGGTGTCCGATCCCAACCAATCGGACACCTTTACGTTTCAGGTTTTAACGCCGCCGACGAACGGCACCGCCGCTGCTGTCTCCTCGGACACTGCGCTCGAATACACTCCCGCTTCGGGCTTCACCAGCGGGACAGACTCATATAAGTTCCGCGCGACCGATCAGAACAGTAATTTCGTCAACGGCAGAGCGCGCGTGCGCGTGTATGACGGCGTCGACAATCTTCCGACGCATACCTCGGCGCTGACAAAATGCACGCGCAACGGGACTCTGGCCGACGACGGCAGCGGCATGATCGGGGTGCGCACGAAATCGAATGACTGCACCTTTTACACGCGGCGCCGGACGCGCGTCGCGCCGGACGGCACACCGGTGACAATGGATTACTTCATCAATTGGCCGTCGGACTCGAGCGTGGCGCCCAAGGGCGTCGTCGTTTTGATCGGCGGCGGCGATTTCAACATGAGTTTCTCCGGCGACACCGTCAAGGGCGTTCCCGACGAGACCGGCGGCGGCAACTTCATCGTGCGCACGGCGCAGCTGATTGCGAACGCCGGCTACATCACGGTCGCGCTGAACAAGCCTTCGGACCTGCCTGCAGCCGGCACCCTCTGCACCGGCGCCGCGGACGATCCTTGTCAGGCGCAGGCGGACCAGTACCGCGTCTCGACGAATCACGCGGTAGACATTTTAAGAATTTTGAACCGCGTCAACACGCTGAACCTGCCCGTTTTTCTGGCGGGGACGAGCAAGGGCGCGCTGTCGGCGGTCGCGCAGAACCTGATCGCGACCGGCATCTCGCTGTCGAGCCCCGTGACGAATAATACCGGCAGCCCCTCTTATCTTTTCGTTGGGGCTCCGGGCAATCTGGCAACGACGTTCGTCAAGCGGCCGGTCCAGGTGCTCTGGAATACCAGCGATCTCTGCGACGCTTCGCCGCCGTCGGGCTCCCAGTCGTTGTATTCCGTACTGCTCACGACCACCACCGCGTCGAGCGCGACCGTTACCGGCGGGCTCAGAGTGACGACCGCCGGCAACGGCCTCGACCCCGAGGATATCGGCTTTTGTCAAGCTTTCGATTACCACGGCTATTTCGGCATCGAGGATACCGCCGTTGGAGCGACCACGGCGTGGCTTGATAGCCGGGTCGGCGCGCTTGGAGGGACAACGCCACCCAACGCACCGTTCGCAAAGGCTCCGGCCGCCTCCGGCGGCACGAGACAATTCAACCTGAAGAATATTACCGGCAACCCGGCGGGCGTTGTCTATGGGCTCTCGAACAGCGTTTCGGGCCTCGGCGGGAGCGTGACGATCACCGGCGCAAAGGTGACCTACACAGCGCCGACAGGCGTGACGAATGAAACGGACTATTTCGTGTACACGGTGACCGGCCCGCAAGGCGCAGTGAACGCCGGAATCATCACCGTTAAGATCAATTAAATGCACCTCGCGGCGCAAACTTCACTATGCGAAGCGCTCACACCTTACGCGTTCTCTCCTGCGCGATGCGGATCGGCGGCGTCCACGGCTTCTCCGCCCAGGCGACGCCGGTGCGGCGCACCTGCGCGTCGATGAGATAGGGCTTGCCTTCCTGCGTGAAGCGCTTCGCGCGCGCGAGCGCGTCCTTGAGCTGCCCCGGCGATTCGACGACTTCGCCGTCGACGCCGAATCCTTTCGCGATCGACGCCATGTTCATGTTGGGATTGCCGAGATAGTCGTGCACGAACTTGCCGGTCTGGACCATGCGGCCGCCCGGTGAATGGCCGATCGCGCGGCTGTGCGGTCCGGAGTAAGCGTGATTGTTATAGACGACGGTGATTACCGGAAGCTCGAGGCGCGCCATATTCCACAGCGCAGTCGGGCCGAAGATGAAGGATCCGTCGCCGACGAGACAAATCACCTGCTGATTCGGCCGCGCAAGCTTGACGCCCGCGGCGGTGCCGACGCCGGAGCCCAGATGCGCGCCGTAATAGAAAAACAGCTCGCGGCCGCCGAGCGGATTGAACTCGAAGCTGTGAAATCCGATCGAGCCCGCCTCGTGCACCACGATCGCGTCCTTGTCGGCGAACTGCGCGACCTCGTACGTCACGCGGTCGCCTAGGAGCGGGCTCGCGTTCCAGTCAGGATTCTTGACGATCTGCGCGCGCAGTGTCTTCGCCCGCTCGCTGAATTTTCGTATGTCCTCGGAGCGCTCCTTCGCCTTGGCGCGGATCGCCGGCGTCATGATGCCTTCCACCGCGGCGATCAGGTCGTCGAGCCCGTACGCCACATCGGCGAAGAGCGGCGCCTCGGTCGTGATGACGTTGCCCATCGACCAGTTGTCGTTGCGCAGGTCGATGAACTTGGCATTGCGCGCGACGATCGGAGCCGGGCCGTTGTGCTGGAGCTTGTTGCCGACGTTGATCACCACATCGGCGTCTTTCGGATAAGTGAGCGAATCGACGCGTGAGCTGGGAATCGTCCCGACCCACAAGGGATGCGACTCGGGATAATTGGCGAACATCTGCCGGACCTGCGTCACCGACATGCCGATCATCTCGGCGAGCTTCACGGCCTTGTCAACGGCCTTCGCCTTGTAAAGCTCGTCGCCGACGATCATCACCGGCGTCTTCGCCTCGACCAACAGCTTGGCGGCACGCTCGACTTCTCTGGGATTGGGGCGCACGCGGGTGCGCGGATCGATCTTTTCCTGGGCGATGATCTCGGTGCGGACATTCTCGTCGTTCAAGTCCGCGTGCCAGGAGATGTAGGCGGGGCCGTAAGGCGCCGTCCAGGCGGATTTGAAGCCGCGCCTAACGGTCTCGGGGATCATATCGGCGCGGCGCGAGAGCCAGGAATATTTCGTGATCGGCTGCACGACCTGCTCCTGGTTCAATACCTCCTCGAAGCCGTCGCGCCCCGAACGGCGCGTCGAGTCCGTGCGATAGCTGTAGAAGACGAGCGGCGTCTGTTCTTTAAATGCATTGAACATCTGCCCGATCGCGTTGGCGAGGCCGACGAAGCCCGCCTGCATGACGATCGCCGGCTCGCCCGAAGCCTTCACGTAGCCAGCGGCCATCGCGGCGCCCGGCCCCTCGTGCGGCGTAAGAATGTATTTAAGCTGCGGCCGGTCGACGAGCGCGTCGTAAAAATGCGCATCCTCGCTCGCGGAGTTGCCGAAAACATATTTGACGCCCGAGGCGACGAGCTGCTCGGCGAATGCTTCCGCGCCTTTTCCTTGGAAGAGCTTCACGCCCTCGGGGCCCGCGCGGCGCGGCGCCTCCTGCGCGAACGCGACCTGATCGAGCGATTGCAGGACCGACTGCGCCGCCGCGAGCGACACGCCGGCCTGGGTCAGCCCCTTGAGGAATCCGCGGCGCGAGATCGATTGCGATAAATAACGCGCGACCAATTCTCTCATGTTCGCCTCCTACTTTGCTTTCGTCTCTTGCGCTGGAAGCGTCGCGAGATACGACGCCATCGCGTTTATCTCATCTTCGGACCAGAGCGCGCCGCGCCCCACCATGCGGTAGAGTGTGCCCTCCCAGCCGCGCCGGTCCTGGCGCTGGTCCTTCCACATGCCCTCGCTATGGCATTGAAAGCATTTCGACATGAGCAAATCCTTGCCCGGGCCGTCCGGGAGCGCGCCGCTCTGCTGCTCGGCTGCCGGCAGGTTTGTCGATACTAGGACGGATATGAAAACGAATAATGGAAGAAGCCTGGATAAAGACATGGCCGCGGCCCTCCTCGTCGCATGTCGGATGCCAATAGATAACGAGAAAGACCGCGGCCTGTCAATTGGGAAATTGGCGCCGGGTGCGCGACACATCGACCGGCTACATGACCGATAGACCCCCCGGCGCGGACGGCGGCATAACGTTGAACGCGGCGTTCACGGACTTGGCCGCGTTTACGGTCACGACGCAGGCGCCGGTTCCGGTGCACGCGCCGGTCCAGCCGGCGAAAGTCGAGCCTGCGGCCGCCGTTGCCGTCAACGTCACCGAGGTGCCGTTGTTGAAGTTCACCGAGCACGTCGTGCCGCAGTTGATGCCCGCGGGCGCGCTCGTGATCGTGCCGACGCCGGTTCCGCTTTTCGTCGTCGTGAGCGCGAATGTCTGCGTGTTGAACGTCGCCGTAACCGATTTCGCCGCGGTCATCGACACAACGCACGAGCCGGTGCCACTGCATGCGCCGCCCCAGCCCGCGAACGTCGAGCCTGTGCCCGCCGTCGGCGTCAGCGTGACCGACGTAGCGTTATTGAAGTTCGCCGAGCACGTCGAGCCGCAGTTGATGCCCGCCGGAGAACTCGTCACGCTGCCGCTTCCCGTCCCGGCCTTTGTCAAATTCAGTGAAAAGCTCTGCACCGCAAATGTCGCCGTAACCGACCGCGCGGCGCTCATGGTCACGACGCACGAGCCGGTGCCGCTGCAGGCGCCGCTCCAGCCGGTGAAAACCGATCCCGTGGCCGGCGCCGCGGTCAGCGTAACGGACGTTCCGCTCGCGTAGCTCGCCGAGCATGCCGAGCCGCATGAGATCCCGGCCGGATTGCTGGTGATCGTTCCGCCCCCGCTGCCGGCTTTGGCGAGCGTCAAGGTGGAACCGGTCGTCGCGCACGCCGTATTCGTATACGAAGAGTCGCCGACCGTGTTGTACGCGCGCACGCGGTAACAGAACGTCGTCGCGTCGGCCAATCCGATATCGGTGTACGACGTGACATTCGACGCGACGGTGCCGATTTGAGTGAACGGCCCGCTGGAAGCGGGGCCGCGCTCGATTTTAAAACCGTTCTCGTTGCCGGAATTGTCTGTCCAACTGAGTTGCAGCTGAGCCGCGCTCACTTCGCCGTAAAAGAATAAGACGGTGAGCGCGAGCAGCGCAGCGCGCGGCATTCCGTTTCGCAAGCGATTCAGGACACGCATTACTTCCTCCTCGCCCGGACTTCGGAAGCCGCGGCGTAAAATTTCATTCGCCCGCTCGGGCGTAGAGCAAAGCTCATGCCGTCGCGGAATAGGAGGTCGATGAGAAAAAAATGTAAGGAATTATTCGGCTTGTAATTTTTTAAGACGCGCGTTTCGAAAAACCTTAGGTAGTCATTTTCATACAGTTCGATGCCGATTCATACAGTCGCGGTCATGGGCATCTTCCCTTTTTGCATTCATCTGCTAAGTCCGAAATACCCCCCTTTGCTATTCGACATCGGTATGCGCAACGAAGCTGCGGCCGTCGCTTGGATTTTGGGTGTCTTCGCCATCCTCGTGTGCGCGTGCTCCACTATACCCTCCAAGGGCATAACGTACGGCAAAACCGGCCGCGTCGAGCTGAGCGATGAATTCAAGAACGGCGAAGCGCGGCTCGCCTGCGATATACACTGCGCGGTCACGTGGGCGCTTTACCGCGACCGCGCGAAAGCCTTGTACAACACGCGCGCTTGGAACGATCTCGCGACAAACGTGTTGAGGATCGGTTACGCAGACGATTTGTCCTACTTCTATCTCGGCAAAGCCGCTGAAGGTCTCGGCCATTACCGGGCCGCGGAACACTACTATCGCCTGAGCCGCGCGGCCAGTTTGAAATGCGCGGAGATCTACGGCGATTGTTACGGCTTCGTCTTCCCGCGCGACGCGCGCTCCGCCCCCTCCGCTATCGCGAGCAACAAACCCGCGGAGGCGAAGCGCCAAAATCCCGCGCCGCCTCCGCCACCCGCAGTGCAGGAGCCCAGCGGCCCCGCGGCGCAGCCGCTAAACGAAATTTATTCCGAGCACGCCCCGGTGGAACCGCCCGCGAAGGAAGCCGGGGAGGCGAAGTACCAGGCGAGCCCGGCCGTCCGCGGCGACGGCCAGCGCGCTGCCGGCACGAAACCGCCGGAGACAGAAAAGCACCCAGCTCAGACTGCCGCGAAAAAACCGCCGGCGGCGCGAAAGCCCGTGCAACCGGCGGAGGCCGGGAATTCCCGTGCAGAGGCGAAGCCACCCCCAGAGCCGCCGCCTGCCGTCGCGGAAAAACACACAACCGAGCCGCAAGCTCCGGCGCGACCGCCGCCCGTCTCTTTTGAAGAAGTGAGCCAAAAATTCGGCAGCCACAGCCAGTTCACGGAAGCCCAAAAACGCGAGGAGTGGAAGAAGTATCAGGGGCGCTGCGTCGAATGGGCCGGCGAGCTGTCGTACGTCGGCGACAGCTTTCTCCGCGGCATGACGCTGGGTTTCAAGCACGATCCTCGGACGCTCACCTATGACGTGCTCGTCTCCGCGCCGGACGATCAGCGCGCCGCCGCACTGCGGATGAAAAAAGGCGGGCACTACACCTACCGCGGCACGCTTAAAAAATACGGCGGCCCGGTTCTCCCGATAAGCCTCAACTGGGGATGCTCCGCCGCGCAGGCGAGGCGTTGAGCGCGCAAAAGGTCGTACGACGAATAAATCCTGCTAATCGCCGCGGCTTTTCACTTCCGCGGGAACAGCACATCCATCATCAACCTTTTGTGGTGCGCCGGCGTGCCGAGGTATTGATAGATCGTGTGGGCGAGCACGCTGTGCGCCATGAGCGGATGCCCGTAATCGGTTCCAGGACCGGCGAACACCATATGCGCGTAGTTGCACGCGTGGTGATATGCTTCGCTGGCGATCGCCTTC
>DASWZY010000098.1:0-8943 GCA_036407055.1 Binatia bacterium
CGCCACCTTTTCGTGCCAGCGCGTCATCGCCGGCTCGTCGATCTGCGCGAGCTCGCAGCCCGCCGCTTCGAGCGCGAGCAGCTCGTCGTTGATCGCCGCCGCGACGTCGAGCGCGAGCTTTTCCTCGTCGTGATAGTATTCGTCGAAGGTGCTGTCGACGACCGTCATCGGGCCGGGCACGGCCATTTTGATCGGCATCGACGTGTGCGCCTTCGCGAATAAGAGGTCGCCGACGACGGCGACTTCACGGCGGCGGATCGGACCGACGACGCGCGGCACCGGCCGCTCGACGTCCGTGCGCCGGCGGATCGCGCGGTCGCGCCGATGGACGAGATCGATGCCGTCGAGCGTGCCGAGCACATGATTGATGAACTGCGGCCGGCGCTGCTCGCCGTCGGTCAGGAGATCGAGGCCGGCGCGCTCCTGCTCGTGCAGGATGGCGATCGTGGCGTCGTCCTGCGCCTCGCGCAGAAGCTCGCCTTCGAGGCGGAAGGTCACCTCGCTGCGCTCGCGCTCGGCGAGCCAGTTCGGCCGCGGGAAACTCCCGACCGTGGTCGTGGCGATCGGCGGCAGATTCATTTTAGTGTTGATCGATGCCCGTAATTTTCACGCTCGCGTGCTTCGATTTGTACTTACGGTTCAAAGAAATCAGCACGCCGGTGATGCCTTCGACGACGTAGGCGTTTCCCGCCGGACCGGCGTCGTACGGCGTCGCGCCGATGCGGCGGATGATCTCCATCACTTTATCTTTCGCCTCCGCGCCGTCGCCGCAGACGAGCACGTCGCCGAGCGGCGCCTTGGTATCCTGGAGGTCGAGCGCGGAGATGTTATGCATTGCGCCGATCACCGGCGCCTCGCCGGCGAGGATCGTCTGCGCTTCGAGCAGCGCGGAGCCCGCCGGCGGCACGAACGGCCTGCCTTTCTGCAGCGGCACGACGGCGTCGATCAGCGTCTTGCCGGCGAGCTGGCCTTTGAGATCGGCGATGATCTTCGCGTGCCCCTCGTAAGGAACCGCGATGACGACGAACTAGGCGTCTTTCACGGCATCCTGGTTGGTGTCGCCCTCGAGCCGCCCGCCCGAAATCTTATCCTTGAGCGAATCGACGACGCCCTTCGCCTTCTCGCGCTCGCGCGAGCCGATGATGACGCGCACGCCGGGCGCCGCAAGCCGCAGCGCCAGCGCCGTGCCCATGCTGCCGGTGCCGCCCACGATCGCGATGACAAATTCTTTATCCATAGACATTTCAGAAATCCTCAGCGAAAGAGATCCTCGGCCTCCGGCCGAAGCAGCTCTTTCGCGGATCCGTCCTCCCCCTTTCCTTGGTAGCCCTTGATTAATACGACCGGTATCCGGTCTTTTTTTCCCATCGCCAGCTCCGCCGCCGCCGCGAGCTCGTCGGCGACCGCGCACACCGCCGCGCGCAGCTCGTAGCCGTAGCTATCGCTAGTGCCGCGCTCGTCCTTGATCGGTGCGAGTCCCGCGACGCCCACCGCTACGTCGACAGTTCCCAGGCGCCAGGCGCGGCCGAAGCTGTCGCTGATGATCACGCCCGGCGCAACGCCTGTGCGCTGCTCGATTTCCGCGCGGATTTTTCGCGCCGACGCGTCCGGGTCGGCCGGCAGCAGCGCCGCCTGCTCCAATCCCACGTTCGAGAGATCGACACCCGCGTTGGCGCAGACAAAGCCGTGATGCGTCTCGACGATCAGTGCATTGCCGCCGGTGCGCACGACGCGGCGGCTCTCGCGCAAAATAATTTCCACCAGCCGCGCGTCTTTGCCGAGCTCGCGCCCGAGCTCCGTCGCGCGCGGCGACGGCTCGACATCCGCCAAACGGACGATCCGCCCCTCGGCCTTGGAGACGATCTTGTGCGCGACGACGAAAATGTCGCCGCGCGCGAGCGCGACGCCCCGGCGCGCGCACGCATCGGCGATTAGCGCGCCGATCGAGTCGCCGCGCTGCGCCTCGCCGATGCCCTCGATGCCGATGATTTCCAGCCGGCTCACGGCTCGCCGGTCCCGCGCGCCGCCGCCCGCATTTCCATCACGCGGGCGTAGGTCGCGCCCGGACCGCCGCCCGCGGCGAGAAAACGCTCAAGATCCTGCGGCTCGTCGATATCGAGCGCGATGCGCTCGTTTTCGACGAGCTTCAGCTGTAAACCGCGGTCCATCGCTTGTCCGACATGATACGTAAAGCTGTCATACCCAAAGCGGAGCCCGATGGCGTCGGGCGGCGCGAGCAAAAGCGCGTTTGTCCCGAGCCGGTCATGCGACGGCACTAGCAAAGCGAATCGACCCTCTCCGCGCGGCGCCTCGGCGACGACGCTCTCGATATCCGCCGCGCGCACGAGCGGCATGTCCGCGGGTATAATGAGCGCGGCGTCGAAGCCGCGCTGCTTGAGCTCGGCGAGAGCGAACGTCACCGCGCCCGTTTCGCCGCTTTCTTCTTTTTCGACGATCACCTGCGCGCCGAGCCCATCGGCGATCGCGCGCACGCGCGCGTTTCCGGTCACGACGTAAACCGCTTCGAGACCCTGCGCGGCCAGTGTCTCGGCCAGCACGTCGCGCAGCATCGTCTCGGCGAGCAGCGCGCGCTCATCGCCCGAAAGCCACGCCGACAAACGCTGCTTCGCGTTGGCGAATCCCTTCGCTGGTATGAGAGCCGCGATCTTCACAGGAGGGCCAGCAGCTCGCGCGCGAGGCGGCGCTTATCTTCGAGATCGTTCATGCGGATCGACTGCTCGACTGTCTGAACGCCGAGCGCCTCAATGCGCGTGCGCCAGTTGCGGTCCTCGGGCGCGACCACGAGGATATCGAGGAAATCGGCGTAATTTTTCGCCACGCCGCAAACCGACGGCTCAAGGCCGACGGCCGCCATGAGCTTATCGGTCGGTCCGGCGACCGGCGCGCCGGCGATAATCGGGCTCACTGCCATCACCGGCTTGCGCGTCTCTTTCAAAGCTTTGCGAATTCCCGGCACGGCGAGGATCGGCCCGATGCTTGTCACCGGATTGCTCGGACAGAGAATCACCGCGGCGGCCGCGCGGATCGATTCGATCACGCCCGGCGCGGGGCGGCTCTTCTCCGCGTCCTTGTATATGACGCCGCTTATCTCGACGGCCCAGCGGAGTTTCACAAAATATTCCTGGAAAGAAATTTCTGCGTCCGGAGTTCTCACGCGCGTCTCGACGCGCTCGTCCGACATCGGCAGGAGCTTCGACGAGATCCCGAGGGCCGCGGAGAGCCGCGCCGTCGCCTCCGAGAGCGTCGCGCCGTCGCGCAGCATACGCGTGCGCGCGATATGGCGCGCGAGGTCGCGGTCGCCAAGCTTGAACCAGGTTTCCTCGCCGTTCTTGCCGAGTGATTCGAGCGCGGCGAACGTATCGCCGGAGACGCCCCAGCCTTTTTCCCTGTCGATGATGCCGCCGAGCGTGTAGGCGATTGTGTCGAGATCGGGCGAGATATGGAGACCGTGCAAAACGATATCGTCGCCGGTGTTGCAGACGATCGCGAGCTCTTCCGGTGCGGCTTCGTGCGACAAGCCTTCGACCAGCTTCGCGCCGCCGGTCCCTCCCGTGAGAATCGCAATCGTCACGGACACACCGCGGTCTCTGCGCCGCCGCCGCGCGGCAGCAGTATTCTGCACGCGATCGCTTCCTGGACGAGTCCGTCCGGGCCGGCGAGTTCTTCAACGTGCGGACGAAACGCGGCCGGCACGAATTCGTCGGCGATGAATTCGGGATATATAGGAAGGCGCGCGCGCAGTATGTGGCCGGCTTCGCGCGTGCGCCGCTCCAACTCGACCAGTGCCGGCCAGGGCGCCTCGGGGTTGATGAAGTCGGGCGTCAGCGGCGAAACGCCGCCCCAATCGTTGATGCCCGCACGGAGGTATATCGGATATCCCTCGGGCGTGAGGTTCGGCGGCGCCTGAAGATTCATCTTGCCGCCGAGGATCAGCCGCGCGAGCGCGATCGTCTTCAGCATTTCGTCGCGCGCCGGCTCCGGCCGGTCGCGCATCGGAATCTCCGGCTTGGGGCGGAAATTCTGCACGATCACTTCCTGGATGTGGCCGTAGCGCTCGTTGAGCTCGCGGATGGCGAAAAGCGAATCAATGCGGTCTTCCCGGCTCTCGCCGATGCCGATGAGAATTCCCGTGGTGAACGGAATGCGGAGCTTGCCCGCCTCGGCGATCGTTCGCAGTCTGAGCGCAGGCTTCTTGTCCGGCGCGTTGTCGTGCGCGCCGCCCGGCAGCATGAGCCGCTCGCTCGTGCTTTCCAGCATGAGGCCCATGCTCGGGTTGACCTCTTTCAAGCGCTTGAGATCGCCCGCTCCCATGATGCCGGGATTCGCGTGCGGCAGAATTCCGACTTGTTCCAGCGCCGCTCTGCACGCGTCGTGTAAATAATCCAGCGTGCGCTTGAGTCCCAGCTTCGCGAGAAACGCTTTCATCTCGGGGTAAATCGCCTCGGGCTTGTCGCCGAGGCTGAAGAGCGCTTCGGTGCAGCCGAGGAGTTTTCCCCGCCGCGCGACCGCGAGGACTTCGTCGATCGACATCGTCTTCGCGCCGGCTTCGCCGGGCGCTTTGCGGAACGTGCAGTAGCCGCAGAAATCGCGGCAGAGGTTGGTCAGCGGGATGAAAATCTTCGGCGAGAACGTGATCGTTCTGCCTTTGTGCCGGTCGCGCAGCGCGGCCGCGGTTTCGAGCAGTTGCTCCAACTCGTCGTCGCGCGCGTCCGCTAAGAGCAACGCTTCCGCGCGCGATGGCGTTTTACCGTCGCGAATTTCTCTCAAAAAACTACCGGCCACCAATGCCTGCATAGCCGATAAGCCCGTTTAGATCAACTACTTGCGCTGCTTTGACACCATCCCAAAGAGCGACTATGTTCCACCTAGCGGGGAGAACGCCATGGCGACAAATCTCGATGAAACTTTGGTGATCGACGCCGACGGCCACGTCAACGAAGGCGACGTCGATCTGAAGCCTTATCTGTCGGAGAAATGGCGCGCGCAGGCGCCGGTCAGGCTGCGCGATAACAAAGGCCATATGCGAATGCTGCTCGAAGGGCGCATCTGGCCGACTGCGGACGGCCCGGGCCCCGGCGTCACCGGGCCGATGACGGACAAGGCCCGGAAGACGCGCCCCGGAATGACGAACGCGAAGGCGCGGCTCGAGGATATGGATCTCGAGGGCATCGACGTCGCAATCTTGTTCGGAACGCAGGTCGCGCTCACCGTCAACGGGCTCATGAACGGCGAGTTCGCCGCGGCGCTCTGCCGCGCGGTGAACGAATGGCTGCTGGAATACTGCGCCGCCGATCCGGCGCGCCTCAAAGCCGTCGGATTGATCCCGTGCCAGCTGCCGGACGCGGCGGTCAAGGAGCTCGAATTTCTCGCCGACAAGGGCGCGATCTCGGCGATGCTGCCGACGAACGTCTACGGCCGCAACATGGGCGACGAGATGTTCTTCCCGATCTACGACGCGGCCGAGCGGATCGGCATGACGCTCAGCGTTCACCCGCAGACCGGTCACGACGGGGTGCCCGGCGTCTCCGGCGTCATGGGCGCCGGCAGCCGGCGCTTTACGAAATACACTTACGTCCACATGACGGCGTTTCCCTTCGAGCTCATGATCGCGATGATGCACATGATCGGCGAAGGCGTATTCGACCGCTTCCCGCGCCTTAAGGTCGCATATATGGAAGGCGGCGCCGGCTGGCTGCCCTTCTGGATGGAGCGCCTCGACGAGCACGTCGAGAAGCTCGCGCCGCAGATGCCGGCGCTCAAGCGCCGCCCGAGCGAGATTATCAAAAGCAATCAGCTCGTCGTCTCCTGCGAGTCGGAGGAGAGCGGTCTCGACCGCGTGCTCGACGCGGCGGGAGCGGCGTCGGTGCTTTACGCGTCGGACTACTGCCACTGGGACTGTCATTTTCCCTATTCGGTCAAGGACATCGTCGAGGGGCGCGATCTGAGCAACGAGCAGCGGAAACGGATTCTCTATCAGAATGCCGTCGATTTCTTTGCGCTGAAAGATCTGCCGCGTCCCCGCGCGCTCGACATCGCGCGCGCGAGCTGGGCGAACGGCAAACGGGCGGCGGGATGAACGCGAAAAGCGTTCCCGCGATCGTCGTTTTCATCCTGCTTGCCGCGGGCGCCGCGTGGGGCGCCGACTCGACCGCCAAAATCCGCATCGCGTTTCCCTCGCTCGCGTTCTCGTACATGCCCTTTTACGCCGCGCAGGAAAAAGGGCTGCTCAAGAAAGCAGGCCTCGAAGCCGAGTACATACAGATGCGCACCGGTATCATGCCGCAGGCGGTGATCAACGGGAACATCGATTTCTTCACCTCGCCGTCGACGGGTATCTCGGCCGCCGTCAGCGGCCTTCCGCTCGTCATCGCGCTCAATCTGTATAACGGCAGCCCGTGGATTCTCGTCACCGGCAAGGAAATCGCCAAGCCGCACGATCTCGTCGGCAAAAGCGTCGCCATCTCGGGCATCCGCAATTCGCCGCACTACTATCTTCTCGCCGCGCTGAAAAAATGGGAGATTCCCGAGAAGGACGTCTCTCTCATCTCGACCGGCGGCACGGCTTCGAGCTTTGCCGCGCTCACAAGCCACCAGGTCGCGGGCGCGGTGCTGACGCCGCCGTTCGACGACAAGGCGGTGACGCTGGGATTTAAGAAATTCCAGTTCCTCGGCGACCTCGCCGACGTGCCGTATGTCGGACTGGTAACGTCGCAGGCGGAAATGAAAACCCGGCGCGAGCTCGTGCAGAAAACAATCGCGGTCGTGCTCGAAGGCGCGGCATGGGTGCGCGCCAACCGTGACGAATCGGTTAGAATGCTGGCAGACAAGTTCAAGGTGACGCCCGCCGAGGCCGGCCGCACGTACGAGACGCTCACGAGCCTGTTGACCAAAGACGGCCGCATGGACGTAAAGGTCGCGCGCGGCTATCTGGAGATTTTACGCCAGGAGCGGCCGATAGCCGCCGATGTCGATGCGCAGAAATTTCTCGACTTTTCTTTGCTGCCGGGCGCGCGCTAGATTAATCCGAGCGGGAGGGGCTTATGGCAACGAACAGCATCATCGTAGACGGCGACGGGCACGTCGTCGAAGATCTCGACGCGATCGCGAGCTTGATGCCCGAGCGCTACCGCAAAAAAATCGGCACCAACCGCGTCTTCGATCCATTTCCGCCGCTCGACCATCTCCACTCCGCCAACCTGCACGACCTGCCGTCCGGCTCGTTCCGAAACGCCGGCCCGGCCGAATGGATGGAATTTTTGGAGGACGTCGGCATCCAGGCGACCGTGCTCTACACGACGCGCGGCCTGGCCTACGGCAAGATCGTCAGCCGCGACTGGGCGATCGACCTCGCGCGCGCCTACAACGACTGGCTCGCGCGCGAGTACGTCAAGCGGAGCCCGCGCTTTCAAGGCATGGGGCTGATCCCGCTCCAAGAGCCCGACGCCGCCGTCGAGGAGCTCCGGCGCTGCGTGAAGGAGCTGGGTCTCTGCGGCGTGATGCTGCCTTCGACCGGTTTTCAGTTCAATCTCGGCCACAAGCTCTACTGGCCCATCTACGCCGAGGCGGACCGGCTCCGCTGCGCGGTCGGCATCCACGGCGGCGCGCACGAGAACCTCGGCATGGACGACTTGAATCCCTACGCGCCGGTGCACGCGCTGGGCCATCCGTTCGGCCTGATGATCAGCTTTGCCGGGATCGTCTTCAACGGCGTCTTCGATAAATATCCGAACCTGAAAATCGGCTTCATGGAAGGCGGTGTCGCCTGGTTGCTGCTCTGCCTCGAGCGCTTCGACCGCTCTTTCGAGACGCACATCCAATACGACCCGCGCGGCGAGTTTCTCCAGCTTAAAAAAGGCGAGCGTGTGAGCGACTACGTTATGCGCCACATCAAAGCCGGCAGGATCTTTGTCGGCTGCGAGGGCAGCGAGCCCGACCTCGGCCACGCAATCAAGCGCGTCGGCAATACCCCGTTCATCTACTCGTCGGATTTTCCGCACGAGGTGAACAACGAGTTTTGCAAGCACGAGCTCGAAGAAGTGATGGAGAACCCCGAGCTCACGGCCGAGGACAAGGCGGCCGTGCTTTACAAGAACGGCCAGCGCTTCTACGACTTGAAGCCCGAATAGCTCATGGCACAGCGCAAGTCCGCGCTCGACCGCAGCTTCAGCCTCTTCGCCGACGTGCGCGCGGGCGAGGCGTGGACCGCGCTGCTGCTGATGCTCAATCTTTTTTTTCTCCTGACCGCCTATCTCATCATCAAGACCGTGCGCGAGCCGCTGATCCTCACCGGCGGCGGCGCCGAGGTGAAGACTTACGCCTCCGCCGGCCAGGCGCTGTTGTTGTTTCTCGTCGTGCCGGCTTACGGATATCTCGCGACCAAATTGAATCGTATCCGCTTGATCTCCTGGGTAACGCTGTTTTTCATCTCCAACCTGCTGATTTTTTACGCGCTCGCGCGCAGCGGCACGCCGATCGCGATCCCGTTCTATCTGTGGGTCGGAATCTTCAATATATTCCTCGTCGCGCAGTTCTGGGCATTCGCCAACGACCTTTACGATCAGGAACAGGGCCGGCGGCTCTTCGGCATCGTCGCGTTCGGCGGCTCGCTCGGAGCGATTCTCGGCCCGAAGATCGCGGGCTACCTCATGCGTCCGATCGGCGTTTTCCAGCTCTTGCCGCTCGCGGCCGTCATTCTGTGCCTCTGCATTGGCCTCTCGATTCTGGTGAACGGCCGGGGAAAGACGGGCCGGCACGCCGGCGCGAAAAACGAGCACGCGGACGAGCCGCTCGGGAAACACGGCGGCTTCAACCTGGTGACGCGCACGCCTTATCTCACGCTCATCGCGCTGCTGGTGGTCATGCTCAATCTCGTCAACACGACCGGCGAATACATTCTGGGAAAAATCGTCACGCAGGACGCCG
>DASWZY010000099.1:0-8076 GCA_036407055.1 Binatia bacterium
CTACTGGTGACCGAAATGCCAGGTGCAGTTGCGCCTGCTGACGGAATTTCAAAAAGAGCTCGCGGTCAATTACTGCAAGCTCGCGGTCGTGAGCGTCGATCCGCCGGAGGTGAGCGCCGCCTTCAAGACCGGCATGGGCGCAGAATTCCCCTTCCTGAGCGACCACGACCGCGCGGTGGTCAAAGCGCTTGACATGACGGAAACCTCGAAGTCGCGCGGCGTGACGGCGATCCCTTACGGCTTTTCGCTCATGCCCGACCTCACGGTGCACAATATCTACTGCGGCTACTGGTACGTCGGCCGGCCGACGGTCGAAGAGCTGCGCCAGGACCTCCGCGCGATGATGAGGAAATGCCGGTCGGATTTCGATCCGCAGGCATGATTACAGATTGCGCTCCGGTGTGGTAAAATAAAGTCGTGACACAGGACGAGATTAAATCGACCCTGGAAAAAGCCCTGCCGGATTCGATGGTCCGTGTCGACGATCTGACCGGCGGCGGCGATCATTTCCAGGTCTGGATCATCGCGCCTGCCTTCGCCGGAAAAACTCTTGTGGAACAACATCAAATGGTTTATGGAGTCCTGAAAGACGCGCTCGGGAGCGAGCAGATTCACGCGCTGGCGCTGAAAACCTATACGCCGGAGCAGTGGGAGCGGCTCGCCGCCAAGTCTTAGGAGGAGCGATGGACGACGTACAGAACAAGATCGATCAGAAAGTAAAGAACAACAAGGTCATGCTTTTCATGAAGGGCTCGCCGCAGGCACCGATGTGCGGTTTCTCGGCGCATACGGTCGAGATCCTGCAATCCTACGGCTATCCGTTCGAGACCGCCGACGTGCTCGCAGACCCGGCGGTGCGCGAGGGCATCAAGCGCTACACCAACTGGCCGACGATCCCGCAGGTCTTCATCGACGGTAAATTCGTCGGCGGCTGCGACATCGTCCACGAGCTGCACGAGCGCGGCGAGCTGGAGCCGATGCTCAAGACCGCGTTCGAGAAATAGGCGGGTCGCGATGGCGGAAGCGGTTAAGTTCTATTACAAGGCGACCTGAACTACCTGCCGTAAAGCAAGAAGTTTCTTGCAAGCGAAAAAAGTTCCGTTGAACGAGCGCGAGTACGGCAAGAACCCGCTCTCGGAGAAGGAACTGCGCGACCTCCTCGCCGGCGTCGAGGTCGAGAGCTTCCTCAACCCGCGAAACGCGCTCTACCGCGAGCGCAACATGAAGCAGAAGCCGCCGTCGCGCGAAGACGCCATCAAGATGATTTTAAAAGAGCCGAATCTCTTGAGGCGCCCGGTCATCGTCAAAGGCCAAAAGAAAATGCTCGGCTTCAATGAAGCCGAAGCCGCGAAGCTGCTGTAATCCGGAGGTGGAGGATGGGTCGTCAGGTTAGAAGGAACGAACTGCACGCGCGGCGCGTTCGGCGCCAGCGCTTGAAGCAGCTCCGCGATCGCTACGCCAAGGCAAAGACGGGCGCCGAGAAAGAAAAAATCATGGAGAAAGTCGCTCGCGTCGCGCCGTCGCTCTCCTCCGAGCAATTCCTGGCACCGATCAAGACCGGCTGAGCCGCGCCTCTCGCGGTATCGAACCTAATTTCCCCGCCTGTACGCGATCGCTTTTTGCCGCGTTTCCCACGTGCGAAACGCCGCCAAACATAGTATACTCCGGCCCGTAACCTCTCCATGAACTCGCGTAGAGTTGCGACTGGCATTCCGGGCCTCGACCCCCTCATCGAAGGCGGATTTCCCGCAGGGAAAAGTTATTTGCTTACCGGCGTCGCCGGAACCGGCAAAAGCATCTTCTGCATGCAGTTCGTGCTAAAGGGACTCGGCGACGGCGAGAAGGCGGTCTACGTTTCGGTCGACGTCAAGCCCAACACCATCCTGGAGCACGCGGCGGCACTCGGCTGGGATCTCGCGAAATACGTCAAGACCAAGCAGCTCCTGATCCTCGATGCCTCGGCCTATTTTCTCGCGCGCGCAGGCTCGCGCGACAAAGAGCTCGACGTACAGAAGACCGTCACCGACCTCGGCGCCTATGTCAAAAATATGGAAGCGGCGCGCGTGGTGATCGATCCCGCCGGGCCGTTCGTCATGCAGGGCGACTCGGCGACGCGCGCGCAGGAAAACATGCGCATGCTCGTGCATGCGCTGGAAGAGGACGTCAATTCGACGAATCTGCTGACGTCGTACGCGCTCGCGGATCCGGGCAGCACGGCGTCCGGCATCGAGGAGTATCTCGTCGAAGGCGTGCTCGCGCTCGCGATCTCCCGGACGCAGGACCGCATCGTGCGCACGCTCGCAATCCGCAAAATGCGCGGCACCGCCATCGATCTCACCGAATACCCCTTCACAATCAAAAAGCCCAAGGGACTTGTGCTGAGCCCGCTGCTCTAAAATGGCCGAGCGAAAAAAAATCTTCATCGCCGACGACGACCGGTTTTTTCGCGAGCTTTACCAGATGGTACTCGGCGAAGAGGGCTACGACGTCACCTTCGCCATCACCGGCAGCGAGGCCGTCGAAAAGTGGCCGGGGAACGATCCCGACCTGATCATTTTGGATGTGCTCATGCCGGGGCTGAACGGCTACGAGGTGTGCACGAAGCTGCGCGAGATGCCGGACTTCGCGATGACGCCGATTCTCATGCTGACCGGCCTATCCGCCGACGACGATAAGATCAAAGGGTACAACGTCGGCGCCGACGATTTCTTGACCAAGCCGTTCTCGCCCAAGGTCTTCCGCGAGCGCGTCAAGAACATTCTCGATCGCAGCAAGGCGAGAAAAGTCGCAGCGCCGGCTCCCGCCGTCGCTGTGGCGGAGCCTGTTACGCCGCCCGCGCCGGTCGAAGCGCCCGCCGCGACGCCTGCAGCGGCCGCTGCGCCGCCGCAAAAACCGGCCGAAGCGGTGCGGACGCTCGAACCCGGCGCCGACGTTTTCCAGGAGCTCTTCGGCGGTCCGGTGCCGCACGGCGTGAACGTGCTCATGACGGGGTCGCTGGGAAGCGGCAAGTCTTCTTTGTCGCGCTTATTCCTCGCCGACGGGCTCAAGCAAGGCGAGAAATGCATGTTCATCTGCCTCGACGAAAGTCCCGGCAGAATCCGCCAGGCGCTCACAGCGAAGCATGGGGTCGACGCCGCCGCCTCGGAAGGCGCCGCGGCGCTGCGCTTTATCGACGCCTATTCATGGAGCGGCGGCCGCATCCCTGCCGAGGAGCCGTTCGCGATCAAAGGCGCTCTCGACCTCTCCGAACTTTCCTCGCTCGTCACCGAGGCGGCCGAGGAGCTCGAGCAGATCGAGGGCGCGAAAAAAGGGGGCCGGCGCGCGCTCGACTCTCTCTCGAGCCTGTTTCTCAAATTCGATCTGCCGTACATCCAGCGCTTCATCGCCTATCTCGCGCGCTCCGGCCAGTTCGCCGACGTGACGACGCTCTTCATCATCGAGCAGGGCACCTGCGACGAGCAGGCGCTCAACAACATCAAGTACCTGATGGACGGCGTGCTCGAGTTTAAGCAGGACGATCAGCGTTTCCTCGCCAAAGTGCAGTCGCTCAAGTGGGCCCCGGCCAAGCCGGAATGGCTCGATCTCACGCAACGGGCAGGATAAAACCGATGGAATCCCCCATGAAACTCCTGGTTGTCGAAGGCCTCAAGCGCACGCCGCGGCAGTTTTGGGAAAACTTGGAGGCGAAAGGCTACGTCGTTTCGCCGCTGCAAAACGCCTCGGAGTGTCCGCCGATTCTGGCGGCGGAGAACGACTGCGCCGTCCTGGTCGACGTCGATTTCACAAAGAGCGGCGTGGAGGCGATCGGCGAGATCCGCGGCGCCGCGCCGAACGCGCTGATCCTGGCGCTCGGATCGCAGGAAAAGCTCGTCGCGCTGGACAAGGCGCTCGAATCCGGCGCGAGCGACTTTCTCATCAAGCACCCCGATCTCTCGCATCTCGAAGAGATCCCCTACGCGATCGCCCGCGCCAAGGCCGCCGTCGCGCTCCGGCGCGAGATGGACGAGCTCCGAAAAAAGCTCGGGGCCGACAGCAACTTCGTCTCCGGCTACATCCTCCACGTCACGCAGGATCTCAAAGGCCCGCTCGCTGCGATGATGGGCTACATCGAGATCGCCGCTTCGTTGATCCCCGAAGGCGCACCGCCGAACCAATTGCTCTCGCTCCAGCGCATCGAGGCGCTTGCACGCCACCTGCTCGAGCTCATCACCAATCACACCAACGCCATCGAGATCCAGAGCGGCAAGATCGAGATGCACAAGGTGACGCAGCCGATCAAGCAGGCGCTCGAGCTGGCGGTTCACGACCGCAAAGCAACGGCGGGCGCGAAGAGTGTCGAGATCGTCCTCTCGGCGCCCGACGACCTGCCGCCGGTCGCGATCGACGTCTTCCAGATCGAGCGCGCAGTCGGGAACATCATCAACAACGCGATCAGCCTGTCTCCTGCCGGAAGTCAGGTGACCGTCGCCGCAGAAACGAAAGACGGCGAGGTTAGGCTCACCGTCAAAGATAACGGGGCGGGCATCACCGAGCAGGAGCGGCCGCATATGTTCGACCGCACCAAGACGCTCCGCCGCCGCGGCGGCGACATCGACACCGTCGGCCTCTACGTCGCCGAGCGCATCATGAAGCTCCATGGCGGCCGCATCGACGTGGAGAGCGACGCGCTCGAAGGCAATGCGCTGATCGCGTGTTTGCCGATCGCGGGATAACGCGCGCCTTTGCGCGCGCCACGGCGAACCGCGCGCACACCTGGACAACCCGAACCCCTGCAGTTAGACTCCTCTGCGTGAAACTTTGGCCGGCGCTGCTTCTGCTCCCGCTGCTGCTCTCTCCGCTGCACGCCGCCGATATACGCTTCGTCACCTGGCGCGACACGCAAGGCTACTTGGAGCCGCTAATCGCGGACTTCGAAGCGCAGAATCCCGATCTCAAGATCGTCCGTGATGTCGGCCCGCACTCCTCGACCGAATTTCACGACCTGCTCGCGCAAAAATTCCGGAACCGCGACCGCGGGATGGACGTTTTCTTCATGGACGTCATCTGGCCGGCGGAGTTCGCGTCCGCGGGCTGGGCGCTGCCGCTCGACCGCTTCTTCCCGCGCGCAGCGCAAAAGGAATTTCTTCCCGCGACGATCCGCGCCAACACCTACGGCGGCGCGATCTACGGCGTGCCGCTGTTCGTCGACGCGGGGCTGCTCTATTACCGCAAGGACCTGCTACAAAAATACAAATTGTCGCCGCCGCGCACCTGGCCCGAGCTGGTCGAGCAGGCGAAGACGATCGTCGCCGGCGAAAAAGACGCCGGCCTCACCGGCTTCTCCGGCCAGTTCAAGCAGTACGAAGGCCTCGTCTGCAACATGATGGAATACATTCTCAGCAACAACGGCTCGCTATGGGACGAGGCCCGGCTTTCCGCGGCGCTACGCTCCGCCGCCGCTGAGGAGGCGGTGCGCTTCGTGCGCGACCTCATCATCGGCGAGATTTCCCATCGCGGCGTGCTCGCCTATCAGGAGCCCGAGTCGCTCGCGCTTTTCAGCGAGGGGCGGGCGGTCTTCCACCGCAACTGGCCCTACGCGTGGTCCGAGGCGAACGACCCGCGCAAATCGAAAATCGCCGGCAAGGTCGGCATGACGCCGCTGCCGGCGTTTCCCGGCGGCGTTAGCGCGGCCGCGCTCGGCGGCTGGCAGCTCGGCATCAGCCGCTATTCGCGGCGGCCCGAGCTCGCCTGGCGTTTCGTCGAATTCATGACGCGTGCCGAAACGCAGAAGCGCATCGCGCTCGGGACCGGCCGCGGCATGGCGCGCGAGGCGGTTTATCGCGACGCCGAGGTGCTGGAGAAATATCCGCAGTTCCGCACGCAACTGGAGATCTCGACACACGCGGTGCCGCGGCCGACGACGCCCGTGTACGTGCCGCTGTCAAACATCATGCAGCGCTATTTCAGCACCGCGATCTCGGCGCGCGATTCGGACATCGACCGTCTTGCCGGCCATGCCGACCGCGAGATGGACCGCGTCCTTGACCTGCTCCGCCCGAGGGCGGCGCGATGAAGCGCGCCGACCGCGCCGCGGTCTGGTTCGTCCTGCCAAGCCTGTTTCTCGTCGCGCTATTTTCCATCTATCCGATCTGCGATTCCGTGCGTCTGAGCTTTTACCGCATGATCCTCATGCTGCCGTGGCTCGGCGAGAAATTCGTCGGCCTGGAGAACTACGCGGACCTTGCCCGCGACCCGGTCGCGCTGCAATCGCTCGCCGTCACGCTCCTTTTCGTCGGCGTCAGTGCGACGTTGGAAGTGCTGGTCGGAGCGGGCATGGCACTGCTCTTGAACGAAGCGTTTCGCGGGCGCGGGCTCGTGCGTGTCGCGGTGCTCGTGCCGTGGGCGATTCCCACGGTCGTCTCCTCGCAGATGTGGCGCTACATCTTCAACGACCGCTACGGGCTCTTTAATTTCTTACTTTTCGGCCGGGATACGTCGCGCTATCTCGCGCCGCTCGCGGAGCCGTGGCTCGCGCGCGGCGCGATCATTTTCGCGGACGTGTGGAAGACGAGCTCGTTCGCAGCGCTGATCATTCTCGCGGGACTGCAAACGATTCCCGATGAGCTCTACGAAGCGGCGGAGGTCGACGGCGCGAGCGCGTGGCAAAAGCTCCGGCGCATCACGCTGCCGCTCTTGAAGCCGGCGCTGGTGCTCGCGCTGCTGTTTCGAACGATCGACGCATTCAAGGTCTTCGACCTCGTCTTCGTCATGACGCAGGGCGGCCCGGCCGACTCGACCAACGTGCTGCAGTTCTACGGCTACAAAAAAATCTTCGCCGAGGGGATGATCGGTTACGGCTCGGCGATCTCGGTCGGCGTCTTTCTCATCTCGCTCGCACTCGCGCTGCTCTACATAAAACTCATCGGCGCGCGCGTGCTCGAACCCGGAGCCGCGCGGTGAAAAAATTTCTCCTGCCGCTGGCGGTCGCCGCCGTCGCCGTCTACAGCCTGCTGCCGTTTCTCTGGTTCGTGCTCGCGTCGTGGAAGAGCCCCGCGCAGCTGACGGCGATCCCGCCGGTGGTCGTCCCGGAATTCCACTGGGGCTTTTACCGGTCGGCGATCGTCAATTACGGCCTGCTCGGCTACATCAAGAACAGCGCGATCGTCGCCGCGGCCACGACGGTCGTGAGCATCGCCATCGGCGCGCTCGCCGCCTACGCGCTGACGCGTTTTCACTATGCGTGGCTCAGATGGTATCTGCTCGTTCTTCTCTGCGTCTCGATGTTCCCGCAGATCGCGGTCGCCGGCCCAGTTTGGCGCATCCTCGACGCAGTCGGGTGGCTCAACCGCTATCCCGGAATTATCGTCGCGTATATCTCGTTCTCGCTGCCGCTCGCGATCTGGATTCTCAGCACGTTCTTCAAAGAGCTGCCCTACGAGGTCGAGGAGGCGGCGCTTGTGGACGGCTGCACGCGCGCACAGGCGCTGCGGCGAATCGTCCTGCCGCTCGCCGCTCCGGGCATCTTCACCGCGGCGATTCTCGTCTTCATCTACGCCTGGAACGAGTTCTTCTTCGCGCTGATTATTCTCACATCGCCGCCGCTCCAGACGCTGCCCGTCGGCATCGCGCTCTTTCCCGGCGAATACACGATCCCGTGGGGCGAGCTGGCTGCCGCTTCGACCATCGCGACGCTGCCGCTGATCGCGCTCACGCTCCTCTTCCAGCGGCGCATCGTCCGCGGTCTCTCCGCCGGTGCGGTTAAGGGTTAGCCATGGCTTCGCTCACGGTCGAAAACGTCTCGAAATCCTTCGGGCACGCGGACGTCGTCAAAAATCTTTCTTTCGAGGTGCGCGACGGCGAATTCCGCGTGCTGTTGGGTCCTTCGGGCTGCGGCAAGACGACGCTGCTCCGCATCGTCGCCGGCTTGGAAGAAGCCTCCAGCGGCACGATCGCGATCGGCGGCCGTCGCGTCGATATGCTCGCGCCGCGCGACCGCGACCTCGCGTTCGTATTCCAGACCTACGCGCTTTATCCGCATCTCACGGTCGCGGAAAATCTCGCCTTCACTCTCGAAGTGCGCGGCGCGCCGCGCGCGGA
>DASWZY010000100.1:0-26862 GCA_036407055.1 Binatia bacterium
CGCGCGGTCATGATGATGATCGACGCGGTCGAGCCGTTTTCTTTGGTTTCTTTGAGCAGCTCGAGGCCGTCCATGTCCGGTAGATTGATGTCGACCAGGCAGACGTCGAAGTCGTTTTCCATGAGCTCGGCGCGCGCGCGCTGTCCGGTCTCGACGGCGCGCACCCAGTAGCCGTCCTCTTCGAGAAGGCCGCGCAGAACGGCGAGCACCGACTTGTCGTCTTCGACGACGAGGACTTTTCCCTGATTCATGGGCTCACGCGACGAGCAGCGAGACTTTGAAGCAGGCGCCGGCGCCCGCGCGGCTCTCGACGCGGATCAGGCCGCCGTGCTCGTTGATGATGCGGTAGCAGATCGCAAGCCCGAGGCCGGTGCCGTTGGTCTTGGTCGAGAAAAACGGCGAGAAAATATTCGGCAGATCTTCCTCTTTGATGCCGGGGCCGTTGTCCTCGATGTCCACGCGGATGAACTTCCCGCGCTCACGCCCGTGCTCGCGGATGTGAAAGTCGGTCTCGATGCGCGTCGTGACCGTCAGCGCGCCCTGGCCGTCCATCGCCTGGAACGCGTTCTTGACGAGATTCAAAAAGACCTGCACCAAGCGCGCGCGGTCGCCGCGGATCGAGGGCAGGCTGGGATCGAAATTCTTCCTGATCTCGATGCCCGCGCCCGCGGCGTCCGCTTGCTCGAGCAGCAGCACCTGATCGAGGATCTCGTGAATGTTGAGCGCCTGGAAGTCGATCTTCGACGGACGCGAGAGGTCGAGCAGCTGATCGATGAGCACGTCGACGCGGTTGACTTCGTTCACCACGATCTCGGCGTACTCGCGGAGGCCGGCATCGTCTTTGACTTTCCGCGTCAGCAGCTGCGCCGCGCCCTTGATACCGGCGAGCGGGTTTTTGATCTCATGGGCAAGCCCGGCGGCGAGCGTCCCGAGAAGCGACAGCCGGTCCGCGCGCTTCAGGTCCTCTTCGAGCTCTTTCCGGTGGGTGAGATCGCGAAGCAGAATGATGCTTCCCAGGAATTGATCGTAGTGGTCCCGGAGCGGCGATACCGTGAGGTTCACCGCGACGTGCCGGCCGCGCGGCCGGGCGAGGTCGCCTTCGCCGCGGCTTCCCGTCTGTCCGGGTGGCTCGCTCATCCGCACCATGTCGACGAGCCACGGGCTCTTGGCGAAGACGCTCGTATAAGGTTGGCCGAGGGCGTACGAGGCCGGCAGCTCCGTCAGCACTTCCGCGCTTTGATTGAAGAACGAGATCCGGCCCTGGAGGCCGATCACGACGACGCCCTCTTCGAGGCTCGTGAGAATATTCTCCCACGAAATTCGCGCCGCCGCGGCGGATTTCTCTCGCACGTTCTTCACCGCGCTCATGAGGCGAAAAGCATACCAGAATCGAGGACTTTAACAAAACTCCCGGAAGCACCCTTGCATTGGCTTTGTTCCGTATGTTAAAAATTCAAGTACACTTGGGGGTTAGCACTCAAAAGTGGGCTCTTGCCCGCTTTTTTATTTTGGGGCTATGATACAGGTCGATCCCGTCGTGGCGCGCATCTGGGAAATGGCGGGTCCGGTCGCCTCCGACGAGGGGATGGAGATCGTAGACATCGAGTTCCGGCGCGAGGGCAGCCGCTCCGGCCGGGTGCTTCGAATATTCCTCGATAAGGCGGGTGGGCCGACGCTGGACGATCTCACGCGGGTGAGCCGCCGGCTGAACGAGCTTTTCGACGATGCGCTCGACGTGGAGGGCGCCTATGTGCTCGAGGTTTCGTCGCCGGGCATCAACCGGGCGCTCAAGACGCCCGAGCATTTCGAGCGGTTCGTCGGCAAGCGGGTGCGCATCCGAACGCGCGACGTGATCGAGGGACGCAGATCGTTTTTAGGCATTCTCAAGGAGGCGACGCCGGGCGAGATCGTGGTTGCGCTCGAAGGCCGCGATTATCGCATCGCCTTTCCGCAGATCGAAAAGGCGAACTACGAGCACGATTGGAGCGCGTAATATGCAGCAGGATCTAAATCGAGTCATCGAGCAGGTCAGTAAAGAGAAGGGCATCGACAAGTCGATTCTCATCAGCGCGCTGGAGAACGCGATGGTCTCGGCGGCGAAGAAGACCTTCGGCCATCAGCGTAAAATCGAGGCGCAGTTCAATCCCGAGATCGGCGAAGTCGAGCTCTTCGAGGCGAAGACGGTCGTCGAGACGATCCAGGACGCGGCCGTCGAGATCACGATCGACGAGGCGCGCGAGACGCTCGATCCCGAGGCGCAGGTCGGCGACGAGCTCCTGAGCAAGCTCGACACCGCGAATTTCGGCCGCATCGCCGCGCAAGCCGCCAAGCAGAACATCGTCCAGCGCGTGCGCGACGCGGAGCGCGAGATCATCTACAACGACTTCAAGGGCCGCGAGGGCCAGCTCGTCAACGGCATCGTCCAGCGCTTCGAGAAGAAAAACATCATTGTCAACCTGGGCAAGACCGACGCGATCCTGCCGGAAAAAGAGCAGGTGCCGCGCGAGCGATACCGCCAGGGCGACCGCATCCGCGGCTTCATCGTGAGCGTCGAGATGACGAGCCGCGGGCCGCAGATCGTCCTTTCGCGCACGCATCCGGGCATGCTGATCAAGCTCTTCGAGCAGGAAGTGCCGGAAATCTACGAAGCGATCGTCGAGGTGAAGGGCGCCGCGCGCGAGCCCGGCGGCCGCGCCAAGATCGCCGTCGTTTCCCATGATCCCGACGTCGATCCCGTCGGCGCCTGCGTCGGCATGAAAGGGACGCGCGTCCAGGCGGTCGTGCAGGAGCTCCGCGGCGAGAAGGTCGACATCGTGCACTGGACGCCGGACCAGGCGGAGTACGTCTGCCGCGCGCTGGCGCCGGCAAAGGTCTCGAAGATCATCATCGACGACGACGAGCACGGCATGGAAGTCATCGTGCCCGACGATCAGCTCTCGCTCGCGATCGGCAAGCGCGGGCAGAACGTCCGTCTCGCCTCGCGCCTAAGCGGCTGGAAGCTCGACGTGCGTAGCGAATCGGAGATGGAAGAAGAGACGCGGCGTGCGCGCGTTTCGCTAGGCGCGATTCCGGGCGTCAACGACATGTCGGCCGAGCTGCTGTATCAGGCGGGCTTCAAATCGGCCGAAGAGGTTGCCGAAGCCGATCTGGAGACTATTCTGGATGTCGACGGCATCGGGCCCGAGAAGGCCGAGACGATTTACAAGTCGAGCCGGGAATACGTCGCCGAAAAACGGCGCCGCGAAGAGGAAGAGGCGAAGGCGGCGGCCGAGGCCGCGGCGGCCGCAGCTGCGACGCCCGCCGCCGACGGCGAGGCGCCGACCGAAGGAGGCGTTGCGGGTGGCGACGAAGCGCCGGCGGCAGGGGACGAAAAATAGCGCGCCGCAGCGCACCTGTCTCGGCTGCGGGCGCACCGACGATCAAAGCGCACTGATGCGCATGGTAAAAAGAGGTGGAGAGCTAGAGATCGATCGATTCGCGAAGGGAAGAGGCGGTTATCTCCACGACGCCGAGACTTGTTGGAATCTTTTGTTGCAGAAAAAGAGCGTTTATCGCGCGTTTCACGAGGAAGTCGATCGCGCCGCAAGGGCGCGGCTGGTTTCAAGGCTGCGTGAGCGCAGCTAGGAAGGCGAATGGCGAAGACAAGAGTTAGCGTGCTGGCGAAAGAGCTCGGTCTCGAGCTCAAAGATCTGACCACGCATCTCGACAAGCTCGGGATTCGGGGGAAGAAATCGCAAAGCACTCTCGAAGACGACGAAGTCGCGCGCGTCAAGGCAGCGCTCGCGGCGCCTGCGCGCCCGCAGGTCGTCGTCGGCGAGGAGAAAGTCGTCGCCGACCGCGTGGTCACGACCGAAGAGGCGCAATCGCACGAGACCGTTGTCGAGCGCCGCGTGCGCGCGAACGTCATCCGCCGGCGCACCAATCGCACCGAAGTCGTGTCAACGCAGCCAGCGGCGGAAGCGAAACCCGAAGGCTTTGAGGCGGATGTGCCTCCCGCCGAGGAGATTTCGCCGGAGCTGCCGGAAACCTTCGAGCCGCCTGAATCCGAGCCTATTCCCGACCTTGAACAGCCGATCGAGGAGATCCCCCCGGCGATATTGGAGGCGGAAGCCGCCGAAGCGTCGCCCGAGCCTCCTGCGCCCGAGCCAGTTCCGGAGAAAGTCGAAGAAAAGCCGGCACCGACGCCGCCCGCGGCCGCCGCGCCGCCTCCGGCACAGGAGCCGCAGCGCGGCGCGCGCGTCCTCGGCCGCATCGATCTAAAACAAGTTTCACGCCCTGTGGCGCCGAGCGCGCCGCTCCGCCGTCCGGGGCCGCCGCCGCGTCCCGGAGTCGGCGCACCGCCGAGACCCGGGGCGCCGACTCCGGCGGGCGAACAGCGGCCCGCTCCGCCGGGCGACGGCGCCGCCGCCGGCGAAGCCGCCAAGCCCGGCAAGCATAAAAAACGCGTCGTCAAGAAGCAGGACATGCTCGAGCTGCGCGAGCGCGACATGCGCTCAGGCCGCTTCCCGAAAAAGAAGCGCGCGCTGCCCGGCAAAGAGCAGAAGAAGACCGAAATTACAGTTCCCAAAGCGAGCAAGCGCATTGTCCGCATCTCGGAAGTGATTAGCGTCGGCGATCTCGCGCGCGAGATGGGCGTCAAGGCCGGCGACGTCATCAAAAAGCTCATGCAGATGGGCATGATGACCACGATTAACCAGATGCTCGACGCCGACACCGCCGCCTTGGTCGCGACCGAGTTTGATCATCAGGTCGAGAACGTCGCCTTCAACGCCGAATCCGAGCTCGAGGTCGAGCACCAGGTCGAAGAGCCCGAGGCCTCGCTCAAGCCGCGGCCGCCGGTCGTTACCATCATGGGACACGTCGACCACGGCAAAACTTCGCTGCTCGACGCGATCCGCAGCACCAACGTGACGGAGCGCGAAGCGGGCGGCATCACGCAGCATATCGGCGCGTATCACGTTCAGGTCGACGGCCGCGGCGTTACCTTCCTCGACACGCCCGGCCACGAAGCGTTCACGGCGATGCGCGCGCGCGGCGCGAAGGTCACCGATCTCGTCGTCCTCGTCGTCGCCGCCGACGACGGCGTCATGCCGCAGACGATCGAGGCGATCAACCACGCCCGCGCGGCGCAGGTGCCGATTATCGTCGCAATCAACAAGATCGACCGGCCCGACGCCAATCTGGAGCGCGTCAAGCGCGGCTTGATGGAGCACGGGCTCGTCGCCGAAGAATGGGGCGGCGACGCGACCTTTGTCCCGGTCTCCGCGAAGACCAAAGAAGGTATTCCGCAGCTGCTCGAAATGATCCTGCTGCAAGCCGACGTCCTCGAGCTGCGCGCGAATCCCGACAAGCTCGCGCGCGGCACGATCGTCGAGGCCAAGCTCGACCGCGGTCGCGGCCCGGTCGCGACGGTCCTGGTCCAGGAGGGCACGCTGCACGTAGGCGACGCCTTCGTCTGCGGCATCTTTACCGGCCGCGTGCGCGCCATGATCGACGATCACGGGCGCAAGATCGAGTCGGCTTCGCCCGCGCTGCCGGTCGAGATTTTAGGACTGCAGGGCGTGCCGCAGGCGGGCGATTCGTTCGTCACGCTCACCGACGAGGCCAAGGCGCGCCAGATCGCCGAGTATCGCCAGAGCAAGCAGCGCGAATCCGATCTCGTGAAGACGAGCAAGGTTTCCCTCGAAGAGCTCTACGATCAGATCAAGACCGGCGACGTCAAAGAACTGCGCGTCGTGCTCAAGGCCGACGTGCACGGCTCGGTCGAAGCGTTGACCGAGGCGATGACGCGTCTATCGACGAACGAGGTGCGGCTCAACGTGCTGCACGGCTCCGTCGGCGGTATTACCGAGAGCGACGTGCTCCTGGCCGCGGCGTCCAACGCCATCGTCATCGGCTTCAACGTCCGTCCCGAAGTCAAGGCGGCGAACCTCGCGCAGCAGGAAGGCGTCGACGTTCGGCTTTACAGCATCATCTACGACGTCATCAACGACATCAAAGCGGCGATGGAAGGTCTGCTCGAGCCCACTTACAGAGAGCAAGTCCACGGCCGGGTCGAAGTGCGCGAAGTCTTCAACATCCGCGGGGTCGGCGCGGTCGCGGGCTGCTACGTGACCGACGGCAAGATTCAGCGCGGCTATCTCGTCCGCCTGCTGCGCGACCAGCGCGTGGTTCACGAAGGGAAGCTCGCAAGCCTCAAGCGCTTTAAGGACGACGTCCGCGAGGTCGCAGCGGGCTACGAATGCGGCCTCAGCCTGGAAAACTATCAGGACATCAAGAAGGGCGACACGATCGAAGCTTACGAAAGGGTCGCGGTCCTCCGCCGCATCACCCCGACGCCGGGCGGACGCGAGAGCCGTGCGTCGGCGGGTGACGGGCGATAGGCAGACACAATCCTTCTTCCGATAATGCCCCGATGATCGTCGGGGTCCTGAAGCTCAGCCTGATTCTCGCCGAGAACCATTCCCTCAAAGGCAAGCGCGGCGTTCTCAAGCGCGTGCAGGCGCGGGTCGCGCACCAATTCAACGTCTCGGTCGCGGAATGCGGCGATCAGGATTTGTGGCAGACCGCGCTGCTCGGGTTCGCCGCCGTCGGCAGCAGCCGACACATCGTCGAGGCGACGCTCAATAAAATCGTCGACTTCGTCGACGGGCTCGGCCTGGCTCAGGTGGGCGACTCCGACACCGAAATTTTCTACTGCTGATGGTTCGCGTATGGATTATAAGCGCTCCGACCGGGTTGGCGACCTGCTGCTCGAAGTCATCTCGCAATTACTTGTCAAAGAAGTAAGCGATCCGCGTATCGGTGCGGTGACGCTCACCGGGGCGGACGTGAGTCCCGACCTCCGGCACGCCAAGATTTACTTCAATGTTCTCACCGGCAGCGCCGGCAAGGCCGACGCGGTCGCCGGCTTGAAGAGCGCTGCCGGTTTCATTCGCGGCCGCGCGGGAAAAGCGCTTAAGCTCCGGGTCGTTCCGACGCTCGAGTTCCTCTACGACGACAGCGAGGAGCGGGCGCGGCGTATCGACAATCTGCTGAAGCAAACCAAGGACAACCAGTGAATGCGCTTGCCCAATCCGCACCTTTCGTGACCAGCCGCCAAGCGATCGGACCGGCAGCGCGTGCTAGTTATCCGATCAGCCGGGATCGCGATTTCGTCCCCGGCAATCTCACACCGGAGAACGGAGGCGTCTTCCTATTTCCAATGCAGCGAGCGGCGGAGCAGGCCCGCTGATCGCCGGATATGCGGTGACGACCGCCGGAAGCGTCGGGCCGCACGCCGCAAAAGTTTGGCGCAGGTCCGCCGGCAGACGCTCGCGAACGGCCGGAGATCGTCGGCAGCGAACCAAGCAGCCTCTCGGATGCCAGAATAGGCGCGAAGCCATTCGCGCGGAGTGACAGCGCCGTCGCGAAAATAATTCCAGCTCGATACGATGTCCGCATCCTCCAAAAGCCATTTCCGTCCTGAAATAATTGCGCTGTCGGGCACCTCCTGTCCCGTGAGATCAAGGTAAGCCGCGCGCACGACATCCAGCTCTCCCGCGCCGACGAATAAGCGGAACGTCGCTCCCAGCCTGGGATTGGAGTCGAGCAGCTTGTACGAGCCGTCGCGAAAATCGTACCGGTATCCGATGTCGAGTATGCCTTTATAGCCGGTCGCTGCGACGAGTCTTTGCGTTTGATCGCGAACCGCCGTGTTCGGTAGACAGATCCCCAACGCTGTCATTCCCGTGTAGACGGGCGTCTGATGAATCTTTTTGCCCGTGATCCCGAACAGACATTCCGAGCGCCCGTCGAAATAGCCGTTGAACATCCACACGGAATCGTCGCCGCCGGGGATGTACTCCTGCAGCATCATCGTGGGATGGGCCGGATCTTCCATGGTGTCGTAGTGCGCGAGGAGACCTTCGGGCGTGCGGGCGATCACCATCTTTTTGCCCGCGCGGCGCGAGACGGCGATGTTGTCGGAGGCCTTCAGCATGACGGGAAATTGCGCGGTTTCGATGAACTCGATCACGTCGCTTCGGCAAAACGGGAAAGACGTCTCGGCCGTCGGAATCCCGTATCGCCGGGCGAGAAAATACATGTCGCGTTTATTGTAGAGCGAGCGGACGAGTGTAAGCGGATTGTCGGGAAACACGAAGGAGGTTCGCAGGCGGGACGCGTTCTCCGCCACGAACAGCGCGGTCTCATCGTTCGTGGCGAGCAGCAGGGGCCGTCCGCCGATACGGCGGGCGACCGCTTTCAGAAAATCGACGGACGCACCCGCGGGCCGCGTCTCGATGTCCCAGACGAAAGCGCCGCGGCAGTAGCGCGACCGCGGCGCGATTGCGCTCCGATCGGCGTCGACGCCGTAGACACGCACGCCCAGTCGGCCGAGGCTGCGCAAGACACCGAGCGCGCCGTGATGCTCCATACGGAGAACGAGGACCGGAACGGAGGTCTCCACGTGAGGCGGTCATCGACCTTCGTGCGGCGGAGGCGCCCCCACGATTTCAGCGCCGGAAATTTGAAAGGCGGAGTCGACGTCGTCGAAGTGTTCGAGGATAAATTCGAGATCGCGAAGCTGGTGGCTGCGGCGGAGAAAGCCGACGCTCGGGCTCCACATGAAATCGAGCGGCGACGCCGCGCGCCAATGCCGCACGAGCGTATCCGTCTGCCGATCCGCCGCCGTATAGCCGGTCTCGATCAGGCCGGCGGCGATCCACGCACAGCACATGCGGTCCTCGGCGCGGAAATCGCCGCGCGTCGGCGCGCCGATGAGAATCACGGGCAAACGCAGTCGCGCCAAATGGCGGATCGTTGCGCGGTAATTGCGGAAGCTCGCGATGTAAGCGAAAGGCGAGCGCCGGATGCCGTCCATGAGGCGCGTGCCGGACGAGGATAGAAGCACCACCGGACGCCGGTCATTATGCGCGGCGAGCTCCGCCGGACTATTCGACAGCATGAAGCCTTCGGGCACGACCCCGCCGACTTCGCCGGCGAGGAGGGCGTCGGGCATGGATGTCGCCAGCCTGAATGCGTCGTCCACGTCGGCAACGGGATAGCAGCGGCGGCCCATCGCGACGGCCGTGACGGCCGTAGTCGTCGCGCGGATGATGTCGACGGCGACGATCGCTTCGCTCGCCGGCGCACCGTCGCCGGCCAGAGAACTTCTAATGACAACGGTCTGCCGCATGTTCGCTTGCGCCGCCGACGGCTTTCATTCCAGTCGCAGTAGATGGCTTTAGTTTCGGGCTGTTATACGCGTCGGCATGAAGTCCACGGCGATAAATCTCGACGCGGAGCAATTCCTCAAGACGCACATTGGAAAGGTGAACCTCCCGTCCGAAATGGTCGAGTAGGGCAAACTGACTCGGCTTGATCGGCGCTTCGAATACGACCGTCTTCAAGCCGAACGTTTCGGCGAGCTCATCCGCGAAGCGTCCGTTGAGACGGCCCTGCTCGTCGAAAAGGCCGATGCCGCGCGCGCTTTCCCGCGCCTCGACGACGAGTTGTACTGCGCCGGCGGCGAGCCAGCGTTGACCTGCGTCGATCCAGGAGCGAAGGACGCCGCCGGTGAATGGCCCGGCGTTTTTTTCACCGAGCTCGAACTGCACCTCGAGACCGCGGGCGGCCGCGAGACGAACGATCTCCTTCGCATCCAAGTCTGACGCCGCAAATCCTTGCCCGCACTCGATTCTGTTGACGCCGATATCCGCGCAAAGGTCGAGATAGGCCGGAAGATGCCCTCGATCGACCGCTATCTCGAACGGGCCGCCGCCGGTCACCGTCGGCACGCCGTGCTTTTTGGCCGCGGCAACTTTGCGCCGGCTGCTGGCCTCATCGGCTACGATCCAGGTGGCCATGGAGAGCTTGAGAATCGATATTAGATGCGCGCTCTGATCGAGGTGGCTTTCAAGTGTCGCGGAATCGTATCCGGGGTCGAATGGGCTGGTAGCGGGCGGGATTTCGGGAACTCCGATCAGACGCAGGTAAGCTTCGGTGTGCGAAGCGCCTGCGGGTATGGCCATGGCTCTTCCTTCCTTAACTGTAATGTTAGTGTAAGCCTGCTACATCGAGGTGGAAATCGGGGATTCCCGAGGACCTCGGAGAAAAATGCCCGATTGTGGTTACAGCTTCGCGAGCGCTCCGGCGTTTGACTTGGCGTCGCCGGTAGTTAAGAACTAGATTCAAGACATCGTCCAGAGCCGCTTCAATCTTTTAACGTTATCGATGGCATCGACCTCATCATTAAGCGGGCTGCTTCTCGTCGATAAGCCCGAAGGGCCGACCTCCGCTCACGTCGTCGCTCGCGTCAAGCGCATCCTAGGCGCCGGCAAGGTCGGCCATCTGGGAACGCTCGATCCCTTCGCGTCCGGCCTGCTGCCGCTCGGCGTCAACGAGGGGACCAAAGTTGCCGAGATTTTTCTCGCGGCGCAGAAGAGCTATCGCGGCGTTATCGCCCTCGGCGTCGAAACCGACACGCAGGATTCCACCGGCAAAGTCATCGAGTTGCGGCCGGTTTCGCCGCTCGGCGAGACCGATCTGGAGCGGCTCCGAGGCGCGTTCACAGGGACGCTCATGCAGACGCCGCCGATGTTCTCAGCGCTCAAAAAGGACGGCGTTCGCCTCTACGATCTCGCGCGCAAGGGCGAGACGGTCGACCGCGCGCCACGCGAGATTAAAATCGAAACCCTGCGGCTCTGGAGCGAAGGGCCCGACGAGATCGGCTTCGAGCTCACCTGCTCGAAAGGAACCTATATCCGCACCCTTGCAGCCGACATGGGAACGTTTCTCGGCCCGGGCGCGCATCTGAAAGCGCTCAGGCGGCTATCCTGCGGCCTCCTCAAAGTCGACGCGGCGATCCGCCTGGACGATATCGAGACGGCCCAATCCAGGGGCGAGGTCCCGCTGCTGTCGCTCAATCGCGCGCTCGCCCATCTGCGCGCCGTGCCGCTCGACAGCCGCACGCTGGCCGCGCTCCGCCAGGGTCGGCAGGAGGTCTTGGACGTCGTCGGCGACCCCACGGCAGGGGAAAGAATGGTGCGCTTGCTTACGCCGCAGGGCGATCTCGCCGCGCTCGCGCGCTGGGAGGAGATCGTCAGGCGCTGGCGTCTGTTTCGCACCTTTGCGAGCTGAATCCGTGCGCATGGTTTTCGCCGCCGTTGCCGGCCGTTTTTAAATTGTCGGTCGCGCCTCTTTGTGCTAAGAAATAATTCTAATTCCATGGAGCATTCCCGGTTCGTTCACCTCCACTGCCACACGCAATACAGCCTCCTAGACGGCGCCAACAAAGTAGATGAGCTGATCGAGCGCGTGAAAGCGCTTAAACAGCCCGCGCTGGCGATGACCGACCACGGCAACATGTTCGGCGCCATCGAGTTCTACCTGGAAGCCTCAAAGAAAGGCGTCAAGCCAATCATCGGCTGCGAGATCTATGTCGCGCCGACGAGCCGCTTCGAGCGCAAGGGCGTCGACAAGGGCACCAAGGAATACAACAACCACCTGATTCTGCTCGCGATGAATCTCGAGGGGTATAAAAACCTCTGCAAGCTCGTAACGATCGGCTTCATGGAGGGCTTTTATTACAAGCCGCGTATCGACAAGGAGGTCCTTCAGGAGCACAACCGCGGGCTCATCGCGCTGAGCGCCTGTCTCCAGGGCGAGGTCTCTTATGCGCTAAACGCCGGAATCGTCGAAAAGGCGAAAGAAGCGGCGCAAAGCTACGAGCGGATTTTCGGCGACCGGTACTATCTTGAAATCCAGGACAACAAGCTTCCCGAGCAGGAAAAGGTGAATCGCCTGATCGTCGAGCTGGGTAAGGAATTGTCTCTGCCGGTGGTCGCCACGAACGATTGTCATTACGGCGAGCGCGACGACGCGGCGGCGCACGACGTTTTGCTCTGCGTTCAGACCGGAAAAAACGTAACGGACGAGAACCGGCTCAAGATGCACACCGACGAGCTGTTCGTCAAATCGGCGGACCTGATGCGCCAGGGCTTCGACTACTGCCCCGGCGCCGTCGAGCGCACAGTCGAGATCGCCGACCGGTGTAATCTCGAGCTACAGTTCGGCCATTATCATTTCCCGCAGTTCGCCGCGCCGAAAGAGATCAGTCTCGACGCCTACCTCGACGAGCTCACGCGCAGCGGGCTCGAAGAACGGCTGGAAGAGATCAAAGCCGCGCGGCCGGAGGAGTATGAGGCGAACCTCAAGCTCTACCACGAGCGCCTCGACTACGAGCTCGGCGTCATCAAGGGCATGCAGTTCTCCGGCTATTTCCTGATCGTCGCCGACTTTATCAATTACGCGAAGGACAACGGAATCCCCGTCGGCCCGGGCCGCGGCTCGGCGGCCGGGAGCCTCGTGGCTTACGCGCTCAAGATCACCGACCTCGATCCGATCCGCCACGGTTTGCTGTTCGAGCGCTTTCTCAATCCCGAGCGGAAGTCGATGCCGGATATCGACGTCGATTTCTGCATCCGCGGGCGCGATCAGGTCATCCGCTACGTCAAGGAAAAGTACGGCGCCGACAAAGTCGCGCAGATCGCCACGTTCGGCACATTGAAGGCGAAAGCGGCGATCAAGGACGTCGGACGCGCGCTCGGCTTTTCGTTCGCCGAGACCGACGCGATCGCGAAGCTGATACCGGCGCCGAAGCAGGGGTTCGACTACTCGCTCGCCGAATCGATCAAGATGGAGCCGCGGCTCGCCGCGCAGATGAAGAGCGACGTGCGCGTAAAAAATCTGATCGATCACGCGATGCGCCTCGAAGGACTGACGCGCCATTCTTCTACGCATGCCGCCGGCGTCGTGCTTTCGAATCTTCCGCTGGTCGAATATCTGCCGCTCTACGTCGACAAGGAAGGCGGCATCGTCACACAGTTCGACATGTCGAGCGTCGAGAAGATCGGGCTCATCAAGTTCGATTTCTTGGGCCTGAAGACGCTCACGCTGCTCCACGATTGCGTGAAGCTGATTGAGAAAAGCAAAGGCGTGACCGTCGACTTGAACAATCTTCCGCTCGACGACAAGAAAACCTACAAGCTGTTCTGTTCCGGCGCGACGACCGGCGTCTTCCAGCTCGAAAGCACGGGCATCCGCGAGATGACGGTCAAGATCCGTCCGAGCTGTTTCGAGGACCTCGTCGCCATTCTCGCGCTTTTCCGTCCCGGCCCGCTCGACAGTGGCATGGCGGAGCAGTACATCCAGCGCAAGCACGGCCGCGAGCAGATCAAATATCTCCACCCGCGCCTGCAGGAGACGCTGAAAGACACCTACGGCGTCATCGTCTACCAGGAACAGGTGATGCAGATCGCGCGCGTCCTCGCCGGCTACAGCATGGGCGAAGCCGACATTCTCCGCCGCGCGATGGGGAAGAAAGATCCCGAGGAGATGGCGAAACAGCGCGAGCGCTTCGTCGAGGGCGCCGTCAAGGGCAAAATCGACGCCGACAAGGCGGGCGAGATCTTCGACCAGATGGAGACGTTCGCGCGCTACGGCTTCAACAAATCGCATTCCGCCGCCTACGCGCTCGTCTCGTACCAGACCGCGTATTTGAAGACGCACTACCCGGTCGAATTCATGGCCGGTCTCCTGACATCCGAGATGGGCGACACGGACAAAGTCATCAAGAACCTCGCCGAATGCCGCGAGAAGAATATCGAGGTCCTGCCGCCCGACATCAACGAGAGCAGCGCGGATTTCACGCCGGTCGGCGAGAAAATCCGCTTCGGCCTCGCCGCGGTAAAAAACGTCGGTGAAAAGGCGGTCGAAGTCATCCTCCACAGCCGCGCCGAAGAAGGCCCATTCAAATCGATTTTCGACTTCTGCCGCCGCGTCGATCTCACGGCGGTCAACCGCCGCGTGCTCGAAAGCCTGATCAAATGCGGCGCCTTCGATTCGACCGGTACGGCGCGAGAGCGGATGCTCGCCGCGCTCGACGAGGCGATGCGCATCGGACAGGCGCATCAAAAAAACCGCGAGAGCAACCAGATCGACCTCTTCGGTCTTTCGGGCTCGTCGAACGGCTTCGGCGCCGCCAATGGCTTTCACGACGCCTACCCCAACGCGGAGGACTGGACGGAGCAGCAGAAGCTAGCACATGAAAAAGAGTCGCTCGGGTTCTACATCACCGGTCACCCGCTGGATAAATACGAAGGGCGCCTCGCGCGCCTCACTTCAGGTCCCGTCGCCGGTCTAAAAGAGCGCGCGGCGCCCGGTGACGTGAAGGCCGGCGGCGTCGTAACCGCGATGCGGCTCAAGAACACCAAGAAGGGCGACCGCTACGCGAGCTTCCAGCTCGAAGACAAGACCGGCTTCATCGAGGTGATCGTCTGGCCCGAGACCTACAAGCGTTGCGGCGATACGCTGGTCTCGGACGATCCCATTCTGGTCACCGGTAAAATGGATATCGGCGAGGAGCGCGTGCAGATCATCGCCAACGACATCATCCCGCTCGAAGAGGCGTCGCGCCGCCTGCCGCCCGCGAAAAAGAGAGACAACGGTGGCCGCGTGCACGTCTATCTCCGCGGCATGGCCTTAAGCTCCGAGGAGCTGGCGCAGCTGCACGAGACGCTGCGCCGGCACCCGGGGAGCTCGCCGGTGTCGCTTCATTTTTTTGCGCCCGATCAGAGCGAGCAGATTATCGAGACCGATGATCTCCGCATCTCCTCGAACCCCGAGCTGCTGGAGATCGTCGAGCAGCTTTTCGGCGATCGAGTCACCGTGTCTCCCGGCCCGTCTTGAAACGTATTTATCCGCAGCTCAAGGGTTTTCGCGAACGCGTGCTTCTCGTCGGCGCGGAGCTGCCCGCCCGCGCATCGCATATGGCGCTGGACGACAACCTCGATGAGCTGCAGAAGCTCGCCGAGAGCGCCGGCGCGCACGTCGTCGGGAGATTCACTCAGCCGCTGAGAAAAATCTCGCCCGCGACGCTCATCGGCAGCGGCAAGGTCGAGGAGATACGCGCCGCCGTCAAGGACGCAAAGCCGGACCTCGTCGTTTTCGACGAAGACTTGACTCCCGCGCAGCAGCGCAACCTCGAGAACGCCTTCGAGCTCCGCGTCATCGACCGAAGCCAGCTGATCCTTGATATTTTCGCCCAGCGGGCGCGCAGCAACGAAGGCAAGCTGCAAGTCGAGCTCGCGCAGCTCGAATACATGCGCCCGCGTCTGACGCGCCAGTGGACGCACCTCTCGCGCCTGGGCGGCGGCATCGGCACGCGCGGCCCCGGCGAGACACAGCTCGAGGTCGACCGCCGGCGTATCCGCGAGCGCATCGGCAAGCTGAAGCAGCGCCTCGCCACTGTCGAGAAGACCCGCACGATCCAGCGCCGCGAGCGGCTGGAAGTGCCGTACGCGACCGTCGCGCTCGTCGGCTATACCAATTCGGGCAAGTCGACGCTCATGAACGCGCTGACGCATGCCGGAGTCGCGGCCGAGGACAAGCTCTTTGCCACGCTCGATCCGACGATCCGCGCGCTGCGGCTGCCGGGCGGCGAGAACGTCATGCTGGCGGACACGGTCGGCTTCATCAACAAGATTCCCCATTCGCTCATCGAGGCGTTCAAGAGCACGCTCGAAGAAGTCCGCACGGCCGATCTCCTGCTTCGCATCGTCGACGTTACCCATCCCCTTCACGAGGAGCAGAGCGCCGTCGTCGACTCCGTGCTGCGCGACATCGGCGCCGGCGACACGCCGTACATCGTGGTGCAGAACAAGATCGATGCGCTGCCCGATCGCTCTTACGCCCATGCCGGCGGCAACGGCGCGCGCGCGGTCTGCCGCGTCTCCGCGCTGACGGGCGAGGGGCTCGACACGCTCGTGCATGCGATCGCGAAAACGCTCGACGCGGGGAAGGTGCGGCGCGAGTTCGTCTTCGCCCCTTCGCAGGGCGCGCTGCTCTCGATGCTCAAGCGCGAGAGCCGTATACTCGAAGAAAAATACGAGGCCGACAGCATCCGCGTCACCGCGCTGTCGAGCCCGAAGCTCGCCGGCCAGATGGCAAAATGGCTGGGGGAGACAGAGATAGAGACAGAGACAGCAAAAAATAGGAAAAGAAAAAATTCAAAGGGAAACGGGACCCTTTAAACTCGCAGATTTCCCATCTCTGTCCCTGTCGCTATCTCTGTCTCGGCCATGCTGAACCTGCCCAACTTTCTTACACTCGTCCGCATCGTCGCGATCCCGTTTTTTCTCGTGCTGCTCGCGTCGCATCTTTATTTCGACGCGCTGCTCGTGTTCATCCTCGGCGGCGTCACCGACGCCCTCGACGGCTTCATCGCGCGCCGCATGAACCAGAAGACCTCGCTCGGCGCGCATCTCGATCCGATCGCCGACAAGCTCCTTTTGACGAGCTCTTTCATCATGCTCGGGATGATGGGCGATCTGCCGCTCTGGCTCGCCGTTCTGGTCGTGAGCCGCGACATCGTCATTCTCGCCGGCTTCGTGTTCGTCTCGTTCCTCACGAACGAGCGGATCGAAGTCCAGCCGTCGCTCATGGGAAAGCTCAGCACCGCGCTCCAGCTTCTGACGATCGCGGTCGTGCTGGTGATGCTCGCCGACGCCGGGATTCTCATCCCGTGGGCCGACGATTTGCTTTTCTATCTCACCGCGGCGGCGACCGTCATATCCGGCGTGCACTACCTCTACCGCGGCCTCTTGTGGCTCCAGAATCGGGTCACCGTTGGTTGACATCCTATGGACAAATTGATAATTAAATCAGACGCTTGCGCGAAACTTCGCAAAGTATAAATAAAGGATGAAGAATGGGAGACGACGGACGGTCTTTCCGGCTCCCGCCTTCATCCTTTGATGTTTTATAGGCACGTAGCTCAGTGGGAGAGCGCTTCCTTGACACGGAAGAGGTCGGCGGTTCAATCCCGCCCGTGCCTACCATCTCCTTCAAAGTCGAAGGCGGAAGTTAGGTTTTAGCCTTGGGAAATGTACGAGTCACATTGCCGGGCGGTAAATCGGTTGAAATCGACCGTGGCGCCGCCGTGAGCGAGGTCGCGTCGCGCGCCGGCGTCGACGGCGACGTGGTCGCCGCAAAGATCGACGGCGCGGCTGTCGATCTGTCTCGCGCGATCGAGCGCGACTGCGCGCTCGATTGGATTCGGCTCGACAGCGAGGACGGCATCGACATACTCCGCCACTCGACGGCGCATCTGATGGCGCAGGCGGTGCAGAGTCTCTATCCCGGAACGCAGGTGACGATCGGCCCGACGATCGAGCACGGCTTTTATTACGACTTCAAGCGCGACAAAGCCTTCTCGCCCGAGGAGCTCGAGAAGATCGAGGCCCGCATGCGCGAGATCGCGGCGCAGGATTTGAAAGTCACGCGCGAGGAGATGCCGCGCTCAGCGGCGATCAATCTTTTTCACGGAATGGGCGAGGACTACAAGGTCGAGATACTGAAAGACATCCAGGAAGAGACGGTCTCGCTTTACCGGCAGGGCGACTGGGTCGATCTCTGCCGCGGTCCGCACGTGCCGTCCACCAGCGTTATCAAGGCGTTCAAGCTCACCGGCGTCGCCGGCGCGTACTGGCGCGGCGATGAGAAGAACGAGATGCTGCAGCGCATCTACGGCACTTCGTGGCCGACCGAGAGCGCACTCAAGGACTATCTCAAGCTGCTCGAAGAGGCGAAGAACCGCGATCACCGCCGGCTCGGCCGCGAGCTAGATCTCTTCAGCTTCCATCCGGTCGCGCCGGCAAGCCCCTTCTTTCATCCGAAGGGCGCCGCGGTTTACAACGGTCTCATCGCGTACATGCGCCGCCTCTACGCGCGCTACGGCTATCAGGAAGTGATCACACCGCAGATTTTCGACGTCGAGTTGTGGCACCGTTCGGGTCACTACGATCACTTCCGCGACAGCATGTATTTCACCCGCATCGAGGATCGCGAGTTCGGCGTCAAGCCGATGAATTGCCCCGGGCATACCTACATCTATGCCTCGAAGAAGCGCTCGTATCGCGACCTGCCGCTTCGCTACGCCGACTTCGGCCGGCTGCACCGCTACGAGAAGTCGGGCGTCACCGCGGGTCTCACCCGGGTGCGCTCGTTCTCGCAGGACGACGCGCATATTTTCTGCGCTCCCGATCAGATCGAGACGGAGATGACAACGCTGCTCAAAATGCTGCGCGAGGTCTACCGCACGTTCGAGTTCAACGAGATGCAGGTGAAGCTTTCGACCCGCCCGGAAAAATATCTGGGCAGCCTGGATGTCTGGGCGCAGGCCGAAGACGCGCTCGCGCAATCGCTCAAGCGCGAAGGGATCGACTACAAGCTCAATCCCGGCGACGGGGCGTTTTACGGGCCCAAGATCGACTTCGAGGTCTTCGACGCGCTGCGCCGCGGTTGGCAGCTCGCGACCATCCAGCTCGATTTCCAGATGCCGGAGCGCTTCGGTCTGACCTATGTCGCGCCCGACGGCGCGGAGCACCGGCCGGTCATGATCCACCGCGCTCTGCTCGGCTCGATCGAGCGCTTCATGGGCATACTGATCGAGCATTGCGCCGGCGCGTTTCCGCTCTGGCTCGCGCCCGTGCAGGTGAAAATTTTGACTGTCACCGACGCACAAAAGGACTATGCGCGCGGTGTTTACGAGCAGTTCATCGCCGCAGGCTGGCGCGCCGAGCTGGACGATCGGAACGAGAAGCTCGGTTATAAAATTCGCGAGGCGCAGCTTGAAAAGGTGCCCTATGCGCTCGTGATCGGCGACCGGGAGGTCAAGGAAAGCACTGTCGCCCCGCGCCGCCGCGGGGGCGAAAATCTCAAAGCCACCCCTGTAAAAGAATTCATGGAAATGTTAAGAACGGAGGTCGCCCAGGCGACGCATGAGCGCCCGGCTTGACTTGAGACCGAAACTGAAAACCTGAAAATCCAAAACCGAGGGGGTGGCTTATAGCTAGAGAAGCGAGAATCAACCATCAGATTCGCGCCCGCGACGTGCGCGTGATCGGCGTCGACGGCAGCCAGCTGGGCGTGATGACGCTCTACGATGCATTGAAGCAGGTCGAGGCCCTCGGCGTCGACCTGGTCGAAGTGGCGCCGGAGGCCCAGCCGCCGGTCTGCCGCATGATGGACTACGGCAAATTCCGCTATCAGCAGAAAAAGAAATCGGCGGGTGGCGGAAAGAAGACATTCGTTTCCATCAAAGAGGTCAAGATGGGCTCACGGACCGACCGACACGATTTGGTCTACAAGGTGAAAAACATCCGCCGCTTCATCGAGCGCGGACAGCGCGTGAAGGTATCGGTGCTGTTTCGCGGCCGCGAGATCACGCACCCCGAGTTGGGAAGAAATATGCTCAATTCCGTGGTCGGCCAGGTGCAGGACATCGCCAAGCTCGACATCCCGCCGCGGCTGGAAGGAAGAAACATGGCGATGCTGCTGGTGCCGAAGCAGCAGGCCTAACAAACGAGGAGACGAAATGCCGAAGATCAAAAGTAACCGCGGCGCGATGAAACGCTTTCGCGTCACCGGCAAAGGCAAGGTCAAGCGCAACAAGGGCTTCAAAGGCCATCTGCTCTCGTCCAAAAGCAAAAAGCGCAAGCGCGGCCTGCGCCAGGGCGCGCTCGTTTCCGCGAGCGAGCAGAAAAATATTCGCAAGTTGGTGCCGTATTTATGAACAGTGCTGAGTACTGAGTTCTGAGTTTTGTGACTCAGTCCTCATCATTCCAGCACTCAGCTAAAAGGAGCAAACCGTGCCTAGAGCTAAAGGGGGAAGTAAAACCAGACAGCGGCGGAAAAAGATCATGAAGCTGGCGAAGGGCTACGTCGGAGGACGGCGTAAGCTCTATCGCATGGCGCGCGAGACCGTCGAGCGCGGGCTCGCCTTCGCCTATAGAGACCGCCGGGTGCGGCGGCGCGAGTTCCGCACGCTGTGGATCACGAGGATCAACGCGGGGGCGCGCCTCTCAGGCCTCTCCTACAGCCAGTTGATTCGGGGCCTCAAACAGGCCGGGGTGGAGCTGGACCGAAAGATTCTCGCCGACATCGCCGTCGCCGACGCGCCCGCGTTCGGCCGCATCGCCGAGCTCGCCAAGTCCCATCTGACGGCTTAAATTCCGTCGCATGAACGAATCGCTCGAGCGCCTCAAAGAGGAGGTCGTCGGCCGTCTAAGCCGGTCGATCTCCGGGGCCGAGGTCGAACAGCTTCGCGTCGAATACCTCGGCCGCAAGGGGACTGTCACCGGGCTGCTGCGCGGGTTGAAGGACGTTCCCCCCGAGGAGCGGCCGCAGCGCGGAGAGGATCTCAATCGCCTGCGCGCCTTCATCGAAGAGCGTATCGCCGGCTGTCTTGAATCGCTCAAAGCGGAAAACCGCACCAAAGCGCTCACCGAAGAGCGCGTGGACATCACGCTCCCGGGCACGCGGCGCGAGCGCGGGCGCGTGCATCCTTTGACGATGGTGATGGATGAGATCGTGGATGTTTTCTCGGCGATGGGCTTCGAGATCGCGCGCGGACCGGACATCGAGGACGACTACCACAATTTCGAAGCGCTCAATATGCCGAAGGACCACCCGGCGCGCGACATGCAGGACACGTTCTTCGTCGCCGCCGAGCGGCTGCTGCGAACGCACACCTCGCCGGTGCAGATCCATGTCATGGAAAGCCGTAAGCCGCCGCTCCAGATCATCGTCCCGGGCGCGGTCTACCGCCACGACGACGACGCGACGCACTCGCCGATGTTCCATCAGGTCGAGGGCTTCATGGTCGACCGCGGCATCGCGTTCACCGATTTAAAGGGCGTGCTCACGCACGTGCTGCGCCAGATCTTCAGCGCGGACGCGCGTGTGCGCTTCCGCCCGAGCTTCTTCCCGTTCACCGAGCCGAGCGCCGAGGTCGACATCGGCTGCGTCATCTGCGACGGCAAAGGCGCGCTGCGCGATTCGCAGTCGTGCCGCGTCTGCAAGGGGACCGGCTGGCTCGAGATTTTGGGCTCCGGCATGATCGATCCCGAGGTCTTCCGCTTCGTCGGCTACGACGCGGAGAAATTTTCCGGCTTCGCCTTCGGCATGGGCGTCGAGCGCATAGCCATGCTCAAGTACGGCGTTGAAGACATTCGTCTCTTCTTCCAAAACGACCTGCGCTTTTTGCGGCAGTTCCCGAGCTTCTGACCATGAAGCTCACACTCAATTGGCTGAAGGAGTTCGTCGATCTCCGCGACGCTCCCGAAAAGCTTGCCGAGACGCTCACGATGGCGGGCCTCGAGGTCGAAGCGCTCGCTCCCGCACGCGCGCCGGACGGCAGCGAGGACTGGATTTTCGAGCTTGCCGTAACGCCGAATCGCGGCGACTGTCTCGGAGTGATAGGCATCGCGCGCGAGATCGCCGCGCTGAAAGCCGGTCGTCTGAAGCCGCAGACGCGCAAGCCCGGGGCGGAAAAAGCTGACGGCAACGCACCAGTCAAAGTCGAGATCCAGAGCCCGCGCGCCTGCCAGCGCTATTCGGCGCAGGCGGTCGAAACGATCCGCCTCGGGCCATCGCCTGAGTGGCTGCGCTTTCGCCTGGAGGCGGCGGGGATCCGCGCGATCAATAATGTCGTCGATATCACCAACTATGTGATGATCGAGACCGGGCAGCCGCTCCACGCCTTCGATCTCGACCGGCTCGCCGCCAAGCGCATCGTCGTGCGGCAGGCGAAAGAGATTGCGACGTTCGTCACGCTCGACGAGGTCGAGCGGCGGCTCGCGCCGGAGGACCTGCTGATCTGCGACGGCGATGTCCCTGTAGCGCTCGCGGGCGTCATGGGCGGGCGAGATTCCGAGGTTCATCAAGGGACGACCGCCGTGCTGCTCGAAAGCGCGCGCTTCGACCCCGCGACGGTGCGCCGCACCGCGAAGCGGCTCGGTCTCCATAGCGAGGCGTCGCATCGCTTCGAGCGCGGCGTCGACCCGGAAGGCACCGTGGCCGCGCTCCAGAGGGCCGCCGCGCTCTTGCAGGAGATCGCCGGCGGGCGTCCGCTCGGCGGCGTCATCGACCGGTATCCGCGCCCCGCGGCGCCGGCAACGATTGCGCTGCGCCATGCGCGCGTATCGGAGCTTATCGGTGTCGATATCAAGCCGGCGGAGATCGAAAAGAACTTGAAGGCGCTGGGCTGCAAGGTGCAGACCACGAAGGCGGTGTTGAAAGTCGCGCCGCCGACCTATCGCGGCGATCTGACGCGCGAGGCGGATTTGATCGAGGAGCTCGCGCGCCTGCACGGCTACGATAAGATCCCGTCGACCCTGCCGCGGGCGCAGCTTTCCGGCAAACCCGACGCGCGGCTCCGCGCCGAGCGCGGCGTACGCTCGTATCTCGTCGGCGAGGGGCTGGCCGAAGCGATCCACCTGCCGTTCATCTCCGCCGACATCAACCGCCGCTTTCCGGGACTTTTAGCGGACGAGAAGCCCGTCGCCATTCTCAATCCGCTGGTCCAGGAGAGCGCGGAAATGCGCTTGAGCCTCGTTCCCGGCCTTATCGAAGACTTGAAGGTGAATCTAGCGCAGCGCGTTGAAGGCTTCGCCGCGTTCGCGCTGAATAAAGTCTTTTACCTCGACGTCAAGGGCGAGCCGGCCGAGCGGCATCATCTCGCCGCGCTGCTCTACGGCCGCCATGCCCGGCGCGGGCTGCGCACAGAGGAGGCGCCCTTCGGCTTTCTCGACGCCAAAGGCCTGGTCGAGGGCATGCTGGACGGCCGCGGCGGCGAGTGGAGCTGGAGTGCCGCCGATCTGCCGGCGTTTCTCCATCCCGGCCGCGCGGGGCGCCTGGCAGCCGGCCGTACCGAGCTCGGCTATGTCGGGGAGATTCATCCGGACCTGGCCGAAGATCTGTCCCTCGGACGGTGTCTAACCTTTGAACTTGACTTTGAAAAATTGCTTCAGTATCTTTCGCCTGAGTTAGCGGTCCGTTCCCTTCCGAGGTTTCCATCCGTCGAGCGGGACCTGGCGATGGTCGTTGACGACGCGTTCCCGGCTCAACGGATTATCGATTGGATTAAAGATCTGCGGAACGCCCTTATTGAGAAAGTGGAGGTGTTCGACCAATACCGCGGCGCATCGATTCCCGAAGGCAAGAAGAGCCTCGCTTTCTCGATTTCCTATCGGGCGCCGGACCGGACCTTGACCGATACCGAGGTGCAGGCGCTGCATCAGGAGCTCGTGGCGCGGCTCGGCGAAATCTTCGGAGCACAGCTGAGAGGCTGATCGCGCGAATCGATCGAGCGACCCGGAAGGAGAGGTCGGAAGATGACCAAAGCTGAAATCATCGCTCGCATCTACGAGAAGGTCGGCTTCTCGAAAAAAGATGCGACCGACGTCGTCGAGGCGACGTTCGAGATCATCAAAGGCTGCCTCGAAAAGGGCGAGAAGGTCAAAGTCTCCGGCTTCGGCAACTTCGTCGTCAACACGAAGCGGCCGCGCAAGGGCCGCAACCCGCAGACGGGCGACGAGATCATTATCGCCGGCCGCAAAGTCCTCACGTTCAAACCGAGCCAGATTCTCAAGAAGAGCCTCAACAGCGGCGCGTCCCAGTCATAGACTTCTTCTATGGCTCTCCGCATTCCCGACAAGCTTTACTTTAAGATCGGAGAGGTGAGTAAGATATTGGGCGTCAAGCCCTACGTGCTCCGCTTCTGGGAAACCGAGTTCGATCTCCTGAAGCCCGGCAAAGCGCCGTCGCGGCACCGGCTGTACAAGAAGCGCGACGTCGAGCTCCTGCTCGAGATCAAGCGGCTGCTTTATACCGAAAACTTTACAATCGAGGGCGCGCGCAAGAAGCTCAAAGAGAACAAGAAAGAAGAGCGCAAGCAGCTCCGGCTCGCGCTACCCGACGCCGCCTACAAAAGCGCCCTCGCCAAAGTCAAAAAAGACATTCAGGCTCTCAAGAAAATTCTGTCATAGGGCGCTGTCCCGAAGACTTTCGCCTTTTCAGTTCTCCGTGCAACAAAACCCGCCGATGCAATGCTTGGTTGCCGCGCTGCTTATGCTCGTGCTGGTTACGCCGAGCGCTGCGGCCGGCGCCGAGAAATCCTCCGAATGGGAGAGGACGCTCCAGGCGGCGAAAAAAGAAGGACAGGTGACGGTCTACGTCCACAGCACCTATGCGCCGGCGCTCGAATCCGGCGCGTTTCAGAAGGCGTTTCCGGAAATCAAGCTCGTGACCGTCAGCGGCGTCGAGCTCGACCTTGAGCGGCGCTTCATGGCTGAGCGGCGCGCGGGAAAATACCTCGCCGACGCCTTCATGGTCGGCGTGCTGAGAAGCTACAACTTCTACCAGGCCAAGCTGCTCGATCCGATCAAGCCGGCGCTGCTGCTGCCCGAAGTCCTGGACGAGTCGAAGTGGTGGGGCAAGGCTCACCGCTACGCCGATCCGGAAAAAAGGTATCTCTTTCGCTACGTCGGCTCGTCGCAGCTGGGGCAGGTTTATTACAACACGCAGCTTGTCAACGCGAAGGAATTTTCCTCGTTCCGCGATTTGTTGAATCCCAAATGGAAAGGGCGGATGGAGATGCGCGACATCCGCGCGCCGGGCACCGGCGGCAGCGCGATCCGCCTGTTCTATTACAACCCAGAGCTCGGTCCGGAATTTCTCCGGAGCCTTTTGACCGAGACCGATATGAAATTCTTTCGCGACCGCCGCCAGGGACTCGACTGGCTCGCGGCGGGCAAGTTCGCGCTTTGCTTCTGGTGCGAGGGCGCCGAGAAAGGGAAGCAGCAAGGCTTGCCGATCGATTCGTTCGGACTGATGAAAGAAGGCGCGGCGCTCAGCGCCGGACAGGGATTTATCACGCTGATCAATCAGCCGCCGCACCCGAACGCGGCGAAGGTCTTCGTCAACTGGTTTTTATCGCGCGACGGACAGATCAATTTCCAAAAAGCGCTCGCGCAATCGGAGGACGGCGGGCCGGACTCGCTCAGGACAGATATCCCGAAGGACGATGTCCATCCCAAATACCGGCGGATGGACGGCGTCAAATATCTCGACACGGATGGTCAGTGGGACGCGATGAAGCCGGTGATGAAGCTCGTCGAGGGGGCCCTCGGCGGGGCGGGGAAATAGCCGATCTGATTTTGTCCCGAGGAGACCTCAGCGTTCGGGCAGAAAGACGTTTCCATCCATCAGGAGCCTGGCCGTGCGCGCGAGCGCGGCCTTCGACAAAATCAGCCCGCCGTTTTCCTTGCGCGTCTCGATCTCCACCTGAATCGTTCCCGAGGGGTGGCCGATGCGCACCGCGGGCGGATTCTTCGGCTGCACCTTGCGATAGATCTCGTGGACGATCGTGCCCTCGACCTTCGCCGCCGCGCCCAAGCAGACGGCGCCCGTGACGGCATAAGCTTTGTGCAGTTTCTGCAGCGCGGTCATCCGCGCGATGACATCGACGTCCCGCGCGTCGACTTTTCCCTTGGGTGTCTGGTAGCTCGTGGGCGGCGACACGAGCGCGATCTTGGGCACGCCGGGGCTCTTCTGCGTCGCTTCTTCGCGCTTTGCGATGCCCATGATCTCGGCCACGACCGAGCGGATCTCCTCGCACTTCTTCAGCAGCGGCTCGTCGGCCGAGATCTGGTCCGACGTCGCGTCGTCTTTCATGCCCAAATCGGTCGCGCGCACGAACACGAACGGGTTCGCCGCGTCAACCATCGAGACCGTCAGCGTGCCGAGGGTGGGAAATTTCACATCCTCTTTCACCTTGCCCGTAGGCAACAGCTTGCCCGTTACGGCGCCGCCGGAGTCGAGGAAATCGAGCAGGATTTTCGATCCCGAGCCGGGTACGCCGTCGATGCGGAATTCGCCCTCGCTGTCGAACTCGCCGTTGACGACGGGAAATTCGCCGACGATGATTTTTTTCGTGTTGGTATTATAAATGCGAACTTTGGTCACGGGCTCTTGCGGCTTGATCAAGCCGCGCAGCAGTGCGAAAGGACCGACAGCGGCCGAAGTGTTGCCGCAGTTGCCGGTGTAGTCGATCACCGGGTCTCGGATGCCGACGTAGCCGAAGGTATAGTCGACGTCGGCGTCGCGCACCGACGGCGGCCCGATGTAGGCGACCTTGCTGGTGAGCGGGTCGGCGCCGCCGAGGCCGTCGATCTGCCGGAGATCGGGACTGCCGAAGGCGGCGAGCACGGCCTCGTCTCTTTCTTTACTGTCGCGTGGAAGATCTTTTTCGAGAAAGAAGATCGGCTTGCTCGTGCCGCCGCGGTAGATCGCGCAGGGAATTTTCATAATAATTCCTTATAGCCGATTTCGAACGCAAATTCCATTTGCCGTCAGCGCCCCGGCTGCATGCCTTTGGCGCGGTAAACCGCATGCGCTTCGGGCGAAGCGAGGTAGCGCAGTAGCGCGCGCGCCGCTTCGGGCTCTTTCGCATGCGCGGACAAGAAGCCGACCAGCGCGGTCGGCGTCGAGATATCGCGCGGCAGCGGTCCGACGACTTCGACGCCGGGCTCGGTGATGATTTCGCTGATGAATGTCAGACCGTAATCGACTTCACCCTTTGCGAGCAGCGCCATCGCGCCTCGGCCGCCCTGGCCGAGTTTGATCTTGGACTTCATCTGCTCGGCGATGCCGAGCTTTTGGAGCGTCTCGTTCATGCTGACGCCCGCTGCCGCGCCGCTCGCCGCGTTCGGGAAAGAGATCGCCTTCGCCCCGAGAAAGAGCCGCCTCACGGCATCGGCGGTCGAGATGTCGGGATTCGGCGCGCCGGCGCGCACGGCGAGGCCGATCGAGACGGTCGCGAGCGGTGTTTCGCTCTGACGCTCGACATGCCCCGACGCGATCACTGGATCGAGCGGCGGCTGCGCGATCGGAACGTCGAACGGCTCGCCCTTGACTATGCGCTCCTTGGTTCCGCCGCCCGAGCCGAACGTCGCCTTGACCTTGTGGCCCGTCGCCCGC
>DASWZY010000101.1:0-12527 GCA_036407055.1 Binatia bacterium
AAAGGTTTTTGCAGTGCCCATTCAGATCAAAAAAGCTAAAAGAATCAATGAGTTGCCTCCGTACCTGTTTGCCGAGCTCGATCGAAAAAAACGTGCCGCGCTCGCGCGCGGCGTCGATCTGATAGACCTCGGGATCGGCGATCCCGACATTCCGACGCCGGCGCCGATCGTCGAAAAGCTGGTCGAAGGCGCGAGCAAGCCGGTCAACCATCGCTACCCCAACAGCGCCGGCATGATGGAATACCGCCAGGCCGTCGCCGGCTGGTACCAGAAGCGCTTCGGCGTCAAGCTCGATCCGGAAAAGGAAGTCGTTTCGCTGATCGGCTCCAAGGAAGGCATCGCCAACATGGCGACGGCGTTCGTCGATCCGGGCGACACCGTGCTCGTCTCGACGCCGTGCTATCCGGTCTACCATATCGGCACGGCGTTCAACGGCGGCAAGAACTTTTTCCTGCCGCTGACCAAGGAAAATCATTTTCTGCCCGACCTGGACGCAATTCCCGCCGACGTCGCCCGCGCCGCGAAGCTTTTGTGGATCAATTATCCGAATAATCCCACCGCGGCGGTCGCGGAGAAGGATTTTTTCAAGCGCGTCGTCGACTTCGCGCACAAAAACAACGTGATCGTCTGCCACGACGCGGCGTATACCGAGATGGGTTTCGACGGCTACCGCCCGATGAGCTTTCTCGAAGTGGACGGCGCGCGCGAGGTCGGCATCGAGTTCCACTCGCTGTCGAAGAGCTTCAATATGACCGGCTGGCGCGTCGGCATGGCCGTCGGCAATCCTGAGATCGTCGGCGGTCTCGCGCAGGTGAAATCGAACGTCGACTCCGGCATTTTTCAGGCGGTGCAGGAAGCGGCGATCGAGGCGCTTAACCAAGGCGACAAGCTGATCGAGCCGTCGCGCCGCGTATTTCAGGAGCGGCGCGATATTCTCGTCGACGGCCTGCACAACGCCGGCTTCGAGTGCGAGAAGCCGAAGGCTACTTTTTACGTCTGGGTTTCGGTGCCGAAGGGATTCCACTCGGCGGATTTCACCGCGCGCCTCTTGGACGAAGCCGGCGTCGTCACGACGCCGGGCAACGGCTTCGGCGCGCCCGGCGAAGGCTACGTGCGCTTCACGCTCTGCGTCGACAAACAACGGTTGAGGGAGGTAACGGAGAGAATCCGGCAGGTCAAGATTTAGCGCACCACGACCTGGAGGACGCTCCTGGATCGATCGTGCCCCATCAGGTATATATAGGAATCGGCTCCAATCTAGGCAATAAAAAGGAGAATTATCTCGAAGCGCTGGAGCGCATCGCGAAGCTGCCGAAGACCAGGATCCTCAAGGAGTCCTCGCTCTACGAAAGCGAGCCGCACGGCGACTCCAAGGAATGGTACGTCAACGGCGCCATTCAGATCGAGACGGAATTCAAACCCGAGGCGTTGCTGGAAAAATTCAAGAACATCGAACGCGCCATGGGGCGGAAGAAAGTGCGGAAGAAATGGGGCGCGCGCATCATCGATCTGGATATCCTGCTCTATGATTCTCTCATGATGAACAAGAAGAACTTGAAGATTCCGCATCCCGAAATGCAAAGCCGGAAATTCGTCCTGATCCCGCTCAGCGAGCTCGCTCCGCAAGTGGTACACCCCGTTCTCGGCGCCTCGATCTCCGAGCTTCTCATCGGCGTCAAAGACAGCAAGCGCGTGAGCCTCTCGCACCTCTAGTCAGTTCCGAGCGTCATGCTGCTCAGAATTTTTATTTTTTGCCTGCTCTTTTATCTCTTTTACAGAATCTATTTCTCCAGCCGCCGCGCGGCGCCGCCTACTGCGAAACGCGACGACACCGCCGCTGCGGAAGAGATGGTGCTGGACCCGCAGTGCCGCAGCTACCTGCCGAAGAGCGAGGCGATGCTCCGCGGCGATCAATATTTTTGCAGCGAGCGCTGCGCTTCGCTCTACCTCGTCGGCCGGTCTTCCTAGATGGTCCTCGAAGGCAAGATCGAGATTCGCGCCCCGGTTGCCGACGTCTGGGCTTTTCTGATCGACATGGACCGTTTCACGTCGTGCATGCCGGGCCTCGAGCGCGTGACGCAGATCGACGAGCGCACGTTCGAGGGCGTCGTCGGCGCCACCGTCGGGCCGATCTCCGGCAAGTTCAACTTTCGCTCCACGATCGTCGACAGCACCCCGCCGGAAGCGATGACGGTGCAGACCGACGGCACGGATTCGGTAACCAAAAGCGCCATGGGCGCCAAACTCGACGTCAAGCTCGCCGCGACGGCGGAGAAAACGACCGAGGTCGACTACCGGGCCGACATCGCTATCAAAGGACGGCTCGCCATTTTGGGCGACATGGTGCTGCGCGCGACCGGCGCACTGCTCTTGGAAGAGTTCGCGCGCCGGCTGAAAGAAAAGCTGGAAGCGTGATCTCCGTCTTGTATTTCCGCCTGAATATTCGTATCATCCCGTACCCCCGATAGGCCGGTTAAAACAAACGCGCTAATCGATCAGGCGCCATTTCCCGTGGTAGCACTCTCCCTCGCGGCGGATCTTGGTTGAGATATAGACGGGAGCGTTTGGGAATGAGGGATGAGCGGCTGCATGTCTGAAAAATTTTTGATAACCGGGGGCTCAGGATTCATCGGATCGAATCTCGCCAATAGTCTGCTCTCCGACGGATTTTCCGTAACCGTTCTCGACTCCCTCGCGCGCAGCGGCGCGCAAAACAATCTGGCTTGGCTCAGGACTAAACACGGGAACGGCCGGCTGGAATTTGTGCATGGCGATATCCGGGACTTTGCAACCGTCCAATCCGCTGTGAAAGAGGTCGATGTCATTTATCACTTCGCGGGGCAGGTCGCGGTCACTTCGTCGGTTGACGATCCCCGTCTCGATTTCGAGGTCAACTCCCTCGGCACCCTGAACGTATTGGAAGCGGCAAGACTCAGCGAACGAAAACCGATAGTGATTGAAGCTTCCACGAACAAGGTTTACGGGCGGATGGAGTCGGTGGAAACGGTAGAGTTGGAGAGCCGCTACATGTACCGCGACCTACCTCACGGGATTTCGGAATCGCAGCCGTTGGACTTTCATTCGCCTTACGGCTGCTCCAAGGGCTCCGCAGACCAATATGTTCGCGACTACAGTAGGATCTACGGATTACGGACGGTCGTCTTTCGCATGAGCTGCATTTACGGTCCGAGACAATTCGGCAACGAAGACCAGGGCTGGCTGGTGCACCTTATTCTCGCGGCCGAAAACGGAACGCCCATCACGATCTACGGCGATGGAAAGCAGGTGCGCGACGTATTGTTCATCGACGACCTCATCAAAGCGTATCGCCTGGCGGTTGAGAAAATCGACGCGACCGCCGGACAGGTCTATAACATCGGCGGCGGTCCGTCGAATACGATTTCGATTTGGAAAGAATTCGGCCCATTGCTTTCACAGATTAGCGGCCGGGAGATACCGGTAGTCTTCGAAAACTGGCGACCGGGCGACCAGCTTTGTTACATCAGCGACATCCGCAAGGCCAAGCTTCACATGGGATGGCAGCCTCAAGTGACGAGCGAGGTCGGTCTTCGACAACTGCGCGAGTGGGTGTGTTCCAATAAGCAGATGCTCGCGCCACTCAAACCGAAATCCGGCGCCGGCGAGGTCGGCGTATGAACATCTTGGTGACGGGCGGCGCCGGTTTCATCGGCTCCCATCTAGTGGACCGCCTGGTCACGCAAGACAACCGTGTCGTTGCCTTTGACAACGAGGCGACCGGACGGCGCGAGAATGTCCCGCCAGCGGTTTTGTATTTTCGCGGCGACGTGGCAAACCTCGACGATATCGAACGACCGTTCAGATCGAATCTGGACGCGGTCTGTCACATCGCGGGCCAGGTCTCTATCTCGCGCTCCTTCAGCGATCCATCGGTCGACCTGCGAACGAATGTGCAGGGCACGATCAACGTTCTTGAGATGTGTGTCAAATATCGCGTGCCGCGACTTCTTTACGCCAGCTCCATGACGGTTTACAGCTCCCGCGCCGCGCTTCCGACGCCGGAAGACGCCCCGTGCGAGCCGATTTCATACTACGGCATCACCAAATATGCCGCGGAGCGTTATGTGCGGACGACGGCCGAGCGAACCGATTTGACCCACGATTTCCACGTCACCTGCTTTCGGATGTACAGCGTTTACGGTCCGCGTCAGGCGCTCGACAATCCTTATCAGGGCGTGCTCGGCATCTTTCTCGGCAACCTGCTACGCGGCGAGCCCATCACCATCTTCGGCGACGGCGAGCAATCGCGCGACTTTATCTACGTCGACGATATCGTCGACGGCTGGGTCGGCGCGCTGACGGAGCGCGCCACCTACGGCGGAATATTCAATCTCGGCAGTGGTCGCCGACTCACGATCAATCAGCTGGCCGACTTCGCGCTGTCGGCTTTCCAGCATACGCGTTCCGACTATCCCGTCATTTACGCGCCCGCGCGATCAGGCGATCAAAGGGAAGTGCAAGCCGACGTGGCGCGCGCCTATGCGGCTTTCGGATGGCAGCCGAAAGTACCCTTCGACGCCGGACTCGCCGAGACCGTTCGCTGGGCGCTCCGGCAGTCGCGTGAACACGACTCGCAAAAGTCGTCTGCGAAATCCCTCTAAGGTTTGATCCCGAAGCCCATCGGACGTGAAAGCATCTTTTTTCCCAGCGCTATCCCGCACCGTCAAACGGCGCTTGTCGTCGAAACGAAGCTCGCGATTCAAGCTGCTCCTGGTCGCGAACTTCGACGGCCGTTCGCGCGGCGTCAATACAATCGCGAAATACATTCAAATGGGTCGCGCGCTCGGACATGAAGTTGCCTTGTTCGGCAAGCAGCGCTCGGACGCTCTGCGCATGCCCTACTCGCTCGATGTGAAAAATTTCGATTTCGCAATTTTTATCATCTATGAAACGCAAGATTTGCCCGAGTTGCCGTATCTTGCTCGACTGCTGAACGAGATGCCTAAGTCGCGGCGGATCGTCATCGATTGCTGGGGCCGTTACAACGACACGATCCGCGTCGAGCACGATTCCAACCATTTCGAGAAATTGGACGGGCATAAAGGCTGGGAATGGATCGAGGCATTCCGGACGCTATCCGACCGGATCCTGCAGCCGACTTCGGCGCCGCTGCGAGACGACGTGCATCCATTTCTCTTCCATGGCTATGACCCGGGCGCGGTCGTCCGTCCCCTGAATTGGGCGCTGCGAGCGGCGCGAACGTGGATTCGAGGTAATCGCGCGCGGAAGCCGTACGGTGTTGTCTATGTCGGTCACAACTGGCAGCGCTGGACGCAAATCAAGTCGTTCCTGGAAGCGATCGAACCGCTGCGTACGAGTCTCGGGCCGATATGTCTCGCAGGATGGCGCTGGGATGAGCGGCTCGATTGGGCGGTCGAGCGCGGGATTGACGGGGTCGATGTGGATCCTCTGCTGCTCAAGCGTCTCGAAGTCGAAACGAAACCGTTCATTCCGTTCGAGCAGGTGATTGACTTCGAGAGTAAATCGCACTTTTCTCCCATTTTCCATCGGCCGCTGTTCAATCACTTGCGGCTGGTGACAAATCGCGCATTTGAAACGTTTTGCGCCGACACGATTCCGCTCCTGATGCTGCCGGATAATATAGTCAAGGAGATCTATGGTGAGGACGCGCTTCTTCTGGCGCCCGGTAACGACATAGCGGCGCGGGTCCAGGATATGAGACGCCGTCCCGAGAAGTATTGCGAAGCCGTGCGCAAGACCCGCGCCCACCTGGCGGCGCATCATTCCTACCGTCGGCGTTTTGAAGAACTCTTGACTTTGTTGGAAAGCTAAGAGGCCGCGAAATGCCGGTCGAAACAGTCATGGATTGAAGGTCCTCGCCCATGCGACTGATGTTTGTCTACTATCTGAAAGAAGACCGTGGCAGTGCGCAGGACATTTTCAACTATGCGCAGATCGCGCGCGCGCGCGGGCACGAAGTCGCGCTGTATGGCTCGCCGGACAAAGGCCATGGGTTTAATTATTCGCTGGATGTCGCGAGCGCGGACGCGGTCATCTTCATCTTTGAATGGCCCGATCCGTCGAATTATTGCGACAATCTTGACTTCGTCCGGCTGCTGGAGCGGGTGCCTCGGAGACGGCGCGTCGTCGTCGATTGCGACGGCGCGTACAACAATGCGATCGAGATCGTTGGAGATCGCAACCATCCGGACGAGACTGCGAGCCGGCGTTGGATCGACGTGTGCGACAGCCTCTCGGACAAGATTTTCCAGCCCACCTTGCATCCGCAGAGGCCAAACGTCCGCTCTTTTTTGTTTCACGCTTACAATCCGGGATGGGAGCAGCCGCTTGAGCTTCGCGACAACGAGTACGGGATGGTTTACGTCGGCAACAATTGGTTTCGCTGGCGCGGCTTGCAACGGGTGTTGCAGGCGATCGAGGCCGTACGCGATCGGGTCGGTCGCGTCTGCCTGGTCGGAAACGGCTGGGATTCGCCTGCGCCTTGGGCCAAGCCGGATCTCCCCGAGGACGCTTACCGGACCGATGTCGAGTATCTACGGCGGCTGAACATCGATATCCGTCCGCCCATTCGCTTCGATCACGTGATCGAATACATGGGCAAAGGCGTTTTTAGCCCCGTGATTTACCGGCCGCTGTTCGATCGGCTACAGCTGGTGACCTGCCGCACGTTCGAAACGCTGGCGGCGAACACGCTGCCGCTATTCTGCCAGGACGCGGACTACGTCGAGGACATTTACGGCAGTGACGCGCTCGAGCTCATGCTGCCGGACGAAAGGCCCGAAGAAAAAATCCTTGATCTCATTTGCCGGACCCAGTACTACGCTGATATTGTTCTCGGTATCCGCCGGCGCCTGGCCAAGGACCATTCTTACGCCGCGCGACTCGAGGCGCTGATCGAGATCGTCAAAAGTTGAAAGCGGAAGCGGAAATCGCAACGCGAAACTATTTGCGGGAGAGATCATGGTAGATCATTACGACGTCATTATTGTGGGCGGCGGCTCCGCCGGTTGTGTCGCCGCTTCGCGCCTGTCGGAAAATGCCGACCTGAAAGTCTTGCTGCTCGAGGCCGGGCCGGACCCGATGCCGATTCCAGACATCGTCGCCGACGCCGCCAAACAGATAAAGCTCCTGCTCGAATCGCCTTACGTCGCGATGTATCCGACGGAGCGCGGCGACAAGAGCACGTTCTACTCGCTGGCGGGAAGGATCATGGGCGGCGGCTCCTCCGTCAACGTCATGTCGATCCTGCGGCCGACGCGCCACGATCTCGATACCTGGGCCAAGGTCGGCAACCCGTCCTGGTCGTACGATAAGATGCTGCCGATCATGAAGCGCATCGAAGCGGACCAGGATTATCCGAACAGCCCGATCCACAACGATGGCGGGCCGCTCTACGTGCAGCGGCCCTTCAAGTTCGGCGATCCGGTCTCGGGCCCTGCGAAGGCGTTCATCGACAGCGCGTTCGCGATGGGGCTGCCGCGCTGCGACGACATCAACGAGCCGAACTCTTACGGCGTGTCGCTCGCGCCGTACAATATTAAAAACGGCAAGCGCCAGTCGATGACAGTGGCGTATTTGAATCCCGCACGCAACCGGCGGAGCTTGAAGATCATCGGCGACGCGCCGGTTGTTTCGCTGAAGCTCTCAGGCAAGAAAGCCGAAGGCGTCGTGTATCGGAAAGCCGGCAAGACCGAGACCGCGCTCGCCGACAAGATCCTGCTCACGGCCGGCGTTTATCATTCGCCGCACATCCTGGCGCTCTCCGGCATCGGCCCGGCGGCGGAGCTCAAGCGCCTCGGCATCCCGGTCGTGCACGATCTCCCCGGCGTCGGCGAGAACTACCAGGACCACGCGGTCGTTTACATGACCTTCGAGTCGCTGCAGGCGTTTCAAGAGGATTGGGTCGTGCCGCGCTTTCGTCTCGTCGTCAAAAGCAAGGAGAGCGCCGGCTGCGGAAATTTTCACGTCGTCATGCGCCCGCCGACCGTCGTCGAAGGGATCAAGCGCATGCTGCCGGTCTCCGCGGCGTTATTGGAGCAGACCAACCGCGGGCGGCTGATTTTCAGCGCCGACGCGGCCGAGCTGCCGGCGGTCGAAGCGCGCATGCTGGAACATCCGGCGGATATCGAGTCGATGCTTTGGGCGATGAATTTCATGGAACGGCTCGTTCACACCGGGCCGGCGAAAGAATACTACGGCCCGCTGCTGCAGCCCGCGCCCGGGGCGGACTGGGCCGCGTTCGCGCGCTCGACCTACGACAGTTATCACCACGGCGTCGGCACCTGCATGATGGGACCGTCGTCGAACACAATGGCGGTCGTCGACGAGCGGCTGCGCGTGCACGGCGTCGCAAATCTCTGGGTCGGCGACGCGTCGATCATGCCGACGGTCTCGCACGCGAACACAAATCTCACCTCGATCATGATCGGCGAACGCCTCGCCGATCTGATCAAGGAAGCGGCCTAGCCCGCGCGCCCATTCATGCGGGCGCAAACTCTCGCGCTCCTTACCTCTATCTTTTACGCGACGACGCTCGTCTCGGCGCGTCGCGGCTTGAAATATTCGACGCCGCTCACGGTGACCTCGGTCTCCGTGCTGGTGCAAAACGTGCTTCTCTGGACCGCCGTGTTCCTGACCGGCGGAATTCCGAGCGTCGCGCCCACGGCCCTGTGGCTGTTCGCGCTCGTCGGCGTGACGCAGTTTTGCGTGCGCATGTTCTCGTACACCGGCGTGGACAAGATCGGCGCGGCGCGCTCGAGTGCGCTGCAGTCCGTCAGCCCGATCGTGAGCACCATCATCGCGATCATCTTTCTTCACGAGCGGCCGCATGCCGGGGTGCTCGTCGGCACGGCGCTCGTCGTCGGCGGCATCGCGCTGCTATCGGGCAGAGCGAAACGACATATCGCCGGCTTTCGCTGGTGGCATCTCTTGCTGCCGCTCGCGGCGGCGGGCCTCACCGGCACGAACCAGCCGATCCGGCGCTACGCCCTTTCGGTCTCTTCCGAGCCGCTGTTCTTCGCCGCCGTCATGGGCGGCGTCTCGCTTCTCTGCCTGTTCCTCTATCTGGCTTTTTTCCCGTCAAAACGACGGCGGCTCGTCTGCACGCACGAGGCGCTCGGGCCTTTTCTTCTGACCGGACTGGCGGAAACGTTGTCGATTATTTTCATCATTACGGCGCTATCGGTGGGAACGGTCTCTGTGATCGCGCCGATCGCAACGACCTATCCGCTCTGGTCGATGATCGGCGCGGCGATTTTTTTGCGCGACGCGGAGAAAATCACGCCGATGACGGTGCTCGGGACGCTCAGCGTCGTCGCCGGCACGACCGCCGTCCTCTTGTTTTCATGAGCGGCGGACGAGCCGCCGGCCGACGAGCGCGCTCGCGAGCGCGACGGCCGCGAGCGGCACCATCATCGCGAAGGCGAAGCTCTGCGCCTCCGCGAACGCGCGCGGCGAGAAGTCGCCGTGCGCCGCCATGCCAGTCTCGATCAGCGCCACGGCGACGGTCGTGCCGAGCGTGCTCGCCGCGGTGCCGATCGCGCTCAGCATCGCCGAGAGCACACCGTAGTCTTCGCTCGGCGCGGCGGCGAACGCCGCCTTTTGATTCGCAGGGATGAAAAAACCCGTTCCGCCGCCGATCAATAGGAGCGCGATCGCGACCGACAGGCCCGTCGCGTCGACGTCGAGAAAAGCGTAGACCCCGATCCCGGCGAGGATCAGCGCGACGCCCCCGGCGGCCAGCAAGCGCGGCTCGAAGCGGTCGGCGAGCGCGCCGGAGAGCGGCGAGGCGAGCGCCGTGCACACCGGCAGCGCCGCCATCACGAAGCCGATCGCGAGCGGCGCGAGGCCGAGCGCTTTCTGCATGAATATCGGCGCGGTGAGGTTGATCGGGGCGTAGGAGGCGCTCGCCGCGGCGAGCGACACCAGCGCCGCGGCGAGCGGCCGGCTTTTGAGCAGCGCGCGCTCGATGAGCGGATCGGCCGTGCGGCGCTCGATAAAATAGAAAGACACGAGACCGGCGCAGGCGAGCGCGAGCCACGCGAGCGTTCGCGGCGCGCTCCATCCGGCGTTGGCGCCGATGCTGAGAGCGATGAGGAGCGAGGGATAGCCGATCATCAACGCGACGGCGCCGGGATAATCGAAAGCCCCGCGCTTGCGCTCGTCGCGCCCGGTAAAGACCGAAAAAACCGCGACACAGACGGTGATGCCGATGACGCAGTTGATGAGGAAGACTGCGCGCCAGTTCGACAGATGGAGCAGAAAGCCGCCGACCGTCGGACCCGTGGCGCGCCCGACCGCCACCGCCGAGGCGAAGAGACCGAGCGCGCGCCCGCGCCGCTCCTGCGGATAAATCGTCGCCAGGATGGCGGCGGACATCGGCAGCGCCATCGCAAGGCCGATGCTCATCACGGCGCGGAAAAGCAGCAGCTGCCAGAACTCGCCCGCGAGCGCCGCAAGCCCGGCGCCGCCGGCGTAGAGCACGACGCCGCCCCTGTACAGCGTCCTCTGGCCGAGCAAATCCCCGGCGCGGCCGAAGCAGAACGACAGGCTCGAGAGCATCACGAGGCCCATCATCGACACCCACTGGAGCGCGGCGAGGCTGCTGCCGAACTCGGCCTGGATGTTCGGCAGCGCGACGTTCAAGCTGCCGAAGCTGTTGAAAAAGAGAAACGCGCCGAGGCAGATCACCAGAAGCTGCGGCCATTCTTTTTTTCGCTCGACGTTGGATTCGGCCAATCGTTGTCCCCGCCTCTTTTTACTTTTGCGGCGCTTCCCCATATGATCCGCTGCGGCGGAGATTTGCAACCGCAAGGAGGATTTGATTATGCCGGGAAAGAAAAACACAAAAACGAGCCGCGTCGAGGCGCGCCTGAAAGAGCTCGGCCTTGAGCTGCCGCGCCCGCCGACACCGGCGGCGACCTACATCGGCAGCGTGCGCGTCGGCAATCTGCTCTTCGTCGGCGGCAACATCGGCCGGCTGAACGGGGAGCCGCCGAAATATCTCGGAAAAGTCGGCGACGCGGTAACCGTCGAGCAGGCCTACGAGATGGCGCGCAACTGCGCGCTCAATCATCTCGCCATCATGAAGGCGGCGCTCGGCAGCCTCGACCGCGTGAAGCGGATCGTCAAAGTGCTGGGCTTCGTCAATACCGCGCCGGGATTCACCGACATGCCGAAGGTCGTCAACGGCGAGTCCGACCTCTATGTCAAGCTCTGGGGCAGCCGCGGCGAGCACGCGCGCGCCGCCGTCGGCGTCTCGTCGCTCAGCAGGAACGCGTCCGTCGAGACGGAGGTGATTGTCGAGGTGGGCAGGTAGCGCTTGGCATCGGAATCCTGATCGTATAAAGACGAAGCGTAGCCGGTCGGCTTACAGGCAATCAATTAGGGCGCGATCATAGGAGGAGACCAAAATGTCGGAAATTAAATTGGGCACGAAGGTGCCGGATTTCGAGCTTGAGACCTACGAGCCGACGAAAGGCGATTTCGGCACGTTCAGCCTGAAGGATCAGATCCAGAAAAAGCGCTGGACGATTCTATTTTTCTACCCGGCCGATTTCACGTTCGTCTGAGCGACGGAATTCGCTGCTCTGGCAGAGCAGCACGACCGTTTCGCGAAGATGGGATGCGACATCGTGACCGTGAGCACGGACACGAAGTTCGTGCACAAGGCGTGGCAGGAGAACGAGAAGGAGCTGGCGAAAGTGAAGTATTCAATGGGCGCCGACAGATCGGGCAAGGTCTCGCGCGAGTTCGGCGTCTACGACGAAGGAAGCGGCCTAGACCTGCGGGGCACTTTCATCATCAATCCTCAAGGCGTTCTGATGAACGCGGAGGTCAACTTCTACAATCTCGGCCGCAACATCGACGAGATGATGCGGAAGTTCAAGGCGAATATGTACCTGGCGAAGAAAGCCAACGAGGCCTGCCCTTCGAAGTGGAAAGACGAAGGCGATCAGACCCTCACCCCCACGGCCAAAATGGTCGGCAAAGTACACGAAGCGCTACAGGAAAAATAAAAAACAACCTGGGGCGGGGCCGCAGCCGCGGCCCCGCCGGCGCTTTCCATTCGGGACGATCGCGAGAGAAGCGATCGTCAGATCTTCTCGGCCGATACCGCAGTGAATTTGAACACGGCGCGGTCCCCCGCGAAATAGAGGACCTCGAGCGAATCGCTGTAATCGACCTGCTTTTCGAAAGCGAATTTGTCGAAACAGCCGAGGCAGACGACTTTATTGCGGTAGCGCGGCGGCACGACCTTCTCCCACATCGTGTCCGGGACGTGAAAATCGAACTTGTCGGAGCAGCCGCAAACTTTGCATTTTTGCCGCTGTGCCCGCGCAACATTGGTTGTGCCCTTGATGCGAGTCATGCCTAGCCTTAGGGGCAAGGCGCATGCCAACCACAAAAGTCTGCAAAATCATATACTTGGGTTTTCGGCCCTATTCTCCCGCTGGTAAAAAAATAAGGGTCACAGAAAATTTTTACCGAGTAATTTTTGGCGGAAA
>DASWZY010000102.1:0-14838 GCA_036407055.1 Binatia bacterium
CCAGTCGAAGGATCTTCTGCGCGACATGTGCGAAGACCTGGGCTTCACGGCGTTTCGCGAGGATCGCCAGAACGTCCACACCTACTTAAAGCTCGTCAATCAGCTGCTGCTGGATTCGTACCATAACGGCAAGAACGTCACGCTGATCCTCGACGAAGCGCAGAACCTCTCCCCCAAGGTGCTGGAAAGCATCCGGCTGCTCTCGAATCTGGAGACCTCCGACTGCAAGCTCCTGCAGATCGTCATGGCCGGCCAGCCCGAGCTGGCGGTCAAATTGAACATGCCGAGCCTGCGGCAGCTGAAGCAGCGCGTGGTGCTCTATCACCATCTCAAACCGCTGAACCTCGCCGAATGCTCGGAGTACATCGCCAAGCGCGTCGATATCGCGGGCGGCACGCCTTTCATATTCACCTCGAAGGCGCTCGAGGCGATTCACGCCTGCTCGGGCGGGATCCCTCGACTCATCAATATTCTCTGCGATAACGGGCTGATCACCGCCTATAGCATGGGCGAGAAGCGCGTAAGCGCCGCGATCATCCGCGACGTCGCCGACGATCGGTCGCTCGTTTCCGCCGCGGAAGATGCCGCGCGCGCCCGAGGCGGCAGGATTCCCGAGCGGCCGCCAAGGCCGCCTCGTCCGGTCTTCGAGAGCGACGAGGAATTGCGAGAGGCTGTCCCCGCACGGCGGCCCTTTGACGAAGAAGCCGCCGATGAGCATGTGCCGCTGCCGCCCGAAGGCGGTCCGGACCGCCTCTCGGAATTGATCGACCGGCTCCAACGCGAGCGCGAAACAGCGATTTTCGCCGGCGACGCTGATCACATACAGGACGAGCAGCCCGAAACAGGAGCGTTTAAGCAGTCACCGGCGCCTTTCGGCGATGTGGACACGGCGGTCGCGACCGAAACAACGAAGCCCGAAGTCGAGGAAACATACCAGCAGGAAGCCGCCGCACCGGCCGAGCCGATCTCGTCGTTTCAGGTCTATACGGAGCCGGAGCCTGCGGCGGCCCCGTTGCCGGAAGACACGAGCCATGCGGAAAGCCGTGCGAACGTCCTCACGCCGGAGTTTCTCAAGTCGATGATCATCTCATTGACGGAAGCGATGGGCCCGATGGCGCCGCTCGTCCTCCGTGACCAGGTTTCCGCGCTAGGCGAAGACTTCGACGCCTTTCCGAGATCGCGGCTGCCGGAGCTCGTCGAGTCGACCAGCTGCGAGATTTTGGAAGACTCGCTCAGGCGCCGCTTCCAGCAGCTCATGTCCCAGGAATTTCTCTCGGAGGAGAAATGAGTCAGTCGACGGTTTCGATCGAGGCCCGCAGCGTGCCCATGGCGCTGGAAGCGGGCTCGCGGCGTATCGGCCTCACAATGAAGATCGTGGGGACGCTCGCCGGCGTTATCGTCGTTTTCGCGCTGCTCGTTATCGGCGTCGTTTACCACCTGACTGTCCGGGCGCTGCGGGCACAGGTGGACCAGCGCGCGCTTACGATCGCCACGATCATGAGCGACGCCGCCGCCGGGCACGTCATCGCGCGCAATGCGCTCGAGCTCAACAGCGTGGTCGCCAAGTCGGCTCTCCTCGAAGGAGTGGCCTACGCTTACATTCAGGACAATAAGGGCGAAGTCCTCGCGCAAAGTCCGGCGGCGCTTCCGCCGGAGGTGCGCGAGCCCGTTACTGCAGATGTCCGCCGGCAGCCGGCGCAGCAGGAGCTGACGCTTCGCGGCAAAACCGTTTACGAGACCCGCGTGCCGATCCTCGGCGGGCAGGTCGGCACTGCCCACGTGGCGATTTGGGGCGACGTCGTCGAAGAGCAGATCCGCGCCGCGCTTTTTCCACTCATCGGTATCATTTTGGCGCTGACCGCCGTTGGCGTTGCGCTTTCGATTCTGCTCGCGCGCGACATCATCCGGCCGATCTTGCGCCTGACGCATGTCGCCGACAGGATCAGTCTCGGCGACCTCGATATGCCGATCGGCGTCGAGGCGAGCGACGAGATCGGCGACCTCGCGAAGTCACTGGGAAGGATGCGCGCGAGCCTCAAAGCCGCGATGGTGCGCCTGAGCCAGACCCGTTCGATACCCGCCGCGCCGCGCGGCGGAGAAAGAAAAGATGCCCCGATCGCGACGTAAAGTAATCCTCCCGTCGCCGTCCCTAGCTCCATTCGTATTCCTTTCGCTGCTGGTCATTCTCGTCTTCAGCCCGGCGCCTCAAGCGCACGCCCAGCAGCAGCGCCCGCGAAACATCACGATTGTTTACGCAGGCACTTCGAGCAACCAGGCGCCCGGCTGGGTCGCCTACGAGGCCGGGATTTTTCGCAAGTACGGACTCGAGGTCCAATTGGTGCAGGTCACCGGCGGTCCGAAAGCGGTCCAGGTGCTGACGTCGGGCTATGCGACTTTGGCGCAGGTGCCGGGTCCGTCCGTCGTGCAGCGGAGTCTTCAAGGCGCCGATGTCGTTCTGATCGGCGCGCTGCTCAATACGATGAACTACCAGCTGATCGTCGACAAAACGATCCAGCGGCCCGACGATTTGAGGGGTAAGGCGCTGGCGGTGAGCCGCGCCGGCAGCTCGTCCGATTTCGCGACGCGCTTTGCGCTCGACAAGTACGGCCTCGCGCCCGGAAAGGACGTGAGCATCGTCGAGATCGGCACCCAGCCCGAGCGTTTCTCGGCGCTCGAAACCGGCCGCGTGCAGGGCGTGATGCTCGAGGTCCCGTTGACGCTCAAGGCCAAGCGGATGGGCATGAAAGTTCTCGCCGACCTCCAGATGCTGGGGCTAGAATATCAGGCGGCCGGCCTTGCGACCACGCGCTCATTGCTCAAATCCCGTCCCGAGGTCTTTCGCAGCCTGATGAAAGCGTACGTCGAGGCGATCCATTACTACAAAACCCACCCCAGAGAATCGATGGCGATCCTGCAAAAATATTTGAAAATAGACGATGCCGACGCTTTGAGGGAAACCTACGAAGGCGTAGGGCTGACGCTGGTGCCCGAGCGGCCTTACCCGACGCTCAAAGGCATTCAGATGATCCTTGGCGAGATGGCCGCCGTCGAGCCCAGGGCGCAGACGGCCAAGCCCGAGCAGTTCGTCGACCTGACGTACATCAAAGAGCTCGACGATTCCGGCTTTATCGATCAGCTTTACAAATCGCGACCGGCACTCGCTTCGGCCGGGCCTAAAACGGCGACGGCCGCGGCGTCGAAGGACGCTTCATCAGCGAAGGCGGCCGGCGCCGCTCAGGAAAAACGAAAGCAGCCTGCCGCCATGCCGGCCAGAACGGCCGGCGCGGCAGCGCATGAATATACCATTCAGCCGGGCGATACGCTGGCGCTCATCGCGCAAAAATACTACGGCGATGTAAAGAAGTGGACGCGCATCTTCGAAGCCAATAAACAAGCTTTGAAGACGCCCAACTTCATCTTCGTCGGCCAGAAGATCATCATTCCGCCGGACGATATGGCCAGCGTACGGACATCCGGCTCGCCGCAATAGCTCGCGCTTTTTAACCCTCCCGCGCGCCACACCCATCCCTTCCTTGCTGAATTTGTTGCGGTTTCTGCGGCCTGCCGATTCCGCCGGTTGAAATCGCGCCGTTTAACCGGCTTAATGGTTTAATACCCATGTCAAAGCCAGAGCCTGATCTATCTACGCTGCGCATCGACAGAAGCCGCCCGGCGGCTGCTCACCGCGCATCGCGGCGGCCCGGCCGCGGGCTCGTCGGCATTATCGCCGTGCTCGTTGTCGCCGGAGGCTTTTATCTCTGGCGGGAGATGCTCTCGCCGCGCGTCGAAGTGCAGCTCGCGACCGCGGCGTTGCTGTCTCCGGCGGAAGCCCAGGCGGTGCTTACCGCCAGCGGCTACGTTGCGGCGCGGCGCAAGGCCGCCGTCGCCTCGAAAGGCACGGGCCAGCTCGTCTATCTCGGCGTCGAGGAAGGCGACACGGTCAAAAAAGGGCAGGTGATCGCACGCCTCGAAGACCGCGACGTCATGGCGACGCTCGCGCGCGCGAAGCAAAATATGCGCATGAGCGAGGCCGATCTTCACGACGCCAAGCAGTCGCTCGAGCGCCAAAAAATCCTGCTGAAGAAAAATCTCGTCGCGCAGGCGGATTATGACGCGGCCGAGGCGCGCTACAACCGAGTCGTCGCGTCGATCGAGTCGGCGCGCTCGGCCGTCAAAGAGGCCGAGACCGCCGTCGAATACACGCGCATCGTAGCCCCGTTCGATGGTACGGTGCTCAATAAGAACGCGGACGTCGGAGAGATCGTCGCGCCGCTCGCAGGCGCGGTAAGCTCGCGCGCCGCCGTGGTCACGATCGCGGATTTGAGCTCGCTCGAGGTCGAAGCGGACGTCGCCGAGGCGAATCTGACGCGCGTCTTCTCGGGGCAGCCCTGCGTCGTGACGCTCGACGCATATCCCGACCGTCATTATCCCGCTTACGTCGATAAAATCGTGCCGACCGCGGATCGCGCGAAGGCGACGGTCATGGTGAAAATAAAATTCAAATCGTACGACAGCCGCGTGCTGCCGGAGATGAGCGCCAAGATCGGCTTCCTGCCGAAAGAGGCCGCCGCGCAAGTGGAGAGCGCTCCGGTGCTGGCGGTTCCCGCCGCGGCCGTGGCCGAGCGCAACGGGCGCCAGGTGGTCTATGAAATCCGCGACGGCCGCGCCGTCGAACTCCCCGTGACGTTGGGCAGCCGCGTCGGAAGCTACGCCGAGATCCGGTCCGGCATCAAAGCCGGCGATAAAGTTATCGCCGACGTCGACAAGCGCATCGAGGCCGGCGGCAGAGTCGCTTTGAAGGGACAGTGAGCGCGATGAACGATTGCGAATTCTCCGAGTTGTCGCTCTGGATCACCGAATCGTCGCTCGCGGGGCGGAGCGAATCCGAAATGCTCGCCGGCGTCTGCGCGCGCGAGACCGCGGCCGGCCTGCCGATCGCGCGCGCGATCGTATTGATCGACACGCTGCATCCGGTTTACGAGGGACAGGCGTTCCGCTGGACGCGCGCGCAGAAGGAGACCACGCTGACGCAATATGGCCGCAGCGAGGACGACCTCGGCCGCTGGCAGCGGAGCCCGTTTTACAGTCTCGAACAATCCGGCGATACCATGCTGCGACGGCGTCTGACGGCGGAAACCGAAAAGGAATTTTCTATCTTTCCCGAGCTTCGCGCCGACGGCGTCACAGACTACGTCGCGCTCGCGAGCCGCTTCACGGGCGACGAGATTATCGGCGCCATGGACTGCGTCTATTCTTCCTGGGCAACCGATGCCCCGGAAGGATTCAGCGACGATCAAATCGCAGAGATACGCCGGTTCATGCCGTTCCTCGCGCTCGCGGTGAAGTCCGCCTCGCTCGCGCACGTCGCCGGGACGCTCGTCGAGACCTACCTCGGGCGCGACCCAGGCCGGCGAGTTCTCCAAGGGCGCATCAGACGCGGGGTGCCCGAGCGCCTCGAGGCGGTGCTCTGGTTCAGCGATCTCCGCGGCTACACGCGCTTGAGCGATGCGTCGACGCCGGAGGAAATCATCCCGCTCCTCAATCACTACGCCGACGCCGTCATCTCGGCGATCCACGACGAGGGCGGCGACGTGCTAAAATTGATCGGCGACGGCACGCTCGCCATCTTCACCTCGGAAAACCGCGGCCGTGCGTGCGAGGCGGCGCTCCTCGCCGCTGCGCGCGCGCGGGAGGGCGTCGCCGAGGCGAACCTGGACCGCGTCGCGCTCGGTTTGCCGGTCACGGAAATCTATCTCGGGCTACACTTCGGCGACGTGTTTTACGGCAACATCGGTAGCAAGGAGCGGCTCGACTTCACCGTCATCGGTCCCGCCGTCAACGAGGTGAGCCGGATCGCCGCGATGTGCCGTTCCGTCGAACAGCCGCTGCTGGTTTCTTCCGCCTTCGCCGCCGCCATGGGCGAGGCGAGGTCAAGGCTCATCTCGGTGGGACGCTACGCGCTCCGCGGCGTGCAGCGACCGCAGGAGCTTTTCACCATCGTCGAATGAGGCGGCATGTATTCTTCCCGCCCGATCCCTCCGCGCGCCGATTTGATGCCGCCGCTGATCGAGATCCGAAACGTCTCGAAGTCCTACCGGCGCGAGAATCTGGAAATCCCGGTCCTGACAAACATCTCGCTGGAAATCGGCGCCGGCGATTTCGTTGCCTTGATGGGCCCGTCGGGCTCCGGCAAAACGACGCTGCTGAATCTCATCGCCGGCATCGACCGGCCGACGGCGGGCAGCGTCGTGGTAGCGGGAACCGACCTGACAGAGCTGAGCGAAGGCGAGCTCGCCGAGTGGCGCGCGCAGCATGTGGGATTCATTTTTCAGTTTTATAATCTCATTCCGGTTTTAACGGCGGTCGAGAACGTCGAGCTGCCGCTGCTCCTGAGCGGACTCGCCAAGCCCGAGCGGCGCGCGCACGCCGAGGCGGCCCTCGCGATCGTCGGGCTCGGCGACCGCATGGACCACTACCCGCGCCAGCTCTCCGGCGGGCAGGAGCAGCGCGTCGCGATCGCGCGCGCGATCGTCACCGACCCGACCATTCTCGTCGCCGACGAGCCCACCGGCGACCTCGACAAGAACTCCGCCGAGGAAGTGCTGGGTCTCATGGACCGTCTCAACCGCGAGATCGCCAAGACGATTCTCATGGTGACGCACGATCCGCACGCGGCCGAGCGCGCGCGCTCGATCCGGCGGCTCGACAAAGGCGAGCTGGTGTAAAGTTTTGTAAAGTGGAGTTACTGAAGCTCATATGGCGCAACACGCTGCGTCACAAGCTCCGGAGCCTGCTGACGGCGGTCGGCATCGCGGTCGCCGTCCTGGCGTTCATGCTGCTGCGCACCGTGGTGACGGCGTGGAACGCGGGCGTCGAGGCGTCAGCCGCGAACCGCCTGATCACGCGCCACGCGGTCTCTTTCGTCTTCCCGCTGCCCTACGCCTATCGCGACCGCATCACGCGCGTGCCGGGCGTCGAGCGCGTCACGTTCGCGGTCTGGTTCTCAGGCGTGTACATAGATAAGAACCAGTTTTTCGCGCGCCTGGCCGTCGACTCGAACAGCTTCTTCGACGTCTATCCGGAGTTTCTCGTTCCGCCGGACCAGCTCGCGGCGTTCAAGCGCGAGCGCAACGCCTGCATCATCGGCAGCGAGATCGCCCAGCGCTACAAGCTCAAGATCGGCGACGTCATGCCGCTCGAAGGCGACATCTTTCCCGGCCGCTGGGAGTTTGTCGTGCGCGGCATCTACCGGCCGCGCGACAAGACGACCGACCCCACCAGCATGTTGTTTCACTGGCAGTACCTGGAAGAGCAGGCGCGGAAAGAGAAGTCGAGCCGCGAAGGGCAGGTCGGCTGGTATGTGAGCCGGATATCGAATCCCGAGGAGGCCGGCGCGGTCTCGGCGGCAATCGACGGACTGTTCGCCAACAGCCGCGCCGAGACCAAAACGGAGACCGAGCGCGCCTTCCAGCAGAGCTTTCTCTCCTCGATGGGTTCGGTCATGACGGCGATGGATGTCATGTCCTTCGTGATCATCGGCATCATCCTGCTCGTGCTCGCCAACACAATGATCATGGCGGCCCGCGAGCGCACGCACGAGTACGCCGTGCTGAAGACGCTGGGATTCAGCGCCCGGCATATCTTCGTGCTCATCACCGGCGAGTCGCTGATCCTGTCGGTCATCGGCAGCGCCGTCGGTCTCGCGGTGACGTTTCCGGCGGTCGAGGGCTTCCAGAACGCGCTGCCGAAGGGCTGGTTCCCGATCTTTTATGTCGAGCCTAGGACGATCGTCTTCGGCACGATCGCCGGCGTGGCCGTAGGGCTGATAGCCGCTCTCATCCCGGCGCGGCGCGCCATGAGCATCAGAATCGTCGAGGGACTGCGCTATATCGGCTGAGGCGAAACGATGACGATTCCATTCCGCTACATCTTCCGCAGCTTCGGCGCGCGCCGGCTCACGGCGGCGATGACCGTGCTCGGCATCGCGCTCGTCGTCTTCGTGTTCGCGGCCGTGCTCATGATGGCGAACGGCATCCGGCAGACGCTCAGGTCTACCGGCTCGGAGGAAAACGTCCTCATTCTACGGAAGGCTGCCAACAGCGAGACGCTCAGCGTGCTCGACCGCGACGTGGCGACGCTCGCGACAGGAATGCCGCAGGTCGCGCGCTCCGAGACCGGCATGCCTCTCAGCTCGCGCGAGGCGGTCGTCATCATCAACATGGAGAAGCTTTCCGGCGGCATGAGCAACGTCACCGTGCGCGGCGTCGAGCCGCCGGCGTTCGAGCTGCGCCCGCAGGTGCGGCTGGTCGACGGCAGGCTGTTCCGCTGGGGCGCGCGCGAGATCATCGTCGGCCGCTCGATCGCGCAGCGCTTCGCCAACGCGAGCATCGGCTCGCGCATCAAATTCGCCGGCAGCTCGTGGACCGTCGTCGGCGTTTTCGATTCCGGCGGCAGCGGCTTCGATTCGGAGATCTGGGGCGACTCGAACCAGATCATGGACGCTTTCAAGCGGACCTCCTACTCTACGCTCACGCTCAAGCTCCGCGACCCCGAAGCCTTCCCCGCGTTCGTCGCCGCGTGGGAGGCCGACAACCGGCTGCTCCATTACGACGCGAAGATCGAAAGAAAATTCTTCGAGGAGCAGTCCGAGATGATGGCGACCTTTATCCGCATCCTCGGACTCTTCATCACCGTCATCTTCAGCATCGGCGCGACCATCGGCGCCATGATCACGATGTACGGGGCGGTCGCGAACCGCACCACCGAGATCGGCACGCTGCGGGCGCTGGGCTTCCAGCGCCGCAGCATTCTCGTCGCTTTTCTCGGCGAGGCGCTGCTGCTCGCGCTGTCCGGCGCGATCGTCGGCGTCGCGCTCGCGTCGCTGCTCCAGCTCGTCACGATCTCGACGCTCAACTTCACGTCCTTCTCCGAGCTGGCGTTTTCCTTCTCGCTATCGACGCCGATCGCGGCGAGCGCGTTTGCGTTCGCTCTCGTCATGGGGCTGCTCGGCGGCTTCCTGCCGGCGTTTCGCGCCGCGCGCCTCGACATCGTCGGCGCGCTGCGCGCGGTGTGAGAATTGAAATGGCCGTTTCTTTGGCGTAGAGCTAACTCGAATCGCATTTCACGTTCGGAGGTAACACATGTCCGATCACGCGCCGCACGGCGGCAGCCACATGCACGATTTCGAGGCGCACGTGAGGGCCGTCGAGGAAGACCTCGAATATTACCGCGCCAAGCGCATCGAGCCGCGCGTCTTCACATTCCTGCGCCGCGGCATTCTCGCGTTCGGCGACCTCTTCGACGCCGCTGCCGGAAACGCCGAGACGCAAAGCAGCGATGGCGACGCGAAGGATCTCGAAGCGCGTATACGCTCACTCGAAGACGCGTTGGACGACTACGTGCGCGAGATCGGCCTCGTCACATCCAGCGTCGGCGGCAACGTCGACGTCGTGACCGAGGACACACGCGTCGAGCGCGGCGACTACAATGAATTCTTCCGCCTAACGCGCCGCGAGTACGCCGGCTCGCTCGATGAACGCGTTGCGCAATTGACTGCGGACGTGCAGCGAAACCGGAGGGTGCTGGACGTGCTGGCCGGCGCGCTGATTAAAAACGGCGTGCTCAGCGAAGAAGCGTTGAATAAAAACCGCGAGGCGGTGAAAAGCGCCGGGCCGTGGCACGGCGGGCGGATCGTCGCGCGCGCCTGGGCTGACCCGGAATTCAAACGCCGGCTCGTCAGCGAAGGACGCCCCGCGCTGCGCGAGCTCGGGATTCCTCCGGGGCGCCTCGGCAAGCTCGGCGTGCTTGAGAACACCGAAAACGTTCACAACGTGATCGTCTGCACGCTGTGCTCGTGTTATCCGTACGATCTCCTCGGCGACACGCCGTGGTGGTACAAGCAGGACATTTACAAAAAGCGCATCATCGCCGATCCGCGCGCGATCCTGGAAGAGATGTTCGAGCTGAAGCTCCCCGCGAATATGGAAGTGCGCGTGCACGACAGCACGTCGGACGTGCGCTATATGGTCATCCCGCGGCGGCCCGCGGGAAGCGAAGGCATGAAGGAAGCCGAGCTCGCGAAGCTCGTTACCATTGATAGCCTCATCGGTGCAGGCGAGGCGACGACCCCGGCCGAGATCGGTCATCAGAAAGAAACGCCGTGGGGCCACGCCAAGCCGCGCCCGCGGGACTATTGATGGAAACTTCAGGCAGTTTCAAAGTCGGCGACCGTGTCGCGGTAAAACTGGAAAACGCGGCGGGAAACCCGCGCACGCCGAAATACATTCGCGGCAAAAAAGGCGTCGTCGTCGAAACGCACGGCGTCATCAGCAATCTGCGCGATCACCGCGGCCACTATCCTCCGCTCTATACCGTCGCGTTCGAGGTGAAAGAAGTCTTCGGGACGAATAGCACGGACAAAGTCCGCGTCGATCTGCATGAGGACTGGCTAGAGCGGATTTAAGCGGGATTTTTTCCTTCCAGAAACATTCCGAGCTTTGCGGCAGGAAGTCGAATCCCGACATAAAATGTTCCGAACTGACCGTAGACGGCGCTCGCCTCGTCGAAGCGCATCTCGTAAACGAGCTTCTTGAACACCAGCGGATCGTCGGCGAACAGATCGACGCCCCATTCCCAATCGTCGAAGCCGATCGACCCGGAGATGATTTGCGTCACCTGTCCGGCATATCTCCGGCCGATGACGCCGTGCTCGGCCATCATCTTCTGCCGATCTTCGATCGCCGCCGAGTACCAGTTCTTCGTCTCGCCGCGGAGCTTGTTCATCGGATAGAAGCAGACGTAGCGCCGCGGGGGAATCGGCGTGAAGAGCCGCGTCGCGACCACCTTCTTTTGGTTATCGAGCTCCGCCGCGACCGCCTGATTCCATTCGGCCGAGCCGGGCTGCAAACCTTTCTCGGCGAGGCTCTGGTAAAGCCGCACCGTCGCCTCGTAGAGCCCGAGCTCGACGACCGATACGTAGGACGTCGCAAGCTCGAGATATTCGGCGAGGTCGAGATCGGCGACCGCAAGCTGCGCCGCGTTCAGAGCTTCGAGCGTCCGGCGAAAATGGATGAAGAGGAGATCGCCCTTGTGCCCCAGGAGCGAGAAGACGGCGCTCGGTTCTTCTTTGCTCTGCTCCATCGAGCCGAGAAGGGCCGCGGCTTCGTCGCCCGCCGTTTTGCGATTTTTATCCAGGCGCTTCCACGCCGGCCTGCGGAAGCGAAACATCTGGTGCAGGACGTAGGAGCCTTCGAGCGTGAGCGGGACGGGCGGATATTTATTACGTAGTTCGTCTTTCACGGTGTGTTCAGGTTCGGGTCGGGCACTTGTTTTCGGCGCAGGCGCTGCCGGAGCGCCTGGAAGCCGCGCCTCGCCGCGCCGAACAGCTTCGGAATCAGCCATATCGCGAGCGCGATAAAGAGCGCGAGCAAAAGCAGCATGATGAGCGGATGGTGGAAGATGAGCCACAGCGCGCCGAGAACCGTCACGTCCTCGCCGACGCTCGCGGCCCAGTTGCTGAACGGCTCGGGACTGACGTTGATCGCGAGCCGCGTCGTCGCCTTAGTCGCGTGCGCCGCGAAGGCAAGCGAGCCGCCGGCGAGAATCGCCGCCAGTTCCAGCGCCGGATTCATCGGGCCGAGCGCTTTTGCCGCGAGAATCGCGCCCGCGGGCACCCGGATAAACGTGTGCAGCGTGTCCCACGCGCTGTCGAAATAAGGCACCTTGTCGGCGAAGAACTCGACGACGTACATGACGCACGCCATGCCGATGACGATCGGGTCCATCAGCACTTCGAGCCCCTGGGGCAGATCGACCCACTGCATGCGGCCGGCGATGCCGAGCGCCGCGACCGTAGCGTAGAGATTGATGCCCGACGTCCAGGCGCTGCCGAGCGCGAGACTCAATAGCTGCAGCGTTTCCATGTCAGCTTCTCCGCGTTAAATTTTCCACTTCTTTTCCACGCGGTCTTTGATCTCTTTCTCGAAAGCGTTCACCGCCGGGAAATCATCCATCCAGCGGTAGGGCCGGCATGCGTCGATCAGCACGCGGTCGGAGACGTAACCTTTAGGCGAGCGCTCCTCGGGCGGCATCGCCGGCTCGCAGACCGATGCCCAGACGCTTTTCACGACGTCGATGCCGTCACGCACGTAACAGCGCGTCGCGATCGCCCAGATGACGTCGTAGGGATTGGTGATGTCGATGTCGTCGTCGACCACGACGACGAATTTCCCGCCGTAGGCGCCGGCGCGCGCGCCGGCGGCGACGAGCAACGCCTGCTTCGAATGACCGGCGTAGCGCTGCTTGATGGAAATAACCGTGAACGGACCCGGCTGGCCGCCGTAGACAAAGCCCCACACGCCTTTGATCTCCGGCACGCCGGCTTTCTCCAGCTGCTCCCACAGCGTGGCGGCCCCGAGCGCGATCGGCAGATAGCTCGCCGGCGGCTTGAGCGGCGGCGCGCCGAGCATGATCGGATCGTTCCGATAGTAGACGCGCTTGACGTTCATGATCGGCGTCTCGCCGACGTTCGCTTCTGTGAAATAGCCGGGCCACTCGCCGAACGGTCCTTCCCGCGGCATCTCCTTGTCCGGCATCGGCGGCATCTCGCCTTCGAGAACGATCTCCGCGTTGGCGGGAATCGGCAGCCCGGTCACCGCGCCGCGCAGCACCGGCACCGGCGCGCCCTGAAGAAAACCGGCGAATTCGTATTCGTTCACGTCCGGCGGCAGCGGCATCTGCGCCGCCAAGAAAACGCTCGGCGCCTGGCCGAGCGTGATCGCGACCGGCAGCGGCTTGCCGGCGGCGCGGCTGCGCTCGAAGGCGAGGCGGCCGTGCTTGCCCATGTTCATCTTGACCGAGACGGTGTTCTTGTTCTGCACCATCACGCGATAAGTGCCGACATTGACCTTGCCGGTCTCGGGATCTTTGGTAATGACGCCGCAGCCCGTGCCGATGTAAGGGCCGCCGTCGAGCTCGTGCCAGCTCGGCGTCGGGAATTTATAAAGATCGACTTCGCCGTCCTCCATTTGATTTTCGCAGACGGGTCCACCCTCGACCTGTTGCGCGGGAACGGGCTTGAACGCCGCGAGCTTTTTCCGCCACGCGTAAAGATACTCGATGCCGTTCAAATCCTCCGGCAGGCCCATCGCCGGCGCCGTGCGCTTGCACGTGCGGAAGGCGTTCGAGATGATGCGAAACCCCGGCGGATAGCCGGCGAAGCCGCCGAAGAGCAGCGCCGGTCCTTCCTTTTCCGCCGCGCGCTCAGTCAGCGCACCGACTTCGATCTTGAGATCGGCGCCGTCGAACTTCTTGATCTCGCCCATCTCTTCGAGACACTGGATGTACTCCCGCATATCCGTCACGTTGCGCATGATTCCTCCAAGAAAGTCATCCTATTTCCCGGACCTGATACTGTCAACACGCGCCGGCCCTTGCTCTTTCGCGCCGTTCCTGTATTCCTGAATAAATGCGTCTGCTGGGTCTCGTCGCGCTCTTTTTAGCGGCTGCGGCCGCGCCGGCCGCGGCGCAAAATTTTCCCGTGAAAGAAACAACTCTCGACAACGGTCTCAAAGTTCTCCTGCTCGAAGACCACAAGAGCGCGGCGGTGACGTTCCAGGTCTGGTACCGAGTCGGCTCGCGCAATGAGATCGACGGCAAGAGCGGCCTGTCGCATTTTCTCGAGCACATGATGTTCAAAGGCACGCCGACGGTGAAGCCCGAAGAGTACGCGAAGATCATCGCAAGGAACGGCGGCAACTCCAACGCCTTTACCTCGTACGATTATACCGTGTATTTCGCGACGATGAGCCGGGACAAGATCGGCACTGCGATCGAGCTCGAAGCCGACCGGATGGCGAACGCGATTCTCGACGGACCGACTTTCGAAAACGAAAAAGCCGTCGTCATGGAGGAGCGCCGCCTCAGAACCGAAGACAACCCCGACCAGGCGCTCTCCGAGATCGCCAGCGCGGTCATGTACATGGTTTATCCGTATCGCCGGCCCGTTATCGGCTGGATGTCGGACATCTTGAATCTCACGCGCGACGATCTGGTCCAGCATTACAAGACCTATTACTCGCCGAACAATGCCTTTATCGTCGCCGTGGGCGATTTTTCCGCCGATGAGATGCTCGCCAAAATCAAGCAGGAATTCGGCAAGGTGGCGCGCCGGTCGAACCCGCCCCCGGTCAAATTAGAGGAGCCGCCCCAGCAGGGCGAGCGCCGCGCCGCGCTCAATAAAGAGGCGGAGCTTCCGCTGCTAGCGGAGTATTATCACGCGCCGAATTTACTCAATCGCGACGCGTTCGCGCTCGATCTGCTTTCCACCATTCTCGCGGGCGGCCGCAGCTCGCGCCTGCATCACGATCTGGTTTACGAGAAGCAGATCGCGACGGCCGTCGACGCCGATTACGAGGGCTTCCTGATCGGCCCGTCGCTGGTAGGGATGACGGCGCAGGTCATGCCCGACAAGGAGCCGGCCGAGGTGCAGCGCGCGATCGACGCCGCCGTCGAAAAAATGAAGTCCGAGCCCGTCGGCGACCGCGAGCTGCAGAAGGCGAAAAATCAGGTCGAGGCGGCATTCGTTTTCGGGCAGGATTCGGTCTTCGGCCAGGCGATGCGCATCGGGCAGTTCGAGTCGCTGTCGAAATGGCAGCTGATCGACGCTTATCTTCCCGGGATCCGCGCGGTGACGGCGGAGGACGTTCTTCGGGTCGCGAAGAAATATCTCCAACCCGAGCAGCGGACGATCGGAGTCCTGATTCCCACGAAAGAATCCGACTCGTGAGACGGCTTCTTGCGGCGATTCTCATCATGACAGCTACTCTCGTCTCGCAGTCT
>DASWZY010000103.1:0-8182 GCA_036407055.1 Binatia bacterium
ATCCGGCCTTACGCACGCCATCTCGTCGACCGGCGCGCTCATGGCGCACGGCCTGGTCTCGTCGATCGGCCTCAAGCATTATAAATACAATCCGAAGTACGACGACACCGCGCTCGCGGCGCACAAGCTCAACCGCGTGACCGATACGCTCGAGCCCGAAACCAATCTCGATACCGTCGAAGAAGTCATCGGCGAAGTCATCGAGCAGCTCGACGGCGCCGAGCCGATCAGCCCGACGATCCTCAATCGGCTCATCGGCAAGCACCTCGCGGATCATTACCCGAACGAGCGCGGCATTCTGAAGTCCGCGTATCTGAAAAAAGTCCCGGTGTTCGTGCCCGCGTTCGTCGACTCGGAGCTCGGAAACGATATCTATATTCATAACCTGAAGCGCAAGGCGGCGGGAAAAAAGCCGATCCTCGTCGACCTCGAGATCGACAGCAAGGAGCTGATCCGCATCGTGACCGAGTCGCCGCGCTTCGGCATCTTCACCGTCGGCGGCGGCGTGCCGCGCAACAACGTGCAGAACGTCGCGCCGCTGATCGAGATCGTCAACGAGCGCCTCGGGCCGACCTTTCCGAACCGCCGCTTTACCTACGGTATCAGGATCTGCCCCGACCGGCCGCACTTCGGCCACCTTTCCGGCTGCACCTATTCGGAGAACGAGTCGTGGCGCAAGGCGGCGAAGGACGGCGTCTACGCCGAGATGCAGGCCGACGCGACGCAGGTGTGGCCATTTCTCGTAAAGCACGTCCTCGAGCGCGGCTTTTAGAGTTGCTCCTTGATCGGGAAGGCGAAGAGCTCGAGCATTCGCTCGCCGATCCCGCGCGATTTCCATTCCGCGTAGGTCACCGGATCCGCGTGTTTGATATCGTCCTCGAACACGGCTTCGAGCTGCGCTGCGAACTCCGGGTTGTAGACCGTCAGGTTGATCTCCTGATTGAGCGCGAAGGAGCGGTTGTCGAAATTCGAGCTGCCGACCGTCGCCCAGACGCTGTCGACGACCATCGTCTTGGCGTGCAGCAGCGCCGGCTGGTACTCGAAAATTTTCACGCCGCCTTTGAGCAGCGGCCCGTAGCCGCTCCGGCTCGCCGTATACGCGACCTTGCTGTCGAGCTTTCCGGGCGCGAGCACCGCTACGCGCACGCCGCGTTGGACAGCCTTGATGAGCGCGTCCCTCATATTGTCGTCGGGGATGAAATAGGGATTGGTGATGAGGATCGATTTTTTCGCCGAGTTGATCGAGAGCAGATACAGCATGTAGTTCTGGAAGCTGCCGCTGATCGGCGAGCTGCGCACCACCTGCGCCGGCACGTTGCCGCGCAGCTCGGGGCGCGGAAAATAGCCATCGCCGCCGATCGCCTCGCCGGTGGTTTCGAGCCAACTCTCGGAAAACGCCGCTTGCAAAAACTTGACAGCGGGCCCTTCGACCCGGACATTGGTGTCGCGCCAGTGCTCCGGCGTGTGTCCGTCGCCCGTCCAGGCGTCGCTGATGCCGTAGCCGCCGGTGAAGCCGATCTTCCCGTCGATCACGAGGATGCGCCGGTGGCTCCGATAGTTGTAGCGCAGCAGCTTCCACCACAGGAGCAGCGCCGGCGCCTCGATGCGGCGGAAGCGCTCGACGCGGCAGCCGGCGTCCGTCAGCTTTGAGCTCAAGTCTCCGGTTCCCGAAGCCCCGTGATCGTCCCACAGGAGTTTGACCTCGACCCCGGCGCGGCAGCGCTCGGCGAACGCTTCGACGAACGTCGTCGCGAGCTTGCCGTCCTCGACGAGATACTGAGCCATCGTGATGGTCGATTTCGCGTTTTTGATCTCGCGCAGCATGAGCGGAAAAGTGCCGTCGCCGTTCAGCAGCAGATCGACTTTGTTGCCGGCGGTGATGGCGGCGTCGGTATGCGCCTCGATGGTCGGAAAAAAGCTCGCCTCGCCGAGCGTGATCGGCGGGATCTTCTCGACATTGAGAACTTTTGCGCAGCCGACAGTGACAAGGACGAGGACGAGCAGCAGTTTCGCGCGGCGCATCGTGAAAAAAAGTATGGAGCGTTCGGGGTCCAATTCAAGTCGGGTAAAACCCCGTAGCCGAGTCTGGATTCTTGGCCTAAACTGAAAACGGAGGGAGTGTGGCGCGACCATCGGTCGTCATCGTCGGCGCGGGGCTTGCGGGATTGGCCGTCGCGCGCGCGCTCGAAAGGCGCGGCGCGCGCGCGACCCTGCTCGAGGCGCGCGACCGTGTCGGCGGCCGCGTGTTGACGCTCCGCGGACTCGCGGGAATGCACGGCGAAGCCGGCGGCGAGTTTATCGACGACGACCAGGAAGAAATCCGCAAACTGACGCGCGAGGTGCGTCTTTCCGAAGCGCGCATCCTCCGGTCGGGCTTCGCGCATTATCGCATCGGCGACGACGGTCGCCGCCGCGTGCGCCCGCCTTCGGGCGGCTGGGACAAAACCGAGTCGGCGCTCGAACCCTCGCTGCACGCCTACCGGCTGAACGGCGAGCTTCCCGATGGGCCGATCGCCAAGGCGATTGCGCGCCGCTCGATAGCCGGTTGGCTCGACGAGATCGGCGCCGACGCCGACATTCGCGCGACGGCGACGGCGATGCGCGGCTTCTACGTCGCCGATCCCGATGAGCTGTCGCTGCTCGTCTACGTCGAGCAATTCGCCGCCGACGAAAACCCCGCCGAGCGCAAACTCTACCGTCTGAGCGGCGGCAACGACCGGCTGCCGGAAAAGATGGCGGCCTCGCTCGCGGGAACAATCCGTCTCGGCTGCGTAGTCCGCCGCATCCTTCAGACGAAAAAAGGCGTCAGGGTGATTGCCGAGAGCCGCCGCGGCCGCTTCGAAGTCACAGGCGATTACGCCGTCGTCACGGCGCCGGCGCCGCTCGCGGCCGCGATCGAGTTCGCGCCTGCGCTGCCGTTCGCCAAGCGCGAAACGATGGCGCGTCTGCGCTACGGCCGCGCGACGAAGACGCTGTTGCGCTTCGACCGCTCCTCGTGGCGGCGGCGCGGCAGGCCGCGCGCCCTCGCGACGGATCTCGACGTCGGAGCGCTGTGGGATGGAAGCGAAGAGCAGAAGGGAAAAGGGGGAATCGTCACGCTGCTCGCGGGCGGGTCTGCAAGCGACGCCACCAAAGAGCTGCTCGCCGCCGGAGGCGCCGAGGCGCTCGCCGCGCAGCTGGATTTCTTCGTGACCGGCCACGCGCGACTCGTCGCGTCGAAAAGCGTGAGCTGGGAAGACGATCCGTGGGCGCGCGGCGCGTACGCGTTCTTCGATCCATCATGCGCGCCGTCCGCGCGCCGCCTGACGGCGCTGCCGCACGGCCGGGTTTATTTCGCGGGCGAGCACACCAGCACGAAATGGCAGGGCTATATGAACGGCGCGGTCGAGAGCGGGCTCCGCGCGGCGGAAGAAGTATGGCTCGCCTATAAAAAGCTTTAGGCGGCGCGCGCCGCTTCTTTGCCGTTCACCGTCTTGAGCCGGCGCTTGAGCAGCTTTAGGACGGCGCGCTCTTCGCCGCTCAAGCTAGTCGAAGCCGCGCGGACGCGCCGCCGCACGTGGTTCCCGTTCGACCGGCCGAGCAGTCCCTCCATGTAGGCCCTCACGATCGCGGGGTGAACGTAGCATTTCTGGCACACACTTCTCGTGTTACCGAGCTTCTTCGCCACTTGGTCGATCGCTTGGGCGACGTTGCGCTTCGCTTGTGTCTTGGACGTGAACGCCTCGGCGGCGGCGAAGGCGCGCGCGGCCAGAACGGTGCCGGCCCAAGTGCGAAAATCCTTCGCCGTAAAGTCTTCGCTGGTCGCCGCGCGGAGATAATCGTTGACGTCGCTCGACTCCACGGTCCGCGTCGCGCCGTTCTCGTCCTCGTAGGCGAAGAGCTCTTGTCCCGGCATTTCCTGGCAGCGCTTTACGATGCGGGCGAGCCGCGGGTTGGCGAGCTCGAGCTCGTGGCCGACGCCGCTCTTGCCGCGAAAGCGGAAATAGATCGTACCGCCTTTCACCCTCACGTGGCGGTTGCGCAGCGTCGTTAAGCCGAAGGAGCGGTTCGCGCGGGCGTACTCTTCGTTGCCGACACGGATGAAAGTCGTCTCGAGCAGCTTTACGACGGTGGCGATGACTTTCTCGCGCGGGAGACCCTGCAGCGCTAGATCGCGCGCGACCTGAAGCCTTAGAGCGGGAAGCTTCTCGCCGACGAGGATCATCCGCTCGTATTTGGTCTGGTCGCGGACCGCGCGCCAGCGCTTGTGATAGCGGTACTGCTTGCGCCGGCGCGCGTCGCGCCCGGTCGCTTGCACGTGGCTGTTCGCGTGCGGGCTGATCCAGACGTCGGTCCACGCCGGCGGAATTGCGAGCGCTTTGATGCGCGCGAGCGTTTCTTTGTCTTTGATCGGTTTGTCGTGATGATCGAAGTAGCGAAACGTCGGACCGCTGCGTTTGCGGCGGAATCCGGCGATCGCGTCGGTGACGTAGCGCAGGCCAGAGATCTTCGCCGCCTCGACGGAATCGGCCGCTGTCTCCACTTTTCCGTTCGGTCCGCCCATCCTCCATAAAAAGTGTAAAGGAGCGAGGGCTGTTGCTCAAGATGGCTTTCAAAACGACCCCTTTCCTGCCACGCTGTAACGTGCAAGCGCGCACGGCGGCGAAGACGAAGCGGTCGCGGAGCAAGAGCGGGGAAGGGCGCAAACAGCGGCGGAAGCGGCTCTGGGGAGCGGCCGCCGTCGTGCTCCTGCTGCTCGCCATGACCGCCGCGTGGCGTTGGACGCCGCTCGCGGAGCAGATCGACATCCGAAAGATCATCGCCTGGTCGGTCTCGCTGCGCGAGAATCCCGCGCGGCATGTCATTATTTTCGGGGCCTACATCGTCGGCAGTTTCGTTTCGTTTCCCGTGCCATTGCTAGTCCTCGCCACGGCCTTCGTCTTCGGTCCAGTCGCCGGCACGGTCTATTCGTTCGCCGGCTGCCTGCTGGGCGCGGCGGTGACTTATGGCGCCGGCCGTCTCATGGGAAAAGATTTCGTGCGCCGCATCGCAGGCGCGAAGTGGCGCGCGGTCGAGAAGACGGCCGCCGAGACCGGCATCATGGCCGTCGCGGCGATGCGGCTGCTGCCGGTTGCGCCGTTCACGATCGTGAATGTCGTCGCAGGCGCTTTCAGGCTGCCCGTGTGGAATTATTTTGTGGGCTCGCTTCTCGGTCTCGCCCCCGGCATCCTCGTCATCAATTTTTTCGCCCGCCAGTTCGCGCGCACTCTGCGCCAGCCGGGGCCGGCGAGCTACGCGCTTTTGGCGCTCGCCGTTTTTCTCGCCGTCGCCGGAACGATCTGGCTTAAACGCAAGGTCGCGAAGACCGCGTAGACGTTTACGGCGCCGATTTTTCTTGCGACGCGAAAGCGTTTCTGGTAGCCTGTCCGGACGCCGTTTTTATTTTTATTATGATCCGTAGCAGTTCGTCGCTTTATCCGGCTTTGCTAGCAATGCTCATCCTGCTCCAACAGGGCTGCGGGATGAAGACGGCAGTGGTTGCTACCATTCCGGCGGCTGAGACCGCCGCGCCGACGGATGCTAACCCGGATCTGCTCGCCGAAGCGCCGGCGCCCGCGCAGCCGGCTCCCGAGTCCCCAGCCGAAATCGCGCCCGCGGCTTCGCCGCAAAGCGCCGCGCGCGCGCTCAAAGAGCTTTTTCCCGAATCGCATCTCGCGGCGCCGATCAAAGATTTCGCCGGCGCCGCGACCAAGTACGATACGCGCGTCTTTTCGCGCGACCTGGGCGCGCCGCTGGCGCTCGCGTGGCAATACCGCGAGGATCCGCACGGCATGATCGTCGGCTTCGATTTCTCCAACCGCGGCGGAAACCGCATTCTTCCCGAGCGCTACAACATCGACGAGAATCTCTTTTTCACCCGCGATTTTCAGTTCCGCTTCGACGACCGCGCGCGCCAGGACATTTATCTTTCCGTGAGCGACTGGGCCGCTTCGCGCGACCGGCAGTTCCGGCTGAGCGAGCTGATGAACACCGTCATGCATTTCTTTCCGCGCAAATACGTTCCGGCGATCGCCGTGATCGGCGGACGCTCGATCGTAACGCTCCCGACCGGCGAACAGGTCGAGTTCGACGCGGAAACGCACGAGGTCCTGGGCGGCGCGTTGGCCGAGGCGCCGGTCGACCTTAACCCGGATCGCACCAAACGGCGCTTTGCCGCCGTCGATTACGTCGGCACCGGCCTCGTCGTCCGCGCCGACGCGCGCGGCAGCGACCCGCGGCTCGGCACGGCCGCGACGATCGCAGTGTCGGAGCCCGGCTGTGCTGGAGACGGCTGCAAAAAAGTCTGCCGTGTCGCCTCCACGGAGCTTTGGGATCAGAAAGGCGCGGTGCGCTTCAAGTTCGCGACCGACGAAGAATTCGACCGCTATGTGCAGTCGCGCTGCGGCTTCGGCATCCCGCGCAGCGCCGACGAGACGGTCGCGGCGCTGCATTAAGCCGCGCCAATCATCGCGCTCGTGCAATATACTTTGATCTTTCCCGCCACTTCGGATACAATCGGTTAAATTTCCGTTGCTTCGAAAGGTATTATGAGAGCAGCCCGTCGATCGATCCGGTCGCTTTACTGCGTTTTCGTCCTGTTTCTATTTTTGCCGGCCGCGGCTTTCGCCGCCGCCGCGCCCGACCGCGTCAAGATCAGCACGGCGTCCATCACCGCCAGCACGCTGACGCTCTGGATCGCCGCCGAGCAGGGCATCTTCAAGAAGCACGGCGTCGAGGCCCAGACGGTTCTCATCCGCGGCGGCCCGACGATGCTCGCGAGCCTCGTCGCCGGGGATACGCCGATCGCCTTCACGACCGGCGTGCCGTTTCTCGGCGCCGTGGCACAGGGCAATCAATTTAAGATGCTAAGCTGCATCTCCGACAAAAACACCTGGAAGCTGATTGCGCAGCCGGATATCAAGAAGGCCGACGATCTCCGCGGAAAAAACATCGGCGTGCAGACGATTGTCGGCAGCACGTGGATGAATTCGATGCTCGCGCTCGAGCAGCTCGGGCTTGAGCCCAAGCGCGACCGCATCAATTTCATACCGACCGGCGATCCGATAACCATGGGGAAGGCGATCGAGACGCACCGGATCGACGCGGCGGTGCTCGATCCCACGACGAGCAGACAGCTCGTCGGCAAAGGCTTCTCGCTGCTCGTCGATCTCTACAAGGCGAACGTGTATTTTCCCGGCCTCGGCGTCGGCGTAACGCGCGCCTACCTCGACCAGCATCCGCAACAGGTCGAGAAGGTCGTGACGGCGCTAACGGAGAGCGCCGCATTCGTGCTCCAGCCGGCGAACAAGCCGGTCGTGATCAAGAGCATGATGAAGAATCTCCGCACGAGCGATATGGCGGCGGTCGAGGAAGGGTATCAGGACCAGATGCTCACGCTCAACCGCAAGCCCTATCCGACGCTCGAAGGCATGCGCAACGCGCAGCGCCTGATGTCCCTGCAGAATCCGAAGATCGGATCCGTGAAGATCGAGGATATCGTCGATGCGCGCTTCGTCAAAAAACTCGACGAGAGCGGCTTCATCGACGCGCTCTACCAGAAGTGATCAGCGAAAGCCGCCGTATACGGCGTAGTTCGTAAACTTCCAGAAAACGTCCACGTCGCGAAAACCCGCTTCCTTCAGCCACGATAGTTCCTGATCCATCGAGCCGTTGTAGTGCGCGCCGTGGGGCAGCTTCTCGCCCGAGGGCTGCTGCGGCGCCTCGTCGCGCATCCAGCGCCGCCGCGCGACGCGGTAGCGCTCTTTCAAATCGTCGCTCAGGTGCGCGAAATGGTCGGCGTTGACGAAGCAGCCGCCGGGATTGACGAGCGGATGGGCGTCGCGGAATAGGCGGCGGCGCTGCTCGTGCGTGAGATGATGCAGCGCGCGCGCCGAAATCACGGCGTCGAACGGCCCCGCGACGCGGCGCGTCCAGTCCGGCGCGTCGAGCGGGCCGTGGACGAATTCGATGCGGCCGGCGAAGCGCGCCGCGCGCTCGCGGCCGAGGCGGATCATCTCTTCCGAGCCGTCGTAGCAGACGGCGGTGGCGTTCGGGCGGTCCTCCAGCACGGCCATGGCGAGCGCGCCGTAGCCGGCGCCGAGATCGAGCACTCGGATCGCCTGCTCGCGCGGGTGCGGGAGCATCAGCACGGCGGCGGTCTTTT